>JBGCDT010000030.1:0-19755 GCA_045105695.1 Saprospiraceae bacterium | reverse complement strand
AGAAGGAAAAATACAATGGACCGTATGACCGAATTGATCGAGAAAGTGCTTCATTCCAAGGGTTGAGCCTATGGCGTCTCCATCTGGATTTCGATGAGAGGTAAGCACAATGTTCTTAGGTACATTGAGTAAAGATTTGAGTTCGTTGAGGTTCGTCATTAGGTTTTGAATTAGTCTGCGAAATTGAAAAAAATATCCTTCAAATCAAAATTATATACTTACAGTTAATTACTTTTGCAGCGTTTTTTGACAGCCGTTATTGTAAGTAAACCCTTAAGCTGTTGAATCACAACATATTAAACTTTTTAATTATTAAAAATAAACATAATAATGTCAGGTAACAGAACATTCACAATGATCAAACCCGATGCAGTAAAAGCGGGAAACACTGGAGCTATCTTAGCAATGATGAACAAAGCTGGCTTTAGAATCGTAGCGATGAAAAAGACGCACCTCTCCCCTGCTAAAGCGGGTGAATTCTACGCTGTTCACAAAGAGCGTCCCTTCTACGGAGAGCTTGTTGAGTTCATGTCTTCAGGTCCTATCGTTGCAGCAATTTTAGAAAAAGACAATGCAGTGGAAGATTTTCGTAAGTTGATCGGAGCTACAAATCCTGCGGAAGCAGAAGCTGGGACTATCCGCGCATTGTATGCAAAAAGCATTGGTGAAAATGCCGTGCACGGAGCTGATTCTGACGAAAATGCAAACATAGAAGGTAACTTCCACTTTGCAGGTACGGAAATGTTTTAGTAACTTGTCTACTAATTGAATTTAATCTCATGAATATTCGAACAGGTAAGTGCCGATTGGTGCTTACCTGTTTTTTTTAAGGTAGATGAGGTCGATAAGGATTTCCTTAGTTTGCGAAAGAAGGAAATCCTTATCTACCCCATCTACCTAATCTCCCCTCCTTATATCACACCAATGTAAAGTTCAACCTTTGCCTAATGTACTTGTTTATGAATTCTGTAGCTTTGTTTTTTACAAAATGATATTATGAGCAGAAGACGAAATGATATTAACGACGATCTCCCTAAACCAAAGCTGAATAAGGAGACCATGAAGGAAGCACTGCGGATCCTCGAATTCATAGGACCCTACCGCTGGCATTTTTTCTTTGGACTGATCCTTCTATTTATCTCTTCTTTGGTATTCATGATTTTTCCTTATCTCATCGGAGAAATGGTAGACATTGCTCAGGGAAAATCAAAATACAATCTCTCTCTATCACAGGTTGGCTGGGTCATGGCTGGTGTATTATTAGTCCAAGGACTGGTGTCATATACGCGCGTAATGTTGTTCGCACAAGTTTCTGAAAAAGGAATTGCAGACATTAGAAGATCACTTTACAGAAAAATGATTTCGCTTCCGATTACCTTTTTTGAAGAAACAAAAACAGGGGATTTAATTAGTAGACTGACTGCTGATGTAGAAAAACTATACACTACTTTTTCCATCACTTTAGCAGAATTAATACGACAATTGATAATCCTAACGGTTGGTATTCTTTTCATGGTCATTACGACACCTAAGCTAGCATTGATTATGTTATTGACCGTTCCAGTGGTTGTGATCTCTGCTATTTTCTTTGGTCGTTACATTAGAAAATTATCAAAAGAGAGACAGGACGAACTGGCTGAGTCTAATTCTATCTTAGGCGAAAGTATTACAGGTATTCAAATCGTCAAGGCGTTTTCCAATGAGTTATTTGAAGTACGTCGTTATTCTTCTTCGATTGATAAAGTGGTAAAAATTGCAATGAAATATGCGCAGTCTCGAGCTTTATTTACGGTCTTCATTGTTACGATGATGTTTGGAGCTTTAATGTTTATTATCTGGCAAGCGGCGGTTATGGTTGCTGCGGGAACATTGACTGCGGGTAAACTGGTTTCCTTCGTTGCTTATACATTTATCATTGGTGGAGCAATTGGTAGTTTGGGGAATTTCTTTCCAGAGTTACTAGGGGCAATTGGAGCAACGGAGCGGGTTCGCGAAATCCTAAGTACAGAAGGTGAGATAGATTTATCTGAAGGCAAGCAGGTGAATAAATTACCCATCCAAGGAGATATACAATTTGAGAATGTACAGTTCAAATATCCTACGCGTCCGGATCGTCAGATTTTGGATGGTATCAATTTGAATATCGCCTCAGGAGATACGGTAGCCTTGGTTGGCCCTTCTGGAGCTGGTAAGTCTACGATCATTCAGTTGTTGCTTCAATTCTATGACATACAAGGTGGCGATATAAAAGTAGATGGTAAAAGTATTTATGATTACGACCTAAGGGATTTCAGAAATTGTATGTCTTTAGTACCACAGGAGGTCATTCTTTTTGGTGGGACCATTCGAGAGAATATCCTTTACGGAAAAGAAGATGCAACAGATGAAGAGGTTATTGCTGCTGCTAAACAATCAAACTCTTGGGAATTTATTGAGACCTTTCCTGAGACATTAGATACTCTTGTTGGAGAGCGAGGCGTGAAGCTTTCTGGAGGACAACGACAGCGAATTGCCATTGCTAGAGCCATTCTAAAAAACCCTGCAATACTATTGTTAGATGAAGCAACTTCTTCCTTGGATGCAGAGTCTGAAAAGTTGGTTCAAGATGCTCTGGACAAACTAATGAAAGGTCGAACTTCAATCATCATTGCACATCGTCTGGCAACTATCCGGGAGGTTGATACTATATTTGTTCTTGATAATGGAAAAATTGTGGAGCAAGGAACCCATGAAGAGCTTTCGCTAAAAGAGAACGGATTATACAGTAGCTTGGCTAAACTTCAGTTTGAATCTGTCTGATTAATAAGCTTTTACGAAGCTTAATTAATTTTAAGTATCAAGCAACTAGCTAAAGAGAAGCCCTCTATTTGTAAGTATATTGTTAGTAACTCACATTTTTTTTATTGTCGAAAAGGCTGAATTTTAACATAAATTTCTGCACCTTTGTAGCAGTTCAAAAGAATAAGTTCTATAATTACTATAAAATTTATGCGGTACTCGCACAAGAATAATCTCGTTCTGAAGCGTGTATTTGAAAGACCTGGTAAAGTGAAACACACTTTCCTGGATTGTTCCTGAAAGTATTGTCTGGTATAAATGCCTTATATCTCGGACATTATAAGATACCTAAGAAATGATTCAAAACATGTTTGTTTATAATTCGTCAAATTAGGGGAAGCATTGAAATTGCAATTAATTTTACAACGAGATGATAATTGTTTTTTCATGTTTTATTTACCAGGCTTTCTGAACTACCCCACCCTTTTCTTCTCTTTCTCATATTTTTGAAAACAGATAGATCATCAGTAACATTATTGATGTTCCAATTCCAATTAGCAGAAAATATTTTTCCAACTTACGTCGTATTTCTTTTTTAATTCTTCGATCTGCCTTTTCATCCAATTGAAGTTTAGGTAAACTTCTTTTGAACAAAACAGAGCTATTTCCTTTAAAGACTCTACTCCTAACGGAGTCCTGAAGTCTTCTATTCGAGTGCACACTTGTCTGACCATCTGAAGCAAATCCCATAAGCGAATAATTTATTCTAACAATAGTTTTACAATTCCTACAGAATAAACAAAACCATAAGAGGCCCGCAGCAAAACACTACGGACCTCCATTATATTTTCGACAAACTGATCTTTATTGACAAATCAACACGATAGGTGGCGTCTGTATTACGTTCGATTTATTATCATCTCGATCCAAAATGTATATTTCATAACTCACCGTATCCGTAGGAAAACCAGCTAAAGGCTCGCAGGGTAATCCAACACCTGGATAAAGACAGCAAGTTGTAGGAATTTTAATGGTGATATCTCCAGAGATCCCGTTTCCAGATCCAAGCTCTGGTATCAACGGAATACTAATCGGTGGCTGAGGTAATGCAGGAGTAAATCTCATATCTGAATAATACACTCTGGTAGAATCGTTGAAGTTATTGCTCCCCAGATTTCCATCACCATCAGTAAAGCTAACATTCACAAAAACGAAATCTCCAGCAGCAGCAAGAGGAGACTGAATCATCGTATTCTTGCTCATACTTACAAACTCAATCACCGGCTCATCTGGATAGTCAGGCGGATCACGACAGGATGCAAGGGCTAATAATAAGAGCACAAAAATGGTGGATCGAAAATTCATATTTTTTAGCTTTATTTGAGTTACAGCTTAAAAACTTTACAAACTCTAAACGAATATAACTGCTTTTTATTGAAGTAAAGAAAGTACTTTTGATGTAATTAAACGGACCTAACTAATAATCTTTGAATAGAGAAAATTTACAAAATCTAATCGCAGGATCTGACCTAACAAAAAACTTTCAGGAGGTCGCCCTTTCTACTTTTCGCTATCAAGCGTATCATAACCCTTTGTACGGTCGCTTCTTAGAATTGTTGGCCGTTGATCCAGATCGTATTAATAATCTAAAACAAATTCCATACTTACCAATCTCCCTTTTTAAAACGCATGAAATAAAAACAGGTAATTGGTCTTCTCCTATAATCTTTACCAGCAGTGGAACCACAGGGCAAGTTACCAGCAAACACCATCTAAGAAATAAAAAATGGTATAGACAAAATAGTCTGAGAGCATTCGAGCAATTCTATGGACCAGTAAAAGATTTTTGCATTTTTGGTCTATTACCTTCTTATCTAGAACGTAGTGGTTCCTCTTTGGTTTTTATGGTACAGGAGTTTATCAAAGAAAGTAAGTATCCACAGAGTGGTTTTTTTCTGAATCATCAAGATGCACTGGAAGAACATCTCATTATTTGCCAAAAAGAAAAAATTCCGACTTTGTTAATCGGAGTCAGTTTCGCGCTACTTGATTTTGCAGAGAGCACTTCCATAGACTTACGTAATTGTGTTGTTATGGAAACTGGAGGAATGAAAGGACGTCGTAAAGAAATGACCCGACCGGAGTTACATAAAATCCTTTGCGAAGCATTTCAGACAAAATACATCCACTCTGAATATGGAATGACCGAACTACTTTCACAGTCTTACAGCAAAGGAAATGGTCTCTTCTACCCTAGCCAGACGAAAAAAATATTGTGTAGAGAAATCACTGATCCATTCCACATTGTAAGCCCTGGAAAAACGGGAGTCTTAAACGTCATTGACTTAGCCAACCTGGACACTTGTAGCTTTATTGCCACAGATGACCTGGGCCGTGTATACGAAGACGGAAGCTTCGAAGTTTTGGGTAGGTTAGACGGCAGTGAATTACGCGGCTGCAGTTTGATGGTTTTCTAGTCATTCCATAATATTGCTTATCTTCACAAGTTAGAAATCCGTAACCCAAAATTTACAGTAACTGAAGATGGCCTTCCCACTTTCAAAAATAGAATTACATATTGATGATGATATCATTGCAGAAGCTGAGCAGCTTTTGCAAGAAGATAGGTTGTCAGGTATCGTCGAAACTGATTCAGATTTGTGGATTGGCCTAGCTCAAGAAGCCGGAAATACTTATGAAGTAGAAGTACTGCTAAAAAAAGGAAGGGTGACAGCACACACCTGTGAGTGTGGGAACTCAGATAAAAAGAATTACTGCACTCATGTTGTAAGCTTATTGTTAGAACTACTCAAAAAGCAAAAGCAGAGAACTACAAAAAAGGTAAAACCAAAGGAACAAAAAATTCCTAAGCGAATAACAGTCCCTTACGTCCTGGACCTTGTAAGTGCTGAGGAGCTCAAATCTTTCATCAAGGAATACGCTAGTCAAGACCGACAGTTTGGCCTTTTATTAAAAGCACAGTTTGCTTACTTATTGCCTCGGACAGCAGATAATGAACCCATTAGTGAAACACTAGCTAATATCTTAAAATCCGTTAAAAAACCTGGAAAGACCATTAGCAAGAGTGACTGGAAGGTCATTAATAAAGTCTTAGATACTTTTCTACAGCAAGCGGAAGAAGCACTGTATAAAAAGCACTATGCTGACGTTTTTGAAATTGCGGAAGCTATTCTTACACAGCTCTCTCCAATGCTTTTGCTCACAGAGGAGCGATCCGTTTTTATTAAAGCCATAGATAAATCATTTCAAACACTTACAGAACTTACCAAGGCGGAGCTTGCTCCTGAATTAGAAAACGAACTTTGGAACCTGATCATAGAAGAAGCAGAAAATCGGGTTTACTATTTCTACGACTTATGGCAGGCACTCGGAGAACTATTGTTAGAAATGGCAAATACAAAAGAACGATCCGCTGAATTATTGTCTGTTTTTGAAGAAAAAAGCGAAGATAAATTTGTCCAAAAGCATCCTGAAATATCTGCAGGCTTGGTTAATTTCAAAATCCAACTCTTTGATTTACAGAACAATGAAGCTGCGCTGCAACGCTATCTGGAAGAGAACATCAATCATCCAGAGGTTCTAAAGCAAGCTATTTCATTAGCAGAAAAAACGGAACATTGGACACAGCTAGAACAGCTTTGTAATTTCGCGTTACTCACTCAGAAGACTGAAGAGGAAGAACTCCAGCTAAAGGAAAAGTTACTACTCGCCTATAATGCTACGAACAGAAAAGCTTTAGTTCAAAAATTAAGTCAAGAGCTATTTCTAAAAACTTTGGTTTTGAATTATTTCAAAATACTAAAAGAATCAGCAGGTAGTAAATGGCCCCTACAAAGAAGTAATTTATTCGAAAAACTAGAAGAGCTCCCAACTCGTGTAGAGAAAATAAAAACCATGGCAGAAGTTTATGCCTTAGAAGAAATGACTCCAGAGCTGAGGGATCATCTGTCAGAAAGTCTATCACTGGATTTGCTTCGTCGCTACGACAAATTACTTTTCAAAGAAAGCATAATCGAAACTGAGCAACTTTACAAAAAAGTAATTAGACACTACCTTGAAAACTACCTAGGCCGTCCAGCAGCCGTGAAAGTGCGAGATGCTATACTACATTTAAAAAAGCATGGCCGAAAGGGAGTTGCCCAGTCAATCATTCGTTTGCTCTACAAAGAATACTCAGATCGAGGCTCTCTAATGGAAGAGTTAAAAGAAATTGCTTAATCTATTTTAGCAAAAGTTCGTAACAACTTTCCATGGTTGTATATCGCCTGAAACCAAGTCTCCTGACTGTGGTATGGCAATCCAAATTCTTTAGCCGTCTGCTCTACGATTTTAGAAATGTCTTTGTAGTGAATATGGCAGATACGTGGAAACAAGTGGTGCTCTATCTGGTAATTCAAACCTCCAACAAACCAAGAGAAAGATGCCCCTTTAGGAGCAAAGTTCGCAGTGGTAGTAATCTGATGTACTGCCCAGTTATTCTCTACTGATCCACGATCATCGGGAAGTGGGTACTCCGAACTTGGGATGACGTGTGCAGGTTGAAATATTAGACTTAACAATAATCCCGCAAGGAAGTGCATAGAGAAGAAAGATATCAAAACAACTCCTACAGACACTGGTGCAAAGACTAAAGGAATAACCAACATAACTAGGTAATAACCAATTTTAGTAATTAGCAATTCCGCTAGAAGGCTATTGTAAGCTTTCTTATCTCTGATTAATCCTCGATCATTGAATTCCTTTAACTGTCTGAATTCTTTTGCAGTTATCCAACTGATGGTCATCAGTCCATATAAAAACCAAGCATAAAAATGTTGGTATTTATGCATAGCCTTTTTAGGAGCATGGGGAGAAAATCGTAAAACTTTGGTACGACTAATATCTTCATCCAAACCGTGAATATTAGTATAGGTATGGTGCAACATATTATGCTGGATGTTCCAAAAACCTGCGCAACCTCCTCCTGTAAAGTTTAGAGAATAAGCTAGAAATTTATTTACAGTTGGGTTATCAGAATACGCACCATGACCGGCATCATGCATTACAGATAGACCAACTCCAGACAAACCAAATCCCATTAGAATCCAAAGTCCAAAATAAGCCCATGAACTAGTCACCAACGTTAAACTAATAACGAAGGGAACGAAATAGAGCATCAACATGAAGGCCGTTTTTACATACATTCTGTAATCCCCATGTTTACTAATGTTTTTATCCTTGAAATGAGCAGTTACTCGTCTACGCAAAGTATTATAAAAATCGTCGGTTGATCCCTTAGCAAATTTTACTCTGATTGGAGTCATCGAGTTGGTGGAAGTTGTCATAAGTTAAGTGTGAAATAGTTGATAGTTAGTATTCTGCAAATATGCACTTTTGAACCAATTAACGTAATACACAAAATATTATTTGTGCAAAACTGTAATACTGTAGTCAAAGGAATGGCGAACAAGAATCAGATTTAGCAGCTACTGAAGTAAAATGATTAATTGTTTTTTTGAGGCTGCGGCTAGATTGCAATTTAGGCGAAGATACACAAATACATAAGAAGCAAAGGGAAAACAGCAAAAAACCCTGGCTCATTGGATCTAATGATGTTTTCTGATTCATTAATTGGATAGAATTCCCTAAAGAGGCAAAACAGAAGAAAAAAACCAACACATTTTAGCATTTCTTTAAGTTGAACTCTAGCTTGAACTTAACGATTTTCTAATGGATAAACTGTACCTTTGCGCTCGCTTAAAGAGGAGGAGCCAACGGATGGATTCATCTCTGACAGGTGCTACCGAAATTTTTCGGGCATATTATGGAGCCAGGATGGCTCTCAGAAAATTACACAATGAATCAATTCCAAGAGTTGGGCTTATCAGAAGGGCTCATTCAAACTATTACTGACATGGGCTTCGAAACGCCAACGCCCATTCAAGTTCAGGCAATTCCTCTTTTATTAAAAAACGATACAGATCTTGTAGGTTTGGCACAAACAGGTACGGGTAAAACCGCTGCCTTCGGTCTACCTCTTATCGACCTTATCGAAATCGACCAGAGATATACTCAAGCCCTAGTCGTTGCTCCTACCAGAGAGCTTTGCTTACAGATCACAAAAGAGCTAGGTCTCTTTTCCAAACATCTTCCAAAGCTGTATGTAGTCCCTGTATATGGTGGTGCTGACATTATGAAGCAGATTCGCGACATCAGAAGAGGAGCACACATTATTGTTGCTACCCCTGGTCGTTTGCGCGATTTGATAAGAAGAAAAGCCGTTGACATCAGCAAGATCAATCACGTCATTTTGGACGAAGCAGATGAAATGTTGAACATGGGTTTCAAGGAGGAGATCGATGATATTCTATCCAACACTTCAGATGAAAAACTGACTTGGTTATTCTCTGCAACAATGCCGAAGGAAGTTCGACGTATTGCTAAAGAATACATGGCCGACCCTGCTGAGGTGAGTGTTCGTGGCGAGCAGATTACGAATAAAAATATTGAACATCAATTTGCGAAGTCTTATCCTTCAGCAAGGTTTGAGACCTTAAAGCGATTCTTAGATTTCGACAGAGATCTGTTTGGTTTGATCTTTTGCAGAACGCGACGAGAGTGTAAGGAGTTGGTAGAGAACCTAGCAAAGGATGGTTACAATGCAGATGCGCTTCACGGTGATTTGAGTCAAGCTCAACGTGACCAGGTAATGAAGCGTTTCCGCTCCAAGCGATTACAGGTTTTAGTGGCAACGGATGTAGCAGCGCGTGGATTGGATGTACAAGATATTACGCACGTTTTCCATTTCAACATTCCAGACGATTACGAAGTATATACGCACCGTTCAGGACGTACCGCTCGTGCCGGAAAGAAAGGGAAGTCCATCATTTTCATGCACCCAAATGATACTGGAATTTTAAGAGGACTTGCCCGCAAAAATAAAATTGAATTTGAAGAAGCACACATTCCAACTGGTGAAGAAATTTGTGAACTACAAGTTTTAAACTACATCAAAAGATTGCGTGAGGCAAAAGTCGGAGAAGAACTCGAACCATTCATGGAGCGTATTACTGCGGAACTAGATGGCTTAACAAAAGAAGAAATCGTAGAAAAGATCGCCGCACTGACCTTTACTCGCTTCTTAGAAAAGTATCGCTTCGCACCTGACCTTAATCAGCATAAGAAAACACGTAAAGCGCAATCCAGAGACAACGTTGAAATGCACAAGCTCTACATCAACATTGGAGCGATGGACATAGAAAACAAGGGACAGCTCATCAGCATCGTCTGTAAGCAATCCGGAATTACTGGCGCGCAGATCGGAAGAATCAGCCTCAACCGAACGCACACTTACTTTGATGTAACGCCAGATGTAGCAGAACGCGTAATAGAATCTTTCGAGGATTACCAACGCTCTGGCAGAGACATCCGCGTAAACGATGGCGAAGGTGGCGGTTCCCGAAAAGGTAACTTTGGTAAGAAGAAGAAAAAGAGATTTGGAGACAAGCGCTTTGGCAAAGGTGGTGGTTTCAATCGAGGTGGCGGCGGAGGCGGAGGCTTCAAGAAAAAGAAGCGGAAGTATTAGCCTGACTTTTAACTTTTGACGGTTAACCTTTAACTGCGCTCAGTTAGCAATAGCTAATGTTCTAACAATACACTTACAAAACGTATTGAACTACTACGATGGACACAAAGTCGCATAAAGTTTTTCTAAAAAACAGAAAAAACTTTGTGTAACTTCGTGTCCATTGTGGTAAAAAAGCTACGTTTACTAATCTAAAAAAGAACAAACCATGACAAAAAAATCCTTCGCCTCCCTCTGCGTAAAAGAACAAAAAGACCAGCGTACTACAACACCGCACCAGCTACCCATCTATGCGACCTCCTCTTTTGAGTTTGAAAACATCAACCAAGGCATTGACATTTTTGAAGGAAAAGAGAAAGGTCATGTCTATGGTCGTTATGGGAATCCAACGATAGAAACCGTTGCTCATAAATTGGCTTTGTTAGAAACCTATGGGTTGGATATTGAAGCGAAAGCACTGATGTTTAGCTCAGGGATGTCTGCTATTTCATCCTTGCTTTTTGGTGTTTTAAAAACGGGAGATAAGGTTTTGACTCAAGGAAATTTATACGGAGGCACGACGGAGCTTTTGCTAAAAATTTTAGGGCCGCTTGGTATAGAAACCATCATGACTGATTTGCAGCAGCTAGACAAAGTGGAAGACCTCCTAAAGAAAGACGATGCCATAAAAATGGTCTACTTCGAAACGCCTGCTAATCCTACGCTGGCTTGTGTAGACATCGAAGGCATTGCAAATCTGACCAAAAAATACAATCGCCTTTCCGCCATCGACAGCACTTTTTGTACACCTTATATACAACAACCGCTGAAGTACGGAATTGACTTTGTCATCCATTCTTCTACAAAATATCTGAACGGTCACGGCAATAGCATCTCTGGTGTGGTCATAGGGACAGACATAGAACTCATGGAAAAAAAAGTCTGGGGCGCCATGAAACTCACCGGCACCAACTGCAACCCCTGGGATGCTTGGCTCACCAACAACGGCCTAAAAACCCTCGCCTTACGAATGGACCAACATTGCAAAAACGCGATGACCATTGCCGAGTACTTAGAACAACATCCTAAAATCGAACGAGTAAACTACAACGGTCTCTCCTCCCACCCCGATCACGAATTGGCTAAGAAACAGATGACTGGCTTTGGAGGTATGCTGAGTTTTGAGTTGAAAGGAGGTTTGGATGCTGGTATCAAATTTATGAATAACATTAAATTTTGTTCTCTTGCTCCTACCCTTGGTGATGTAGATACACTGATTTTGCATCCTGCTTCGAGTTCTCATATCAATGTGGATAAAGAGGTTCGGGAGCGGAACGGGATTACGGATGGCTTGATTCGTTTGTCAGTTGGGATTGAGGGAGTGGAGGATCTTATTGGGGATTTGGAACAAGCATTTTGAAAAGTGCAAGTAACAAGTTCAAGTGTCAAAAATCAAGTTCAAATTCCTTCGACCGTAAACACTCGCGGAGCATACGAACTGAGCGCTTTGAACTTGACACTTGACTCTTGACTCTTGGACTTGATTCTTAATAAATCAATTCTTCCTAACGGATTTGCAAAACCCAACATTTATCCCGTGATTTGCTCCCCGCAATGCAGCTAAAAACCTCATACGGTCAAATCCTCTCCATCTCCCTTCCAATCATGCTGGGGAGTGCCGTGCAAAACGTCATTGCGCTAAGTGACTCTGTATTTTTATATCACCTTTCAGAAGTAGATTTTGCAGCCATTGGTTTTGTCAGTGTGTTCTATCTAATTGTGGCTGCTATTGGTTTTGGGTTTTCTAAGGGAGGACAGATATTGATTGCGCGGCGAATGGGGGCTGGTCAAGACAAAGAGGTAGGTCGGACCTTCTATGCAATGTTATATTTTGAGTTTGGTTTGTCGATTTTCATGTTTCTGTTTATGTATTATGGCTGCACCTATTTTTTTGCAGCCTTTGTCAATTCTGATATAATCTACGAGAAGAGTCTGGAGTACATCCACTATCGGAGCTTTGGGGTTTTCTTTAGTTATATGGGGGTAGCGATAGTCGCTTTGTATACAGGGATTGCTCGAACGACATTTATTGTCGTGGATACTTTAGTGCTAGCAGTTGTCAATATCATTCTGAATTATGTATTGATCTTTGGTCATTTCGGAATGCCCGCTATGGGTATTGGTGGAGCAGCAGTCGCCAGTTCAATTGCAGAAGCCGTCGCATTTTTGCTCTTTGTCGTTTATATCTTATTTGATAAAAACATCAGACAATATCACCTCTTTGAATTTCCAAAACTTGATATTCCACTAATTAAAAAACAATTAAAAATAGCCAGTCCAATTGTAGCTCAGGCAGTCGTTGGCCTAGGAAGTTGGTTTGTCTTTTTTGGAATTGTAGAAAACCTTGGAGAGCGTCAATTAGCGATTACGAACTTGGTGAGGATGGTCTACCTCTTCCTTTCCATACCCTGCTGGGGATTTGCATCAGGTATCAATACCTTAGTTAGTGGATTCATTGGAGCGAAGAAAAGGATGGCCGTTCTGCCCATCATTTGGAAAACGGCAAAACTCTGTTGGCTCGTTACAATGATCATGGCTTTACCGATTGCTATTTGGCCAGAGCATATTTTATATCCCCTTTTAGGATCTGCAGATATGTCTTTGATTACAGAATCACGTCCAACACTTTGGGTACTAGTCGGCATCCTATTTTTATTTTCCATCGGAGGTGTTTACTTCAATGGATTGGCAGGAACTGGCGCTACTTATTTTGGTTTAAAGATCCAAACAGTCTGTGCTGTATTCTACATTGTAGCCATTTACATTATTGTTGAATATACAAGCGGTGGACTAGAATGGGCCTGGGCCACAGAGATATTCTACTGGCTCGTGATGCTTGGTTTTACACTCTGGTATCTACGCTCTAAGAAGTGGCATCATTTGAAAATGTAAAATTTACACTTTCTACAAGATTATTACGTTATTAATTCTATATTTGCAGTCCATTTCACAACCAAATGACGAACCCGTCATTGAGTGATTTTTAGTTTACTCAGTATTTACCATTTAAACAATCTAGAATTCTAATTACGTTTTTTCTAACAACCTGTTGGAAAATTACAACCGTAGTTTTAATAAAAAGGCTTTTTAAGCCCTGCAACATTTTACGAATTCATCTGTTTTAAAAAGGTACGATTTCATAATTCGAACCTACTATAAATAACACTAACCAAATTCAAATACTTCTTATGAAAAAGAAAATTGCCATTAATGGCTTTGGAAGAATCGGACGTTTGACACTCCGTAATCTACTTAACCAAAAAGACGTCGAAGTTGTAGCTATCAATGATTTGACAGATAACGAAACGCTCGCTCACCTTTTCAAATATGACTCTGCTCAAGGTAACTACAGCAAGCCAGTTACTTCAACTAATAAATATATAACCATTGGCAAACAAAAAATCGTTGCACTCTCTGAGAGAGATCCTTCGAAGTTGCCTTGGAAGAAAATGAAAATCGACGTAGTTCTAGAATGCACTGGTCGCTTCCGAACTTACGAAACTGCTGGAAAGCACTTGGATGCTGGCGCAAAGAGAGTTGTACTTTCTGCTCCTGCAAAATCTGATAATATTCAGACCATCGTTTTTGGTGTAAACGATAACGAACTAGATGCTTCAAACAAGATTTTCAGTAATGCTTCTTGTACCACTAACTGCCTTGCTCCACTTGTAAAAGTGATTGACGAAACCTGGGGATTGGTTCAGGGAACAATGACTACGGTACACGCTTACACTTCGGACCAACGTCTGCAAGATGCACCTCACAGTGACATGCGTCGCTCACGTGCAGCAGCTATCAATATGGTTCCAACCTCTACAGGTGCTGCTGTTGCTACAGCTCTAGTTTATCCAGGTGCTAAAGACAAAATAGAGGCTATGGCCGTACGTGTACCTGTTGTTACAGGTTCTTTAGTTGACCTAACTGCTATCGTAGAAAAGGATGTAACGATTGAAGAAGTGAACAAGAAGTTTGCATCTATGTCTAGAGGAAAATTAAGAGGTATCTTAGAATATGCTGATGCTCCTTTAGTATCTACAGACATCATCGGAAATAAAAAATCAAGCATCTTCGACAGTCAATTGACTAAAGCCAGCGGCAAAGTAATGAAGATCGTTTCTTGGTATGATAATGAAGCGGGCTACTCTGCACGATTAGCAGACATGGCTAAGACCGTAGCGAAATTACCAGCTCAGAAAAAAACTAGAAAATCAAAGAAGAAAGCAACAACTGCTTAATTCTATTTGAATGATTTTATATAAAAAAAACATCGTTAATTATTTAGCGGTGTTTTTTTTATGTTTGCGTTAAATGTACTTTGCTTGAGCAAGAAAGCATATTTATATTAGTACGAACAAAACATCAAAACCAAAGTCCACTAAAGTTTCTAAAGCTTATTTAAAACCACTTTCATGAAAGACCTAAACTATCAAGACAAAAAAGTCCTAATGCGCGTAGATTTCAACGTCCCGCTAAATGACAAATATAAAATAACAGACGACACCAGAATCCGCAGAGCTTTACCAACCATAAAGCACGTATTGAAAAACGGCGGCTCCGTCATCCTGATGTCCCATTTAGGAAGACCTCAAAAAAAACTAAATGAAGACGGTAGCATCAATAAGGAAAAATTCACCTTAGAACATTTGGTGAAACACCTGAAAGGAAAACTACGCACAACTGTACACTTCTCTCCTGAGTGCGGTGGTCCTAAAGCAAAGAAAATGGCCAAGGCACTCAAACCCGGAGAAGTATTGTTATTAGAAAATACTCGTTTCCAAAAAGAGGAAGCTAAAGGCGATGAAGCTTTTGCTAAAAAACTAGCTGCACTCGGAGATATCTACATCAACGATGCTTTTGGAACCGCACACCGAGCACATGCTTCGACAACTACTGTTGCTAAATTTTTCAAACCTAAAAACAGAGCTTTCGGTTTGCTCATGCAAGCAGAGATTGAAAACGCCAATAAAGTTCTAAACAATCCAGAAAGACCATTGACAGCCATCATCGGAGGTGCTAAGGTTTCTGACAAAATTGTTTTGTTAGAAAAGCTAATCGACTTTGCAGATAATATTATTGTTGGAGGTGGAATGGCTTACACTTTCATGAGAGCACTTGGTGGAAAAACTGGAAATTCGTTGGTAGAAGAAGACAAAATAAAATTGGCAGATAAGCTCTTAAAAAAAGCACATCGCAAAAAAGTAAAGATTCTTTTACCAAAAGATTCTATGACTGCGGACGACTTTAATGCAAAGGCTAAGAAAGCAGTAAAATACAGTAAGCGAATTCCAAAAGGTTGGATGGGCTTGGATATTGGACCTGCTGCGCAGAAGGACTTCTCAGCATTAATTGAAAAATCAAAAACCATTTTATGGAATGGTCCAATGGGGGTTTTTGAAATGGAGCCTTTTGCAAAAGGAACAAAAACCATCGCTAAAGCAGTAGCCAAAGCAACTAAGAAAGGGGCGTTCTCTTTAGTAGGTGGTGGTGATTCTGTAGCCGCCGTAAATCAGATGGGATTGGCAAAGGAAGTCAGTTATGTTTCTACCGGAGGTGGTGCAATGCTGGAATTTCTGGAAGGAAAAGAGCTACCTGGGATCAAAGCCATAAATGATTAAACAAATTAAGTAATTGAGACATTCCGCTAAATGAGCATGATACACTTCATAGAAACAGGAAGTGTATCATGCTTTCTCAAATAACACTTTCCTATGTGCGGACGAGCTACTTTAATTAAGAAAAAATCAAAGATCGAAAAGCGATTTGCTGCCAAATTCCAAAGTAATGATTTGGAGACCTACGATTTTGAACCTAGTTATAATATTGCTCCTACGCAACTCCATCCAGTCATTACGGGAGCAGATTCTGATCACTTACAATTCTTTAAATGGGGACTTATCCCTTCTTGGGCAAAGGATAAAAGTATCGGTTCTAAAATGATCAATGCTCGTAAAGAAACCCTTTCGGAAAAACCTTCTTTTCGAAATGCTTTAAAAAAACGCCGTTGTATTATTCCTTTCGACGGGTTCTATGAATGGAAGAAGACTTCGAACGGGCTCATACCACATTACATCTTCTGCACAAATCAAGAACTATTTTCAATGGCTGGACTTTGGGAAACCTGGAAAGATGAAAATGGCGAACCCGTTCATAGCTTTACCATTATTACAATGGCGGCAAATAAATTCATGGCTCCTTTGCATCATCGAATGCCTGCCATTCTTCTTCCAGGAAATGAAAATACTTGGATAGATCCCGAACTGACTGCTGAAGAAGCGACTCAGGTTTTGCTTCCTTATCCGGCTGAACTAATGAATAGCTACTCTGTCTCGAGAGAAGTAAACAAAGTCAAAAACAATCACCCCGGTCTCATCATTGAAGAAAAATATCCGCCATCTCTTAAACAAGGTAATTTGTTTGGGGATTAAGATTGTCGCAATATTTACAGGAAGGAGAGTTTGATAATAGTCTTTTATAGATTTGTAAATCTTCTAATGTATCTTTACAACAGATGTATTCCCAAAACACCAAGTGGTAAAAATTCTAAAAACCTAACCATGAAAAAGATTTTACCTACCCTCCTTTTTATTTTCTTAATTTCAAATTTATCAATCGTAACACTTCTAGCGCAAACACCTTGTTCTGGAGGAAGCGCTGGTGTCTATGGTTGTAGTAATGTTGATTTGGAAGCTTATATAAGTCTAGCAGAATTTGGGTCAAATGGAACGAATGACATTTGGGGCTGGACCTCTACTAGTGGAGGCGAATACGCAATCATTGGATTACAAGATGGCACTTCCTTCGTAGATGTTTCGAATCCTTCGGCTCCAGTGATTTTAGGCAAGCTACCTAAACATAGTGGTACGTTAAACTCCACATGGAGAGACATCAAAGTAGTTGGAAATCATGCTTATATCGGTAGTGAAGCAACAGGGCATGGCATACAAATTTTTGATTTAACTGAGTTGCTTTCTGTTAGTAATCCTCCCGTCGTATTTTCAGAATCGGGATGGATTAACCTGACCAGTTTACAACCTGGCAGTCCGAACAAATCTCATAACATTGTTTCCAGTCCTCTTACCGGACACATTCTGGCAGTGGGCACCTCTTCTCTTCATAGTGGAGGACTGACTTTTTTCGACGTGAACAGCAATCCGACGAGTCCAAATTACGTAGGTAGCTATTCTTCTGCTGGTTATTCACACGACGCACTTTGCACTATTTATCGAGGAGCAGATGATGACCATATTGGAAAGGAAATCTGTATTGGGTTTAATGATAACATTGTTGCCATCACAGATGTAACCGATAAGAATAATCCAATACCAATAAAATCTTTTTCCTACCCTGGCAATGATTATTGTCACCAAGGTTGGTTAACAGAAGATCAAAAATACTTGTTAGTCGATGACGAACTTGATGAAAACGGCCCATCTAATCCTACTAGAACTTATATTTTTGACGTCTCTGATTTGGACAATCCTTTTCTAAAATATACCTACACCGCTCCTACTAATTCCATTGACCACAATCAATATGTAAAAGGTCCTTTTGTATATCAGGCAAATTATACCAGCGGTCTTCGAATTTTTGATGTAAGTAATTTAGACAATAGTCCTCCTTCCCTCGTTGGTTTTTTTGACAATTACCCAGATGATGACGATGGAACTTTTGATGGAACATGGAGTGTATATCCTTATTTCAAATCAGGGACTATGATAATGACAAATATTGACGGAAGTCACGGCGGCCTCCACATCGTTACTCCAAATATTAGTCACTATGTATTAGAAGTAGAAGGAACTGGAGTTGAATCTGTCTGTCAAGGACAGTCTGCTACCTTCACCTTTGACGCTACCTCCTACGCTGGTTTTAGTAGTGTTGACAACATCACCATTAGTGGTGTTCCTAGTGGCGCAACGGCTTCTTTAAACAACAATCCTATCGCTCCCGATGGTCAGGTCACCATGACTGTTACGACTACGAATTCGACAGCTATTGGGAAATATAACATTATACTTACAGGTTCTGAAACTCCCGTGAATAGAGTATCCGTTGGCTTAGAAGTAACTACCATAAACGAAAACCTACCTGCTACAGATCTTGTCCTTCCATCTAACGGGATGAATGAAGTTCCTACAGATGTTCAGTTTGACTGGGACCCAGTACCTGGTGGATTTTTATATGATTTGGAAATATCTACTGATGATCTATTTAACAGTATTGATTTCACCATTACAGATATACTGGCTACTGAATACCTCGTGACAGGACTTTCACCAGACCAACGCTACTATTGGAGAGTAAGAGCTAATAGTGCTAATTGTCAAACCAGTTCTAGTTTTAATATTAATGGATTCCAAACTATTGAAGCGCCCTTACCTGCCGAACTGATTAGCTTCACCGCAACTGCTGAAGAGAATTATATTGACCTCGATTGGCAAACGGGATCAGAGCTAGGCTTTGCTGGTTTTGATTTGGAAAAAACAACGCAACCCAATAATTCTGATTTTAGAAAAATAACATGGATTCCTGCTCAAGGAATTAATTCAACAGCGATTCAGACTTATCAATTCCTTGACAAAGATGTTCTTCCTGGACAGGTTTATTACTATCGTCTTCGACAAATTGATTTGGATGGCTCTGACGAATTTAGTCCAATTGCCTCTGCTCGATTAGCAGGAGATAATGCTGCGCTTCAGATTTTCCCTAATCCAGCTACAGAAGAGGTTACCCTTTTTCTAGAGCAAAACATTGGTAATGAGGACGTTGATATTTCACTATATGATATTACTGGTAAACTGATTCGAAATCTTCAACTCTCTACCGATGAACTGAATGGAGGTTATACTCTTGATATTAGTGAACTGGTGGAAGGGATTTATATGATCTCTTTGAAAAATGAAGAGGTTAACGCTTCTACTCAGTTGATTAAGCGCTAGAGACCAAAAAGGGGTTTGCTCTTAAAAGGAGCAAACCCTTTTCCAAAATTCAGTCCCGAAATAGATTATTTTCTCTCCACTCATTTTCTCTCAGCTAATTTTTTTCAAAAATTTTCCCAACCCACCCAACCTTTTCCAACTAACCTTCTGTCTACCTAAGTAGAAAAGCATCTAAAGCAAAAGCAAGGAAGTTTTTCTCTCCAACATTGGCTGTTATAATATTCCATATACAACCATAAAGCGTGCAGCTTTTTCCTTAAATTCACTGCCACGCTTTATGGTTTTTTTTATGCCCTGCCCTACCTCATCATCCCTTACGTTTAGGTTTCCATTTGATTAACAAAAAAAGTTGACAGACGTTATTCATTTAATATATTTGTAATTCAACAAAACAATAAAATGGCTGGCAACTCC
>JBGCDT010000029.1:0-4988 GCA_045105695.1 Saprospiraceae bacterium | reverse complement strand
GTGTTGTTCGTCACTAAAAAAAAAACAAACCATAAATGGACTATCAGACATTTCAACCCCATGCTGATTTAGAATCTCTTATCAGCTGTTATTGGACTTTACAAGTTCCCGCCGAATCTAGTGCTCAAAAACAACGGATTGTTCCTGATGGTTGTATTGAAATGGCTTTTATTCTTGGAGACGATATAAAGCGATATACTTCTGAAAAAGAATTTATTCTACAACCTCGTGCAATGGTACTTGGACAAACCACCGAACCATTTTATATCGAACCAACAGGATATGTGAATTCATTTGCCATCCGATTTTACCCATACGGTTTTGCCAATTTTGTAACTGAACCGCTTAAAAAATTAGCCAATACAGAAACACCATTAGCATGGTTGTTTGAGGAAAAAATAGCCAAGGAACTAGAGCAAAAAATAATCCATGCGAAAGACGTTAAACAGCGTATAGATATCATAGAAAAATTTCTAATAGAAAGACTACATGACAAATCAACTGTAGAGAATATTGTAAAAACAACCGTTAACGCCCTGTTATTAACCAACGGAAACGCTTCGATAAAAACGATTCTTAAAGATGACTTGTCCAAAAGAAGACAACTTGAAAGAAAGTTTGTACAACAAATTGGAGTTAGTCCGAAACAGTTAGGTAAATTAATTCGACTACAAACGGCAATAAAAATGCTCCTTAACAAAGAAGGAGAAAGTTTAACTAATATCGCTTACGAAAGTGAATATTACGACCAAGCACACTTTATAAAAGACTTCAAGGAGTTTACTGGAACGAACCCGAAGGAGTTTTTGGGAAATGAAAATTTAGCTCTTTCGGCTCTTTTTTACAAATAGACTAAGTGTCGCATTTTTACAATTTCAACCGTAACAAATAATCTAATTTCGTATCATTAATTTAAACAGAAATGATGAAGAGAATTTTACTAAGTGCATCGGTGATACTGACTTTTAGCCTTTCGGCTTGTAATAATCAAACTAAACCTAATGTAGAAGTACAAAAAGTAGATTCTAGTCGCGAACAAGAATCTACTACTATGAATAGTTTTATTTCCCTTTTTGAAATTCCAGCTACAGATATTTCGAGAGCTATCAATTTTTATCAAGAAATTTTGGACATCAACATTGAGAAAATGGAAATGCCAGGAATGGAAATGGGAATATTTCCATACGAAGAACAAATAGTGACAGGAGTCATTATGAAAGTTGAAGGCTACAAACCTGCCGCAGATGGAGTAACTATTTATCTCAATGGCGGAGATAATCTTCAACCTATTCTTGAAAAGGTGGAAAAAAATGGCGGAAAAATTGTTGTTCCAAAAACTGCTCACGCAGATGAAAGTGGCTTTTTCGCTTTATTTATAGATACAGAAGGAAATAAACTTGGACTAAATTCTCCAAACTAAACGAAAGAAACGCGAACGTATAACACGCTAAAAATAAACCCAACAAGAAATTAACGAGGGTTTTCACTTTCAATGGGCTCTGTCATCACCTTTTATTTATTTTAGTGCTCTAAAATAATTCCATATGCTCCACATGAAGAGGTTTTTGAGTTTCGCACTCATCTGTATTTGTATAGCGACAAGCAGTTTTGCACAAAATAAGAAGAAGAAAGACAACGAGAAAAAAGAGGAGAGCAGTTCTCTTTACGGCGGTTTAAAATTTAGAAGCATTGGACCCGCATTGATGTCTGGGCGAATTTCAGATATAGTCATACACCCCGATAACGAAAACCTGTGGTATGTTACCGCCGGTTCCGGAGGAGTATGGAAAACAGAAAATGCTGGAACAACTTGGAATTCCCTGTTTGATGGACAAAAAAGTTTTTCTATCGGATGCATCACTCTCGATCCCCAAAACCCAGAAGTGGTTTGGATAGGAACTGGAGAAAATGTGGGTGGAAGACACATGAGCTTCGGTGATGGAATATATAAAAGTGAAGATGGAGGAGCTTCATGGAAAAACATGGGACTCGAAAAATCAGAACACCTTTCCAAGATTGTTGTTCACCCAACCAACTCAGATGTAATTTGGGTGGCTTCTCAAGGGCCACTGTGGAGTGAAGGGGGCGAAAGAGGTATTTATAAATCAATAGATGGAGGTGAAACCTGGACTCAAACCCTTGGTGACGATGCCTGGGTAGGTGCTACAGATCTACTCTTGGACCCAAGAAATCCAGACTTGTTATACGCAGCCACTTGGCAGCGCCATCGTACTGTGGCAGGTTATATGGGTGGAGGCCCCGGCACAGCTATCTATAAGTCGACCGACGGAGGTGAAACTTGGGATAAACTGAGCAATGGATTGCCTTCAAGTAATATGGGTAAAATTGGCTTAGTTTTATCTCCGCAACAACCTGACGTAGTCTATGCCGCTATTGAGTTAGATAGAAGGAAAGGCGGCGTGTACAGAAGTGAAAATCAAGGAGCCTCCTGGCAAAAGATGAGTGATGCCGTGTCTGGTGGAACTGGTCCACACTACTACCAAGAACTCTTTGCTTCACCACATCACTTTGATGAGATCTACTTAGCGGATAATTACATGCAAGTATCGTTTGACGGTGGTAAGACTTTTCAGCGAATGAATGAAGAGGAAAAACACGTTGATAATCATGCTGTAGCCTTTAAGAAAGATGATCCCAACTATATTTTAGTAGGTTGTGATGGAGGTTTGTATGAGAGCTTTGACAAGACTAAAAACTGGAAGTTTATCGATAATCTACCCATCACACAATTTTATAAAATTGCCGTTGATGATGCCGAACCTTTCTACTATGTGTATGGAGGAACGCAAGACAACAACACACAGGGAGCGCCTTCAAGAACGGATAATAGTCATGGCATACGCAATGCCGATTGGTTTGTGGTATTAGGTGGTGACGGTCATCAGCCGGCTACCGAACCTGGAAATCCGAACATTGTTTATGCGCAATGGCAACAAGGAAATCTGAATCGTCACGATCGAGTAAGTGGTGAAAATGTGTACATCAAACCACAACCTGACTTAGGAGAAAAAACGGAACGCTTCAATTGGGATGCACCTGTTTTGGTGAGCCCACATCAACCGACACGCCTATATTTTGCTTCACAAAGGGTCTGGAAGTCGGACGATAGAGGCGACACTTGGGAAGCTATTTCTGGTGATTTAACTAAAAATATCGAACGGATTCAAACGCCATTTTATGGGAAAAAACAAAAATGGGATAACGCTTGGGACATCTATGCGATGTCGAATTACAGTACGATAACCTCCTTGTCGGAGTCGCCAAAGCAAGAAGGTTTGATTTATGCGGGTACGGATGACGGACTGATTCAAATCACTGAAGATGGTGGCGCCAACTGGAGGAAAGTAGATTTTTCAAAAATATCAGGACTACCAAGTACTGCTTTTGTCAATGATATCAAAGCCGATTTATACGATGATAATAAAGTCTATGCGGTTTTTGACAATCATAAATACGGTGACTTTCAGCCCTATTTATTTATGAGTTCTGATAGAGGGAAAACCTGGTCGAGCATTTCAAATAACCTTCCAGATCGAACGATGTTGTGGCGCATCGTTCAAGACCATGAGGATAGTAATTTGATGTTCTTGGGAACTGAATTTGGCGTGTACTTTACGCTAGATGGCGCAAAAACATGGAATAAATTATCAAGCGGATTGCCCAATATTTCTGTTCGTGATTTATGCATTCAAAAAAGAGAAAACGATTTAGTATTAGGTACCTTTGGAAGAGGCATTTACATTTTAGACGACTACTCCTCGCTTCGAAATTTTGATCCTAAAAGTGAAGAGACAGAAGCTCAATTGTTTACCCCAAGAACAGGTCTTTGGTATACCCAACGACGACTGTTAGGAGGTGGGAAGAAAGCGGCCCAGGGCGATGGTTACTATGTAGCTGACAATCCTCCTTACGGTGTGGAATTTACCTATTTCCTGAAGGAAAGTTTAAAAACAAAAAAATCCAAACGAGCTGAAAAAGAAAAAGAGACGGAAGAAGCAGGAGAAACAGTGGGTGTTCCTTCATGGGATGTATTAGAGGAGGAAAAAATGGAAATGCCATCCCAAGTATATCTCTTCATTTATGATGATGAATATAACATTCTGCGCAAGATTAAAGCCGAGAATAAAGAAGGATTCAATCGATTGAGTTGGGACCTTCAAACGGAATCCCCGTTTACCATTACCATAGATGATATAGGGAAAGAAAGAACAGGATATAGTGTGGGGCCTGGAGACTATTCAGCTCAACTTTTTAAGCAAATAGATGGAAACTACATCGAAATGAGCGCTAAAGTTAAGTTTGAAGTGGAGCAATCTAATCCAGGTTCTTTGGATGGCGGTTCCTCTGAAGAAGTGGTTCAACATTGGAAAAACATCTTGTCTATGCGAGCCAAAACCACTGATTTATATGCTGACTGGAAGGAAACAAAGAACAGTGTCGATTTGATGCTCTTGGCCTATGAAAAAGCTAAGTTTACCGATGATGAGCTTCTTGCAGAAATCCTCGAATCTCGGGATCAGATCTTAGCCTTAGAACAACAATTAAGAGGAAGTGATGCACGTTCTGAGGTGGGTGAGAAAAATGAATATCCTTCTATTAGTGATTACACTTGGGGCGCAAGTAACTATGGTTCAACTTACGGACCTACGCCGGCACAATTGAAATCATTGGAGAATGCAAATATTCTATTTGATCAGATGGCAGAAAAATTAAAGAAAATTGAAGATGCAGCGGCACCTTTGGAAAAAAGGCTGGATGAAATAGAAGCTCCAAGGATTAGGAAATAGGATGGAAAATAAACCCCTTTTTTGCGAAGTTTTGCTCTTGCTGATTTTTCAAGAGGTAGGATAGTTATTTGATTGAAATTAAATGGAAGTTGATGCGCTGAGATGCACTTGCATAGTTGCCTGGTTGAAGCATCCACAAACCACCCTAAACCAATGATAAAATTCTTTAGAAAAACACGT
>JBGCDT010000028.1:0-6426 GCA_045105695.1 Saprospiraceae bacterium | reverse complement strand
GTGCTAAAAAATGCAAGGGTTCGTCTAGGTGAGTGGCTAGTAAACAAGGTTCGATGAAGATCGTCGGATGGTTGATGGCTAGAATAACAGGCTTGTCCCATGGGATGCGTTCCTCATTGGTGAAGTAGATTTTCCGAAAGGTTGTTCTTATGGCAATCTGTGCAAAAGGTCGTGTTATTCTATAAAGCATGTATTGGTAGCCAGCGTATTAGAAGGGTAAAGATAAAATACTTTGGAAAGAGGCCATGAAAATCGGTAGGAAACTATAACTTTTGCAATGCTCGCTTCAGAACACTCGTCCCTGCAGCCGGCGAATTGTTTGTCGTGCGACCCCTGCTTTCCAGGCATGATCGGAGGAAGTTAGGAGGGCGAGTAGATTATTGACGCCATAAATATCAGCCGTCATATCAGGATCGGCTCCACTTTTAATTAGAAATCGGAGGAGTTCTTCTAGGTTGTTTGGTACGATTTGTCGCCAAATTTCAACGCCATTTGCTCCAAGGTAATGAATTAATCCTGCACGATGTCCATAAGCAGAACGCTGATGAATGACCTCTGGGTATTGCGCCAAATGATCTTCGAGTACTTCAATTTTACCTGTGAGTAGAATGTCTACCGCCATTTCAAAGGCAGGGTCATGCTTCTTTTTACCCAATGTTTTGACCGCTTCCCAATCTTCAAAACCATACGCTTTGGCAACGGTAAATTGAATGTCATCCAAGTCCATTTCTGCTGCGAAAATAAAATCGGGAGAAGCGCCAACCAACTCTGGATGATGATTAGAAATCTCCACAATGACTGCTGGATTCTTTACTCGGTAATTTCGAAATAAGTTAACACTGTAATTTTCTAACTCAACCTGCACTGAAGAGTAGGAGAGGCGTCGCTCAATAAATTCGAAGTGTAGCTGCTGGACAGCAACGACTGTTTCAGGGCGATATATGTTGTGGGTGTTCAGGGCTGCTGGTTTGTAAATGTTTTGTTAGTACAGATAGAATGTTTGAAATAGCGTTAAAAAACTAACTAAAGATAAGGAATGAATATCGGATTGGTAAATTTTGTGATAAAGGGATTGATTATAAGTTAATGGAGGAAAGGATTGTAGAAGAACAATCGATGAAATTCACCAGGTCCAATAAAAAAAAATAGAGATAATTTAAAGGTGCTATCAAAGTAGATCGCAGTGGAGAAGGAGAGACCCCTTTTTCTATGATTTATACTTTTTACCATCAGCTAAACAGCAATAGCTTTAGCGGGTGATAGTGTTTTCAAGAATACCTCGTCTTTCTCTACTCTTGTCAATTATACAATATCCAAAACTACTTTTATTACAAACTGTGTGTCTCGATCAGAAAAGAAAATCGAAACAAGTTCTAAGATTATTGCTACATTTTTTCTTTAAGCCTATATGATTCAGTCATTTCCATTTTGAATCAAGTAGCTCCGCTTTTATTTTGCTTCTTGCTAATAATAGCATCCCTGATTTTTTGAAGATACTTTCTTTTTTCCTTGGGGTTCTAAGTTATTAACCGCGAGGACGAATTAAATTTTCTTATACCTAAGATCAATGATTTCCTTAAAATAAATTAAAGGTTATCTCAAAATTTAGCAAGCCAATTATAATAAATGTATTGAAAAAAATATTTAGAGAGCATCACTTTCAAGAAACGATAATCCGAATGCCATAATAAAAGAAAAGGAACCTCCCTATAACACAAAACCGACGTTTATGATTTAGTTTTTTATTTGATTATAACAAAACCGACACCTCTTAATTGTTTCCATCAATATAGCTTCGTTTAGTTTGCAATTTTTTAAAAGTTTACTACATTCAATAGCTCTGTAGTTTAGTGTGAGTAACCAAACTATTTTAGCAGTATTTTTTGAAGAGAAAATAAAAAATTAAATATGATGAAACCCAGCACTTCCTACACTAAAAGTGGGCGAATTAATATAGCCTATCAAGTCTTTGGTTCAGGTAAAACAGATTTAGTGTATATACCCGGATGGGTTTCAAACATAGATCTCATGTGGAATTGTCCAGAGCTGGTTTCTTTTTTAGAAGCCTTGGGTAAGGTTACGAGAGTCATACTTTTTGATAAAAGAGGAACTGGATTATCGGATAGAATCGTAGAGATTTCTACGCTAGAAGAACGGATGGATGATATCAGAGCTGTAATGGATGCTGTAAATTCGGAAAAAGCTATTTTGTTTGGTCATTCAGAAGGTGGTTCTGCTTCTGCTTTGTTTGCTGCGACCTACCCTAGTCGAACAATCGCACTAATTACTTTTGGCGTTTTTGCTAAAAGGAGATACTCACCGGATTACCCTTGGGCCCCCACAGATGAAGAGCGGCAAAAGGTTTATGATATGATTGAGGAATCCTGGGGAGGTGGTAATATGAATCTATCTGAGTTGGCACCAACCAAAGCAAATGATAAAGTTTTCATGGATTGGTTAGCTAATTATTTCCGTTCAGGTGCTAGCCCTAGTGCAGCTCTAGTCTTAACTCGTATGAATACTCAGGTAGATATTATTGGCATTTTACCTTCCATTAATGTACCTACACTCCTGATGCAACGAGTTGATGATATAGATGTAAAAATAGAAGAGGGAAGATTTATCGCAGAACGGATTAAAGACGCTAAATTAGTAGAGTTTGATGGGGAAGATCACTTGTTTTGGACCGGGAACACGGAGGAAATTTTACGTGAAATGATAACCTTTATCAAAGAGTTAGAACCGATTGATGTAAAACCAATTAATGATAGGGAACGACAACTGCTTGTCATCATGGTTGCTGAAATTTCTCCTGCTTTAGTTCAGCCTACCGATCAATCACTGCCGCCCGTTAATGTCGAACAAGTTAATATGCAGTTGATGAAAAAGTACCGAGGTAAGCTTCATCATATGGATGGTAAAAGTTGTATTGCAACTTTTGAAGGTTCAGGTAAAGCCTTAAACTATTGTCTTGATTTTCAGAAAATGATGTCCGCGATTAAACTAAATTTTAAAGCTGGTATTCATGTTGGTGAATGTCTGATAGTAGGTGATAAAATAGTTGAAACTAACGCTTTAGATAAAACAAAACATATTCAACGCATCGCTACGGCTAATCAAATTCTGGTATCTCAAACGGTGAAATACTTAATCTCTGAGGCCGGTTTGAAATTTTCAAAAATAGACACCAGTCAAAATACAAATATGCTACCACCGCTATTTGAAGTAGAGGATCAATATTCAGAACTAATTACAGGTCCTCTCAATAATAAAGCGATTCAAAAAAATGGGTTTTTATTAGAAAATGTATTGCAGTGTATTGATGAAAACTTAAGTGATGAGTTTTTTAGTGTTGAAACATTGTCTCAGGATATTGGTCTAAGTGAGCGACAATTACAACGTAAATTAAAAGCAATCACCAATAAATCACCTAATCAATTAATTCGTTCCGTTCGACTGCATCGCGCCAAAGAATTACTACTCAAAAGAAATGAAAATATTGCGGAAGTTGCCTTTCAAACAGGTTTCTCTAACCCCTCCTATTTCTCTAAATGCTTCAAAAGTGAGTTTGGTGTTAGCCCTTCAGAATTTCTATTATAAAGTATCATAAAAAATGGGGCTGCCTTTCATAAGGCAGCCCCTCCATCTAATCTTGACCAAAAAATTCTTAATTCAAGATCATCTTCCTCACTAGTCGGTGATGATCATTTACTAATTCATAGTAAAGTAAACCAGCAGTCAAACGATCACTCGAAACGGTAATAGTATTAAAACCCTTAGCGTAATCGCCCTTCTTCTCTAACAATAGTATTCCTGTCGCATTATAAATACTCAAAGTAGCAGGTCCTGCCGCAGGCAATTCAAAACTAATGCTTGTTTCCTGATCAAATGGATTTGGTGTATTCTGGTATAAGTGGAAACCATTTTCCAAATTACGTCCTTCATCAAATCGTAAACTAACATTCATCAATTCTAATGCGCCGTTGTAAGCTTCCGCATTTGTATAGCGAGAGTTGATTGAGAGTACTTCACTCAATTGAACATCCTTTCTTGCAATAAAACTAACTGTAAACACTTTCGCATCTCTTTCTAAGCTTATGGCTTCCGTGTTTGTCCAGTTTGTGGTGATCAATCCCTCTTCTAGATATCTCAATCCGAAGTTATCAACGCTCACACCCGCTAAATCATTCGCAGATACATTCTGAAAAGCCAAAGCAGTTTCATCGAAATTTAATGTAAATTGATAACCGTGAATCATATTGAAATTAGTCGTTTCAAAAGAAACTTCGTAAGTCTCTCCCGCTACTAACGCCTGATCCTTTACCTTAAATAACAATTCATCTAGATTCGTACGGTCTTCTGCTTGCACAAACTGATTTGCAATCGCAGAATTATTCACATCTCCAACTTTTACAGCTACAAAATCGTGTTGCTCATCTGCTGCCAATCCATTGATGAATACTTCCTCTGGGAAAGTTGAAGCAAATGGATTAGTTGGTGTAGGGAAAACATAAGCTGCTTCCACAAAACGCCAAGAAGTGTTATTCGTAAAGTTTTCATCAATATGTAAGACCAACTTACGCAACGATACCAAATCCAATGTAGTCACTGACCCTGAATTATTGACATCTGCTGCGATGATCTTGTATGGAGAATCTAATGCCTGTAATTGCAAAATATGCTTCGCAATCAATACTAAGTCATAAGAAGATACACCGTTCAGTGGATCTTCGTCCAACAGTGGTGTTACAGAATAGTTCTGCCCTTCTAGTAAATTTTCGAATTGGTAAATACCATCAGCTGCAGTTTGATCAGAGATACTCAAGCCATTTCCTTCCAAGGTTACGCTTACATTCTCCACTGTTTCTGTTTGCTCCGTTGCTACCATTCCCATAATACCTGGTGATGGTGCCGGACTATCTGTAGGCACTACATAGAATGTGTAAGAAATATCACTTGTATTTCCACAGTTGTCATTGGCGATCCAGGTGACTACTGTTTCTGCTGTTCCATCAGGGCAGTTTTGTACAGGACTATTGGGGCTACCAGTTGTTGTAAATGAAACATTAGAATCACAAGCGTCTGTTGCAGTCAATCCTTCTAGTACTTTGGATTTCCAGTTGTTGAACCAAAAGTTCACATCAGAACCACAAACCGCTTCATTACAAACCCCATCTACATAAGTAGAAGTGATTACAGGAGCGGTGTTATCAGAAATATTAATCGTTGTTGTGCAAGAAGCAGTTCGTCCACATTCATCAGTTGCAATAAAAGTAACAACTGTTGATGAGTTACAAGTAATGTTGTTGAAATTAGTAGGGGAGTGACTGATCGTCAGTCCTAATTCACACGAACTATTCGCTGTAACGGCTCCGATATAATCGGCAATGTAGTCTGTATTGTTTGGATCACCACATTCTAATAACAAGTTGAATGGCACACACTCAATAGTTGGTCCATCGTTCCCTATGATGAAGTCACGAGTAACTGGAACAGAAGTTCTGCCACAATCATCCGTTACCGTATAAGTATAGCGATAGATTGACCCCGGACAATTGTCTTGCCCAATTTGTGTTGGCCCAGTAATACTAACTGTTCCTCCAAAACTACAGTCTGTCTCAAAAGTAACATCTGATTCCATTGGATTAGCCAAGGAAGCACAGTACTTGAAACAACTTGGTAAGACTGATGTTATAACCGGTCCTTGTGTACTTTCCAAATAAGTAAATGTCTGCTCACAACTAGTAGTATTGCCACAAGCATCTTGAATAAAGTAAGTTCTAACAACAGTTCTACTATTCCCTGGACAATTGTCACCACCATTGTCATCATCTTGACTGAAGACCGTAAATTCCGTTAATAGATTGGTACAATTGTCAGAAATAGTTCCACCTCCTGCGATGAAATCAGCTGCATTCATATATGGAGTCGGTACCGTTTCAAAACAAGATAATGTTTGGTCTACAGGACAAGTAATTATAGGAGCGGTGTCGTCATTGACAGTAATGGTCTGACTAACAGAAGATTCATTTCCACAAAGATCAACGAAAGTCCAAGTTCTAACTTCTACAAAGTTATTTACACAACTTCCAGGAGTAACTACAACGGTAGGAGATACTGTAATGTCACCATCACAATTATCCACAGCTGTTAAATCTATTGGAGCAGAAACATCTGTTGCGCACTGAAGCATTTCATCAGCAGGTGCTGCAGGTGCTGCTGGAGCGGTATCGTCATTGACAGTAATGGTTTGGCTAATAGAAGATTCATTTCCACAAACATCAACGAAAGTCCAAGTTCTAACTTCAACAAAGTTATTTACACAACTTCCAGGAGTAACTACAACGGTAGGAGATACTGTGATATCACCATCGCAGTTGTCCACTGCTGTTAAATCCACAGTAGCAGGAACATCTGTTGCGCACT
>JBGCDT010000027.1:0-5808 GCA_045105695.1 Saprospiraceae bacterium | reverse complement strand
AATGATAGAATCACAACCTGCAACTGTATTGTGAGTAAAAGTTTCTTCCGTTCCCGCAGGATAAGCAGTGCCATTGTACATGACCATCTCACCTTCGCAACCGCTTAGGTTTACCGCTTCATAATAATCTTCATCACCAGTTACCACTATAGTTATGGTAGAATCGCAGCCTCGGAAAGTTGTCAAATTCAAGTCCGTGGAAGTTCCAGGCATATAGGATTCACCTTCAAAAATGACAGCCGTTCCATCACAAGAGCTGAAGGTTTCTGTATACTCGTAAGTTTCCCAAGGAATAATTTCCAAACTGACAATAGAGTCACATCCGTAAGCCGTTGTGTAATTTAAAACAGGATTATCGCCCGCCTGATAACTTACACCATTGTATTCTACCGTACTGCCTTCGCAAGTTGTAATCACCTCATTCATTTCGTAATCAATGCTTTCCACAATAGAAACCGTAATCAGAGAATCACAACCAAACTGGTTCGTAAAACTAAAATCAGTAGTAGAACCTGGTAGCAGCATTTCCCCTGCGTACATCACATTATCACCTGCGCAAGTTCCTAGAATCAAAGAGTCATCACTGAAAGGCAGCAAGTCCAAACTAAATGCATCAGAGGCGGCATAGCAACCATGAATGTTGTACAACTCCACTCTGTACATACCTGATTCCTGAGGTAGTAAATCTGCTACAGTTCCATCAGGAGCTGCGATTGGATTATCATCTAAATACCATTGATAGTTCGCAACATTTGGCATCTCTGGCAGACAAATCGTATCTGGCGCACAATGAACATGACATCCATCAGGAATCAGATTCGCATCTGGTGAGCGGTAGATTTCCAAAGTATTACTTTCTCCTTCGCAACCAAATTGGCTGATTCCTCTAGCGAAATATTCTCCTGCTGTGCTGGCCGTTATTTGTGGGCCGTACTCTCCTGTATTCCAGAGGTAAGTTAAATCTGGATCAGGGTTCGTTACAAAGAAGTTGGCTTCAGTTCCTTCACAAATCGGCCCAGGAGGATTCGTTGCTATTTCTATATCTGTGGGAACTGGATTTACGATAATGGTATAAGGGCCTTCTACATTTGTACAGCCAGAAACGTTGTCTGTCACAGTTACTGTAAAGTCGTAAGTACCTGCTGTAAGGGTATTGTTATGGCCTCCGTCGTAAATTAGGGTTGGGCCAGATTCTCCACTTGACCAAGTGTATGATTGATCTCCTGCTCCAGAGACATCTAAGAAAACGTCTTCTCCTTCGCAAAGCACATAACCATCGAAAAAGCAATCGGAAGGTTGGCCAAATTCATTGAACTCTGTTACTTTAATTACCGCTTCTGGATTTGGAATAACATCAAGTACCGCATCCGGCGGACTATAAGTACATCCAAAATCATCAGTTATGGTGAGATCGTAAATACCGGCTTCTGATATAGTAATGGTTTCTGTTTGCTGACTAGTGCCCCAGCTCCAAGAGCTACCACCTGTTGGCGAAATAGCTGTGGTACTGTTATCTGCACAAATAGGTGAAGAAGGGTCCATTGTAATATCTCCACTCAGATTATTTGCGTCTACATTTACCGGCAAGGTAACTGAATTGCTACAGCCATAAATATTCTCAAAGGTCAATGTCACATCGAAAATACCCGTTGCAGAAAAAGCATGAAAGGTATTTTCGGACACAGCAGTGTTCGCGTCTCCGCTAACAGGATCGCCAAAGTCCCAAGAGGAAGAAACAACATCTGCTCCCAAGTCAGCGACAAAGGATAATGCTGTAGCTTCGCAACTATTGTCAGGGACTGCAAAGGTTCCTGTTGGAGGTGGGAGCACCGTTACTTGTTTTGTGATAGTAGAGGTACAACCTGTTTGGGCAGTTACCGTAAGTATTACATCATAAGTTCCCAAAGTGTTATAAGTATGGTCTGGTAATTCTAATGTAGAAGTATTGTTAGCGCCAGATGTTGGATCTCCAAAATCCCAATCCCAATCTGTAATCGTAGTTCCTGAGGTAAACGTACTGATGTCTTTGAAAGCAGTCGGTTCTCCTAAGCAAGCGAAGTCTACATCAAAATTTGCAGCGACAGGAACCTCGAAAGGACTATTGATAAAACAAACAACACCTGACGGATCAGTCACTTCCATTACAATATTAAACAAACCAGCGGAAGTAAACATATGCTCCGGATTATCCAATGTAGAAGCATTGTTAGAACCTGATGCAAAATCACCGAAATTCCAAACCACTGAACCCGGAACATAACCAACAGAAGTATTTTCAAAAATCCCGTGACGACATTCATCTCCGGTTTCAAAAGTATTGGAGACGTTGGGACAGTCTTGTTCTCCAGGTGGATTCGTACAAGTTCCGTCAGGATTACAGGTTTCGTTCAGATAAATAGAATTAGAAAAATTAGTACAGCCATTCACATCTGTCACCAAAACGTAGTAAGAACCATCTTGCGTAGGCGTATAATTCTCTGTGAAGACATTCAGCGGTACGCCGTTTCTATACCATTCAATAGTGTAACCATCTTCCGTGTTCAGCGCATGCAATGTAGGAATTGGAAATCCTGCGGTTTCACAATAAAAAACAAATCCAGAATTAGTGATTACAATCTCTGGTTCCGGCCAGGCATCTATCTCAAAGGTGCTTTGTCCTTCACAACCAGTGGCGTTTGTAACAACTACCTCGTAGTAACCAGGGCCTAGTTCTGGCGTAGGCGAAGTAGAAAGCTGTGTTCCATTTTCATCAAACCAAACGTAGCTGGAAAACGATTCTGTCGTACTTACCTGCTCTGTATCTCCAGGACACAATTGCGCAGGATGATTCACCTCAGGTTCTGGGAAACCACTCACATTTACTGCAACGTTTTCTGTATTTCCGCAAAGGCTCAAACTGACATCAGCTGTCCCTACAATGTGCCAGAGTATTTCAACAACATTAGTCCCTTGCCCAGACAAAATGGTTCCAGCATCATCTGGATTTACAAGCCAATCATAGGTTGCATTCCCAACATCGTTTGCAGAATAAGTCTCTGTCGATTCCACACAGATGTCATTCGGTCCAGTCAATCCAATTTCAGAAATGGCAACGACCTCCATCGAATAAGGAAGGGATTCACAAGCAAGGCCACTATTACTCAACTGCTTGACTGTTAGGATGTACGGAGGTGTCATTCCCCATTGCACATTGATGGATTCACCTGCGGTTTCAGAGATAGTTCCGCCATTATTGATTTCCCAATAATAAGATACATTACCTTGATTGGCAACTGCGGAATAGGTATAAAATTCACCTGGACAAATTGCATTCAAGCCATCAATGGCCGTCAGCGCAGGAGGCCCAGGATTCACATTTACATAAATCGTGTACGTATTGTTACAAAAGTCAGTTGGGTTTACGGGGTTAGCGGTTAGCTCGTATCTTCCAGGGGCTAAAGGCCATGGCACATCTACAGAATGAACGTTGGAGGCGTTCCAGATTTCTGTACCCGAAGGATCTTTAACTGACCAATTGCAATAGACTGAATTATTTTGAATCGCATCGAAAGCGGAGTAGCTGGAAGTGCTGTTTTCACAAGCCTCAATCGCTCCCGTGAGATAATATTCTGGAGTCAGATCAATATCTTTATGACTTTCTCCACCACAATCCAAGAAGCAATTATCGTAAACGCAATTAACCCAAAGGTCTCCCCCGAAGTTCGTTGGAATGTCCCACTTTACCGTAATGGTATTTGTAAACTCCCCTGATTTTATTTCTCCGCCAGGTGCTACTGTCCAGTCATAGGAAGTACCCGTCCAGAGCGGCAGTGAGTAAGTGGTTACTTCTCCGGGGCAGATTCGATCAGGCCCGTCGATGGGTGTTCCGTCTTGTATGATTGGAATTTGCTCGGTGGTTGGTTTGTCGCAATAGTCTCCGTTACAACCAGTAACTTCGACACTGACTTCTCCGATGGGGCCACTCCCCCATTCTACCGTAACGAAATTATCAGAAGCACTTCCTCCGTCCGTCACTGTTCCATTTGCGCTAAGCGTCCAAACAAAACTAGAACAATCCGCAGAAGTCGTATACGTCTGCTCGGTGTTTGCACAGGTTGTTCCATTGCAATCAATTTCAGGAATTTCAGAATCTGAAACCAAAATCATCAATGAAGTTGTGTCTATACAAAAGCATTCGTTTCTAGCGATGAGGATAACTTCATACAAACCAGCTTCTTGATATTCGTAACTAAGTTCTTCTGCAGAGGTCGAATAACCATCACCCAACTCCCATACATAACTATCTGCATAACTACTCAAATTAGAAAAGAGAATGGTTTCTCCTTTACAAAGTTCGACAATATTGTTTGCGGCAGCTGGCGGATCAGAACCGATGCGCGCTTCTGGTGAAGGAATGATGTCAATGCAGAGAGAACCTTCACCTGAGCAGGTGGGTGCGATGTTTTGATCACAAGGCAAATTTACACAATCAGAAGTGGTACAACCATTTGAATCTGTTACCGTCACGCAATAGAAACCTCCTGTTAAATTGTTAGAGGTAGCACTATTACCTGTTGTGAAATTATCCCAATCAAAAGTATAGGTAGATCCACTGTTACCTGTAACATTTGCAGTAATATTCCCATCAGCGCTAGAGCATCCTGTTGGTAAATTATCAATGGTAAGGTATACATTGAGTGGGCAGGTAGGATCAGATTGTATAGTCACGCAATCTATGACACTACAGCCATTAAAGTCGGTGATGGTTACACAGTAGGTTCCAGGAGGAGCATTAAATAATTGAGGGCCTTCTTCACCACTTGACCAAATATAATCATAAGGAGAAACGCCACCATATACAGCTGTAGTAATGGTTCCTATTCCCGAATTAGGGGCTTGACTACTTACGTAAGTATTTGCGGTAAGCTCCATTCCACTAAAAACAGGAAAGCTAGAGACCAAGGAGCACCCATCATTATTCGTTATAGTTACATCGTAAATTCCACTTTCTAAGTTAGTGGCAGCATTCGATGTACTAACAACCGGAGACCATTCGTAAGTATAATTAACTGGTCCGCCTACCATTGACAAAAGGATGGTTCCGTTGGACTCTCCACAACTATTGTTAAAAATTTCGACACTACTTATAGCTGGTTCAGAAGGACAGTTTCCACTTACTTGTCCTCCCTCTGGAATGACCACATTGCAAGTTTGCTCTTCCCCACTATTGTCCGTAACTGTAACGGAGCAAGGGCCAGAAGGCATCTGATAAACAATATTAGAGGTACTACCATTACACCAAAGATAGCTGTATGGAGGCGCACCTCCGTTGGCAAAAACTTGAGCGCTACCAAAACCACCATTAGGAGTTGAAGAGACTAATGGAGCACAGTGAATTTGAAAAGCACCACTGCCACCTCCAGCAGTAACGGATATTTCACCTACACCGGGATTGCCCCAAGTGACCGTAATTAGATTATTATCTACTTCATAGCTTTCTGCACCTACGACTTCCCATTCCAAATCCAGATCTTGACTTTCGGGAACAGTGTATGTAATTGTACTGTTAGAACAAGTTTTATCGCAAGAGGATTCGTCTTCGTTATCGGGACAGGAAGCTGGAGAAGTGGAGACAATTTCCAGAGGATAACTGGCGATGACATCAATGTTTATACTTGTAGTATCAAAATCGCCACCACAACCGTAGGCGTCTACAAAAATAGTATTTGGTCCTACACCAAGTTCATTTCCACAAATTTCCATGGATTCTCCTAAGGCTGTACTGGTTCCGCCGATATTCCAAATGACTTCACAAAGCTGTCCTCCTCC
>JBGCDT010000026.1:0-10164 GCA_045105695.1 Saprospiraceae bacterium | reverse complement strand
AGAGAGACTACTTTTGATGAAGGATACATGGGTGTTGAGCAACCTTCTTCTTTATCAGGAGAGTCAGAACAAAATTCAGCGCACTCCTCCCCTACTTATTACTTGTATTTTCTATCTTCTCTTTCACCAGCAGACCGGTTGTTATTTGAAGTGAAATATGTGCAGCGTTTTGAAAACAGGAAAGGATACTTTTATATTTTTCAGTTTCTACTGAACAGCAATAAAATTGGCAATGAAAATCTGATGGAGTTTTTGGAAAAAAACAAAGTACTTGATGAGCCACTGATCTCTTCTTTTATTCTGAAAAAAGCAAAGGCTGCATTTCTTACAGGTAAAAAGGAACAGTCTGAAGAAAATCTAGTATCTATTTTACAGGTTTTAAAAAACAAGCCAGAAGAAGAAAAAGAACGGTTCAAAAGTATTTGTCATAAAACAGAAGTTCACGTCAACAGAGTATTCGGAGATTTCAAAAAAGATATAAAAGAAAAAAAAGAACTCACTGCTCTGGAAAAAGCCTTTTACTTTGCCAATAAATATTTAGTTCTCGAAGAACCCATTGAACTATGGTTGAGATTGAACCTAGATGCTAAGAGAGACAAGCATTTAGCAACTGAACTAGCGCAAGTAAAATTAGGAGATAAAGATGATTTCATTCTAGAAAAACATAAATCACTACGAAAAAAAGCAATCCTGGCAAGAACAAAAACAGGAAAAAAAGAAGAGAAGAGAATATCAGAAACTATAGCTGACATACAAAACGAAATAAACCTAAAATTAAACAAGTCCATTTCATGGAAAACCAACTAAGCCCTCCAAGCTTTGAGCAACTTGCCAAATATGTTTTGGGAGGTTTAACAAGCGATGAACAAGACGCTATTGAAAAATTGGTCCTAGCAGATTCTTATTACATGGATTTGGTAAACAACCTCATGGACTTCTGTGACCGTCAGGAAATTTATGATTTGTCTGAATTGAATATCGCTCTTTCCAAAAAACAACATTTAGTTTTTGAACGACTAGAAAATTTTAAACTTAAAGAAACGCCATCGGAGACACCAACTCAAGCTGACACTCCAGCTTCCAAACCAACAACATCTAAATCTCCAAATACAAAAAAGTGGCTTCTTGCTATTCTTGGTTTTATTATATTGGGACTCTTAATTTTATTTTTCATCCGTGACAATACTCAAGTCTCAAAAACTGATAATGAAATAAACACGAGTATTAATAAAGACGTAGATAATAATACTGATGCTGATATTGAAGAAACAGAAGACTCAAGTACAACGCAAGACACATTAACTCCGAAAAAAGAAATCAAAGAATTGGAAGAGGTAGACATGGCTAGTAAACAGCAAATAAAAAAGAAAAAGGACACACCTTTGATAACAACGGAACAACCTCAGCCTCAACCACTGCTCGCCGTAAATTTAAATAACGATTATTATAAATTTGAAATTGATCTACCGGAACGAGTAAAATCAACTAATATAGCAGAACAATATATTCTGGGTGATTATTCAGAAGTAGTGCAGGAATTAGAGCAGAATAGCAGTCTGAAAACATTTGACTACGAGAGCATACCGTCTAACTATCTCCTAGCTAAATCTTACCTTCAATTAAATGAACCAGAAAAGGCTATTTTTATATTTGAGAAATTATATGACCTGGAAAGCGGAGTGACTCGACTTAAACCCAGAATAAAATGGTACCTAGCCAGAGCTTATTTAATGACGGGCAACAAAAAAAGAGGCCTTGATCTCTTAAAAGAAAGCACAACACTTCCTTATCATAAGCAAGCGACGGAGTTATTAAATAAGTTGAAAGAAGATCAGTTTATAGAATAGTTTTTAATTCTGGAAAGACAATGGGTTTGTTCTTCCCACAGGAACTAGCCCAGCCCAGTAATAAGGATTCATCTTAGATAAGATTTCTTGCTTTTCGAGTATGTCTAAATCTTCTGCCTTTTCCCAATCGTTTTTCGCCTCTTGTAAATAATTCAACTGCGCCGCTTGAAGAGCTTTACTTACGGATTGTTTATTATCAACTAATTCAACATACAGATCTTTTATAATCTTTAGATTTTCATCTATATCTAAGTCCCACATACTCATAATAATACCTGGACAATTCGCATACGCAAAACCACGAGCCATACTGATTTTCCCAGCACTTCCAGCTATTTCTCCCCTCCCACTACTACAGGCGCTGAGTATTGCCAATTCGGTATTAATTCGCATGTTATACAATTCAGCAACCTGAAGATCATTATCAAAACCTGTGTCATGATCCACTACATCGCTCAAAATTAGTTTAGAAAAGAGAGAGCCGTTTGGATCGAGTTTACCATGAGCAGAGATGTGAAAAATATTTGCAGAATGTTCCTTCACCAGTTTTCTGAATCCCGCTTCATCAGCATCCTCACCTTTGATAACAGTTGTTTTTGCAGGATCAAATAAAGGAAGCACCATACCAATCTCATCTGGTAAATTCCCTAACGGTTCATCACCTTTCACGAGTGCAGGTACTTCTTGATATACAGGAGCGAAACCCATTAATTGAAATTCATACTTTTCGTCCGCTTCAGCATCTTTTTGATCATTTAATAATATAGCAACGGAAGGGGCATAACTTATAGCAACGTCATTTATAAGATATTCTAACGTAGATAAATTAGCAATGGGATAAGGAGCGTATTCATCATTGTAATACGACAGTTGCTCTGCATCGGTAATTAAAATACTGAAATTAATATCGTGGCATTTACCATGAGGAATAATAATAAGTTCTTCTAATTCTTTTATTAATTCTAAACAATTCTCTGGAAATAAAGTAGCTACTATTTTTTTATTTGTGGTGACGAATTTATTGATTAATTCTTTTTCCAAAATTAAATCCCGATTTAGAATCAGCTTTTGTAATTCAGAAATAAGTGCTTCCCAGTTTGCTGGTTTTTCCGATTGCCAAACTTCCGAATGCATTGCACTAATGAAGTGAGAATACACTTGACCCTCCACTTCATAAAATTCAAAAACAGCAGTTTTTTCTTTTCCCATCAGCATACGCTGTGTTGATTCTATACTTACGGATAAAGGCTCGAACTGATCTCTGTAAAATCGAGCGGTACCTGGATTACTTTTCAGGTACTCAATAATCCCATCATATTCTTTTTGAAGTGCTAATTGCTTTGACTCCAAATATACCTTTCGATCACTTTGATCCGCTATTTCAGCTTTTTTAATTTCTTTATCGAAGAAAAAAAGTTCTGTTTCTATCTGATTCAATTTTTCCCTTTCTGCAATAGGAAAATCTTTATACTGTTCTACCTTATTTAGTGCCTGCCGCAAGGCAAAAGACTTATCCACTTCAGCAGTATGAAACACCATCTCCTTGTATTTTTCTTCTCGGGTAATTTCATAAAGATCATAACCGATAGAAATATTAGTCATGAATATTTTATGGAATACTTTATTCATATCGACCAGTCCTCTTTCTCTTCTCACATTATCTGTGGCCTCTTGAATAAAATCCCGTTGCATGAGTTCAAACGTTTCCATAGATAACTGACTAGCCTCTAAGGCGACACTCAAATAATCAAGCTCTTTTGATTTTTCGGCCTTACTCATAGACTGAAGAGTTCTTGCTTTTTGAGAAAGCAATTGCAATCCATAGAATTTATATCTGATATTCTCTGGTTTTGGATTGTCGTAGAATGAACCTAATGTATCTCTTTCATCCTGCAACTCCAGGCCCATTTGACAAGCCTCAATTGATTTTTGATAATCACTGCTCATTTCATACGCCCGCCCCAATTGTAAATAAATCCCAGATAATAAAAAGTTATACTTATCGTACTTTTGTATTCCTAGCAAAGCAGCGTCTGCATTAGTTAAGGCATTCTGAAAATCACCCCTAAGTGCTTGATTTAAAGATTTTTGTGATCGAAAAGAAGCTTTTAATATATTTACAGGATATTGAGTTAGATAAAATAATCTTTCAGAACCTGGTTCTTCTAAAAGTTGCTCTATTTGCTCCAAATAATAAAACTGTTTTTCATATTTTTCATCAAGAAAGTATGCATCTGCAATAGTTTTATATGCAACAATAGTTAAGGCTACGTCCTTTGATGTATTCGATACATCCTCTAATACTTTTTCAATAACAGAAATACACTTCTCTCTTTCTTTTCTATACGAATAAGCACTACCAACATTAATCATCCCTCCAAATATTTCACTAATTATTCCTGTGTTCTTATAACACTGAGCTGCTTTTTTAAAGTAATTCAAACTATTATCAAACTCCCCCAAAGATCTATAGCTAAACGCTGCGTGTGTATAAGTATGACCAAGAACTAAATATTCATTTAGCTTTTGTAAAGAATCAATTTTGGGAAATAGATCACCTGTGATCTCGTCTTCACCAATTAAGTCAAGGCCATCCTTTTCTACAATATTAATTGCCGTATTAAATTCGTCAAGCGCTGTTTTATAAAAACCTTTACTATGATTAACCATGCCACTGATGAAGTATGGTTGTATCTGACTGGAGAAGGGCAATTTTTTTTCTTTTATAAAAGCGATCATGTCCTCTTTCACAGTGGATAACGCATCAAACTCCCCCAATTGCAGATGATTTCTCACCATCAATCCATAGGCGTTAAAATAATTATCCCAGGAACCTATTTGCCCAAATAGCTCCATAGCTTCTTTAGACTTTTCAATAGATTTTCGGAATTCACCTCCATAATTAAATCCCTGTGCTATGGCTAAGGTGAACGAAGCTTTCCGAAGCTTGTCCTTAGGAATCGTATCCGAGGTATATACTTCCACAGAAAAGTCAGTAACGGTCATTTCGTTGCTGCTTTCGCACAAAGCAAAACAAGGAATAAGAAGAGTGATGAATAAAATGATCCGATAAGGGAAGTGGAAGAGAGCAGTATAATTTGTCATCATTAGGCAGCTAGAGTTTAGATAGAAATAAAACACAATCTATACTAAAAAACACACCTATTAAAATTCTCTATATAAATACTGCATAGAGTATCGAATAAAAAAACCAGATAGTTCCTATTTAAGAAACTATCCGGTACTTTTGTAAAACCAAATGAAAACTTGCCAGTATTCTACTGAAGTGGCACATACCTCAGTTTGATAAAACCAGCAATAATCTAAAACCTATTTATTTTTTACATCCTAAAAATGACTCAAACCAAACTCAGTTAACAATAGTATTACATATCAAATTAAGCTTGGCCTGAGTCCACTGTTATTAATATATAGGATGGGTTATTATTTTACTGTCCCTGGCCCATCGAGTAACCACGCTCGCCATTGAACTCATACAAATTCTCTGACTTGATGATGTCAATATCTTCCGCAATTGCTTTTTCAAAGATCGCGGGGATAGTACTACTAGGAACAGTCTCCCCTTTAGTATCCTCAAAGCGACAACGCCAGTGATCTGTGCAGAAAGTTTCTTCAAAACCATTTGGCCAGACCTTTACTCCTCTGTTTGTGATCATCGTCAGTTCGATACCATTGTTCAATTTCTGTAAGGAAGCAGCTAAAGTGCTAGCATCTTTTCCGCGCCAGTCAACGAATACATCGACTCCTCTGAGTGTCTTTGTCGCAGCTGGTTTTCTAGTGTAAGAAGGAATGACCATTTGCTTTCCTTTCTCGTAAGTAATTACTGGAATTTGCTTAGGCAATTGTCCTAATCTACTAATAACCGCTTTCGCAAATCCATCTGTACCAACGAGTTGCTTGCTTACTCCTTCTTTGTAAATGTCTTCTGTGTGGATACCTTCTTCTATTGTACAAGACCAGGCATTGATTATTTTCTCAGCGATATCCTGCTGACCGATGTGGTTGAGCATCATGACTGCCGCTCTCAATAAACCAGATGGGTTCGCTACATTTTTACCTGCGATAGGAGGAGCTGATCCGTGGATTGCTTCAAACATCGCGCACTGCTCTCCAATGTTAGAAGAACCTGCCAGCCCCACGGATCCAGAAATCTGAGCAGCAATATCAGAGATGACATCTCCATACAGATTAGACGTTACGATCACGTCAAACATCTCAGGAGTATCGGCTAGTCTTGCCGCTGCGATATCAATGATCCAACCATCATTTTCAATGTCTGGATACTCAGCTGCTATTTCTTTAAATACTTTATGGAACAATCCGTCCGTCTGCTTCATAATATTGTCTTTCACAAAACAGCTCACTTTCTTACGATTGTACATACGCGCGTATTCGAAAGCATAACGGATGATTTTTTCACAACCTGGGCGAGAAATCAACTTCAGACATTGTACGACCTCGTCTGTCTGTTGGTGCTCAATCCCAGCGTAAAGATCTTCTTCGTTTTCACGAACGATCACCACATCCATATTAGGATGTTTGGTATCTACGAATGGGGAAAGACTGTTGCAAGGACGAACGTTTGAGTACAAGCCAAGTGTTTTTCTTAGCGTCACGTTCAAACTTTTGTAGCCACCACCTTGAGGAGTTGTGATAGGTGCTTTCAGGAATACTTTATTGGTACGAATAGAATTCCAGGCTTCTTTGCTAATGCCACTGGTATTTCCATTCAGATATTGCTTTTCACCAATTTCCACTTCTTCTATGTCTAATCTTGCTTCTGCACTTTTTAGAATATTAAGAACAGCATCCATGATTTCTGGGCCAATACCATCGCCTTTAGCAACTGTTATTTTTGTCATGATTTTTTTATTAGGTTTTAGAAAGTTATTTGTTGAGTTGAAATTTAATTTGTCTGGGGTTTGATAGTGTGATTACTCGTCGTAAGTAATTTTCAGTGTACCGCTGATGGTTACTTTTTTGCCATTGATTCGAGCTTTAGAAATAAATTCTTTAGCCACTTTTCTTTCCTCTTCTAGTTCCTTGATTCTTGCACGAGATTCCGCTTGATCGCAACAGTCGTCATGGATCAATTGCCCTAGTCGCTGAATTTTGTGAAAATTGATTTTCTCTCTGATTAATGCACCGATTAAGTCAGATGCCTCTGATGGAGAAAACTCCCCTTCAATAAGATTGATTTTTTGAACTACTTGAGATTGTACCATTTCTATTTGATTTTAATTGTTAATTGAAAAATTTTATTTAGGATTTAATTTGTAGTCGTTTATTTTTCGCCCATCGCTTTGACCATTAGTAGGAAGTTTACAATCATCAGGGCAGGTAGAGCTTCCTGTAGTAGATAGTTGTCGTGATTCAATGACCAACTGATCCATGCTCCTAAAAAGAGTAACCAGGATCCGAAGAGAACATGATTTTTTGAGAGCTTCAGTTCCTTTTCATTAGCAGAACCCTGCTCCGTCATTCCTTTCCATCCAATTGATGCTGACGTTTCTTTTTTGTAGTTATTCTTGTTTTTACCTATCATGCTTTTTTCTTATTCGTTAAGTTGTTTTTATTTCTGATTGCAATGCAAAGATGTAGACTATTTTCATTAATAAACATTTATATTTGTAATAGAAACCATAACTAAAATTTATGACCTATACACTCAACCAACTTAAAATATTCCTTCAAGTAGTTGAAAGTCAAAGTATTACAAAGGCCGCCGAAGCATTATTCTTAACACAACCGGCAGTGTCTATTCAGCTGAAAAAATTTCAGGATCAGTTTCCAATCGCCCTTACAGAGGTCATTGGAAGACAATTGTTTATTACAGAGTTTGGGAAAGAGATAGCGAAAGCTGCTGAAAAAATACTAACGGAGGTGGAGGCTATTGAGTACAGAAGTATGACTTTCAAAAACCTACTGGCCGGTAAACTGAAAATTTCAGTCGCTTCAACCGGCAAATACGTAATGCCTTACTTCCTTTCGGAATTCATAAATGCGCACAGGGGGATTGATCTAGTAATGGATGTAACCAATAAAACATTGGTCGTAAAAAGTCTGGAGGAAAATCAGGTAGATTTCTCTTTAGTGTCTGTAGTTCCTAACGAACTCAAAACCGATCAGCTTCCTCTCCTTCGAAACAAACTCTACCTCATCGGTAGCACTAAGTTCAAAAACAAGAAACCTAAAAACACCAAAGATATTTTCAAAGATTATCCATTACTATTTAGAGAACAAGGGTCTGCTACCAGAAATGCTATGGAGCAATTCATTGAAGAAAAAAACATACCAGTATTCAAAAAAATAGAACTAACTTCTAACGAAGCGGTGAAGCAAGCCGTAATCGCGGGTCTGGGTTACTCCATCATGCCTCTCATCGGAATCAAAGACGCCTTAAAAAATAAAGAATTGGAAATTATACCATTCAAAGGACTTCCAATTATTAGCAACTGGAATTTAGTTTGGCTCAAATCAAAGAAGCTATCTCCAGCAGCAAATGGTTTTTTAGAATTTCTGAAGAAAGAGAAAGATCGGATAAAGACAGAGGTTTTTGATTGGTATGAGCGGTATTAGATAAATGTTTAATTTCTATCCACTATGGCATGTTATAAAAATAAGACATATATTATGCTTTCAATATGATTATGCTACAGACTATTTATCTCCTAACTACTAATAAGATCATAATCAGATTATTTCTTTCTCAAAAAAAATAACATTCTGTAAAGTTTTTTGATCGAGATCCGTACTACTACTACAAAGCAATTCTAACCGTTTTTTACAACGGGAATTTACATTAAGTGAAATGTTCAAAATAATTAATAGACTACCACGGTCTATCTTCGATTATTCTTCGTCTCAAAAATACTCATTATCCCTCGGGGTAATTCTGCTTTTTGTTTGTTGATTAATCAAAAAATAGCCTTAGTAATAACCTATCATTATTATTGATCAATATTTATTCAATTGAAAACCTACGCTCTAAAGCATAAGGCCACCTCTTGCATTCACATAGCGTATAGCTCTAATTCATTTTAAATTTGGCAGAGTTCAATGCCGCTAAAAAAATTGAATTTTCGTAAAGTTTTTTATTTGAGATTCGTAATGATGGTAAGAAAGCGATAATAATAGATAGAGAACGAAAATCACTATCAAGTCATAGGTCTTCTAATTGAAACACACATATAGCCCAAGGGGCCTGGAGTCACACCGCTTATTAATAGGTGTAGCAACTAGTCTTGTTAAAGCTATTCCCTTGCATATATCTTACTATATACATTCCATAACTTATTAAACCTCTTGACTATGACTATTGATTACATTCTATTCAACGATTGCGTTCTAAAGGTTAATTTCTTAGATACTTATGTATCTGAGATCTTATACGGAACCGCTTACAGTGAAGACGATTTAGTGCACGCGCTTTATGAAAAGCTGAATAAAAGACCTGAAAAAAACACTTTGGAACTTGAAAAAATCCTAGCTGATGATGAACATGCCATAAAGAGGTTTTTTATTACTGCAAAAAATCTGGCCATCGACCTACAACGTAAGTCTATGAACAGAGAAAGGCCCGACACAGAATACATTGAGCGTGAACACGGCACCGCCGGTAGAGAGGGCTCAACCATCTACAAGATAATGATTCGAGAACTCTTTTTCTCTATGAGGAGAGAGCTTAGACTCAGCTTTGAGCTATATGGTATTGGATACAAGAAGTACGAGATTGCCGAAATCTTTGGCAAGTCGGCTAGCTACGTTTCCAAGTTGTTCGCTGAAATTTGCAACATATTTAAAGTCGCACTGAAAGTCCGTGATTATCAGTACCTAATTCTTCAAATTAAATAAATCCAAACCCCAATTGGAAAGTGAAAGACCTGATGCAGAAAGGTAGAATTACTGTCTTCCTGCATCAGTAAAATTTTCTTTTATTTTCGAAAGTTTAAATTTACAAATTATGAAAAAGATCAATGAATCTAATCAAACAGACACAAACTCATTAATTAATTCAAATTACTCAACAAAAAAATCTGAATATGATGATGTACTATTTAAAAGAGATCCTAACTTCTTAGAAATGCTACTTAAAGAGTTTTCCTTTGAACTTAAAAAGATAAAAAAACCAAAAGAAAGAGTAAGGCTAGAAAACGATATTACTAATTACCTATGGGAAGAAAGTACCTTTGAAATTAATTCACACAATGTACTATTACTTGAAAAAATAGAATTTATGACTGGTGATATTCTGGCAACTACTCTTCGAGGCCTACGAAGAAACATTACAGAATAT
>JBGCDT010000025.1:0-31093 GCA_045105695.1 Saprospiraceae bacterium | reverse complement strand
AAGAAGAAGTTCAAATTCATCACGGAGCTATTCTATAAACAACTTTGGGATTTGATATCCTATGATGTTGATAATGTCAGAATTCGATACTCTGGAGAGAACGATGCTTCTGGTTATATCACCGGTATTGACATGCGTATCAATGGAGAATTTGTTCCTGGCGCGGAGTCTTGGATCAACATGTCCTTCCTGCGTGCCCGTGAAAGATTGGATGGCGTCCAACATCTGAAAAGAGAAATCGGAGAAGAAGAAGCAACCGAAGTTAGAGATGTACCACGACCCACAGATCGATTCATGACTTTGAATATGTTTTTTCAGGATTATCTACCCAGAAATAAAAACTTCAAAACGCACATCAATTTATCCTTCGGTACGGGACTGCCTTATGGTTTGAAAGACAACAATACGACCTTCAGAAATACCTATCGCTTCTCTGCTTATCATCGAGTAGACATCGGTTTTTCTTTTCAACTATGGAAAGACGACTGGCGATATTCCAGACCACGACATCCGCTTCGTTTTAGTAGAGCAACTTGGGTGAGTCTTGAAGTTTTAAATTTATTGGAAGTACAAAATGCAGCTTCTAATACTTGGATAAAAACGATTTACAATACACAGTTTGCCATTCCTAACTACTTGACTGGACGGCGAATTAATCTACGACTCAGAATGGATTTCTAATGGAAGAGACACCTCGTAAAACAAGTTTAGTCGGACCGCTGGAACTCATTATGTTGATACTTGGCTTGGGCATCATTGCTTACATCATGCTGCAAGATGGAGATGGCGGAGGTAAACTTATGGAGCGTACGGAAACCATTAAAATTCTAGACAACCCAAGCGGTTCTAAAGAAAAAGCTAGAAGATATGAACCTGAAAATGAAGAATCTGTAGAAGCATTGTTACAGAACTTAGCGGAGCAATTTTCGGAAGAAGAAAAAAACGCAGGTAAATCAAAAAGCAGTCAGGCAAAACCCACCTACGGAAAGTCCGCCGATCAACTAAGCAAAGACGAAAAAAAATACTACGAAGATGTTCGTCAAAAGGCTTCCATTCAAGACCGGATAGAAACAGCTCGTGACTGGTACCGTATCCTCAGCGCTTCTCAAAAAACTTACGCACAGGTAAAAGATATCTTTGGCGAAACGGCTCGTCTCCCAGAGGATAAAGTCAATGCAGAGAACGTCAATAAAGAACTGGAAAAGCAAGGTGCCTCGGACGATTTCTATAAAAAGTTAAGCGAAAGCTTTCAAATAGACCCCGAAGATGTAAAAGCCTTTGGCCGAACTGGTAAACGCGCGTTGAGCGACTGGGCTGAATTTGTACAACAAGAGTCAAAAGATTAGGTCGCTTGGCATAAATTATGACTGAATATTATTAGTACTAAATTACATATCTTAGATTTGTCTTAGCAACAACGAAAAATTAACTTCAGAACCTGCCTTGAAAAGTACTGACGGTAACGACACGAGGGAGAGCAGGTTAGGACCTTTCAAGGAGCATAACAATTCTGAAATTATTTTTTTGTAATACTTACTATCCGACTAATACTTTTCTTTATTAAAACAAGAAGGCCATAAACGTTGGCCCTTTTCGTATTTGTATTTCCAAAAGAAAAGTGTTCCCAAAACCTACAAACTCTCTATTTCTTTCCGGCTTATTCTAATACAACTGGTATTCTATTACCAGAGAATATTATGAATAAATCGTAAAGGCTTTAGAAAACTGAGTAAACGACCTGTTTTAAAATTTCACACATATGCATATCACAAAACGACATTCACTGACACTTCTTTTTGCCTTTTTTGTTATTTGTTTAGCGCAAGCTCAAAATGCTCAGTCTCCATTTATGGTTCCAGATCAAGAGAATCACGACTTTCATCGTAAATGCGGAATCGATCATGCTCAGGATGCTTTGATTGCAAAAAATCCAAAGTATGCAGCTGAAGTCAAAGAATGGAAATCCAGAATTCCTCAGATTGTAAAAGCGATGAAAAACGACTTGGACAAGGATGTTAACATGATTATTAATATCCCTGTTGTTGTACACGTAATTCATTCTGGTGAACCTGTAGGTACAGGGATGAATATTTCAGATGCTCAGATAGAAGCTCAGATAGAAGTACTCAATGAAGATTTCAATGCCTTGAATGATAACTTCGATGAGACCCCAGCTATGTGGCAAGCAGCAATTGGAAATCCTGAAGTTAATTTCTGCCTAGCAGCTATAGACCCTAGTGGAAATGCTACTAACGGTATTACCAGACATAACATACCCGTTACGGGAACCAATAGTAATAATTCAAATATTGAAGACGAAATAAAACCAGCGACCTGGTGGGATTCTAATCTATATTATAACATATGGGTTGTACCCATTCCCGGAACAACTGCGGGTGGAGGTACTACAGGCTATGCTTACTTACCAACAAACTTTGCAGTAGGCTCTGACATAGACGGTTCCGTTGTCGATTACAATTGGTTTGGAGGACCAGGCTTTGGTCAGTCTGGAGATAAAACGCTTACGCATGAGACGGGGCATTACCTCGGTCTGCCACACACCTTTGATGGAGATGCTTGCGGTGCAGATGATGGTTTTGCAGATACACCTGATATAGAGCAAGAGACTTCTTTCTATCAGCCAGGTTTGAATTGTAGCCCTAATAATTTCCCAGCAGGACCAACGACTTGTGGAAACGCACACATGTATGTCAACTACATGGATTATGTAAATGATGACTATTGTTATACTTCCTTTTCAAATGATCAAATTTCTTTGATGCGAGCAGTTCTCATGGGGAATACTGGAGGGACAGGATTTGCGAGTAGAGAGCCATTGGCAAATAATGCAGTAGCTGTTTGTAGCTTCTTTGATAATGATGCGGGGGTTACGACGATTAATAATCCGGAGACCTTCGTCTGCGGAGGTGGACAAATAACACCAGAGGTGATCATTACAAATTTTGGTCAAAACAACCTGAACTCTGTAACAATCAATTATCAAATTAATAACAACGCACCTGTAAGTCTGGTACATACAACTAACCTTGCTACCGCTGGAATGGAGACGGTTTCATTAGCACCATATACACCTCCAGGAGGTGCCTATACATTTACAGCATACACTACTTTACCAAATGGAGTGACAGATGAACAATTAGTAAATGATACCATGATGATTTCTACGGTAGCCGTAGTTCCTTTGCCATTACCACTACAAGAAGACTTTGAGGATGCCGCTTTCAATCCAACGGTGAACGGCCTCTTTACTTTTGATATAAGTGGTGACGGTATTGTTTGGGATAGAAGTACAGCTGCTTCTGGTTTTGGAAATGGATCAGCTTCAGCGATGTTTGATAACTACAGTACACAACGACCTAATGGAACTCTGGATGCACTGATCACTCCGATTTATGATTTCTCTGCTGTGTCTGGAGGACAAATTACGTTTGATGTTGGTTATGCCATTTATCAAGATCCAGGACAAACGCTTACAGATACATTAATTATGTTGGTTTCCACTAATTGTGGAATAAATTACGTAGATCAAATTTTTGTAAAAGGAGGAGAAGACTTAGCATCAGCCCCTCCTACAGGAGGAATGTTTACGCCAAGTGCTAACCAATGGCGAACAGAAACAGTTGACCTCTCCGCTTATGATGGCGAAGACAATCTTTCTGTGATGTTCGTGAATTATCATGGTTTTGGAAATAGACTCTTTATAGATAACATTAATATCTCATTGCCTTGCGATATGACGGTGGCTCAAGCAGGTACTGATCCAAACTGCTCCGATAGTTGCGATGGAACAGCGAATGTAAGCCCAACTGGCGGTAGTGGAACATACTCCTACACTTGGTCTGCCAACGCAAATGGTGCAACTGGCCCAACAGCAACCGGACTTTGTGGGGGCGACTATATGGTTACCGTTTCCGATGGAGGATCTTGTACAGAAGTACTGACCATCAGTTTAACCGCCCCGGACGGACTGTCAGCAGCTATATCTTCTACGGACGAAACCGCCGTAGCAGCAAATGATGGAACAGCTACGGTCACTCCATCTGGTGGAAATAATTCCAATTATGATTACTTATGGAGTAATGCATTAACGACTCAGACGATCACAGATCTTACACCGGGTGTCTATTCTGTAACGGTAACGGATGCTTCGGGTTGTACCGTTGATGCGTTTACATCTGTGGCCCCTTATGATTGTGGCTCCTTTGGAATTACGCTCTCTGGTACTAATGCAACTTGCAATGGCGATAACAATGGTACCGCAACAGCAATGGTAAATGCAGGGGCTGGTACACCACCATACACTTACAACTGGAGCAATGCCGCTGGCAATGTCGCTACAATAAATGACCTAACACCTGATGAATATTTTGTAACAGTAACAGATGATAAAGGCTGCACCGCTACGGGATCTTATATTGTTACGGAACCACCGATCTTCACTGTTTCTATATTAGTGACCCATGAAATGTCTGGAAATGCTAATGATGGAACGGCTACAGTAACTCCTTTCAACGGCACACCGACTATTACTTATGTATGGAACACTGGGGCGACTACTGACATGATTACTGGATTAGCGCCAGCAACTTATACTGTAACAGCTACAGACGGAAATGGATGTACAGATGTGATATCTGGAACGGTAAACCCAGGTGCTGTAGATTGCAGTGGCTTTGGTCTTTCAGTTAGTAATACCTCTGACGTTTCTTGTAATGGAGATTGCGATGGGTCCATTAGTCTTTCGGTAAATAGTACAGCGACACCTTTTACTTTTGATTGGGATGATGATGCTTTAGACGGACAACAAAACCCAACGAACTTATGTGCTGGTACCTACTCTGTTACAGTAACGGATAGCGATGGTTGTAGTGCAACCCTAATGCAGGGAATTAGCGAACCACAATTTCTTGCGATAGATTGGCTAGCATCGAACATAAACTGCTTTGGAGAATGTACAGGAATGATTACTTACGATGGGGCAGGAGGAACAGCTCCTTACACTGCAGTAATTAGTGGTGGCTCGTTTACCAACCTTTGTGCTGGAATTTATGATTTAGTACTGACGGATGCTTTAGGATGTACTGCTGCTACCAGCATCCCGATTACAGAATTTGGTCCTGATGATATTTCTGCTACAGCAAATGGAATAAGTTGCTTTGGCGAATGCGATGGATCAATTGTTATATCAGCCATTAACAACGGTCCTTACTTCTATGAATGGAGTAATGGTGAAACAACAAATGCTGTTAATGACCTCTGCCCAGGAACTTATAACATTACAGTTACAAATTCTCAGGCTTGTTCAACAGTCCTTACGGAAACCGTAGAAGACGCACCTGAAATGATGTTCACGATTTCTACAACACCGCTTAGTGGAGCTGGAATGAATGACGCGACGGCCACTGCATCAACTTCAGGTGGCTCTCCTGGTTATTCCTATGAATGGCAACCTAATGGAGAAACAACAGCTATGATTGGGCCTTTAGGACCTGGAACATACACCGTGACTGTAACGGACCAAGCAGGTTGTACACAGGAAGAGACGGTAGTTATTAATCCTTTTGATTGCGCTAATTTCTCTGCGGGAATAGGTGTTCTAAATGGTATTAGCTGCTTCGGCGAATGTGACGGTGCTATTTCCATTACAGCCTCCGGAGGGACGATGCCGATAACCTATATTTGGTCTGAGCCTAGCTTCAATGGAATGTCCAACCCTACTAATGTATGTGCAGGAAATTACACTGTAACTGTTACGGAGGCAAATGGCTGTTCTGCTATCTTAAATCCTGCGCTTGGCCCAGGAACTCCAGTAGTCGTTTCAATCACTGGAACTCAGCCATCAGGACCAGGAGCCAATGACGGTTCTGCTACTGCAAATCCAAATGGAGGAGTGCCCGGCTATACTTACTTCTGGTCTCCAACTGGTGGAACAACGCCAACGATAAATAACTTAGCACCAGCTACTTACAATGTAATTGTAACAGATGCGAATGGTTGTTCTGCAACAGAATCATTTGTTATCCAGGATGTAGATTGTAGCTCGTTTGCCCTTGGTTTGTCGGTTACAGACATTACTTGCTTTGATGCAAACAATGGAGCTGCAGTTGCAGTACCGACAGGAGGAGAGGAACCATATAATTACAATTGGAGCAACAGCTCAACTAATAACTTGATAAATAATCTAGGTCCAGGAACTTATGCTGTGACGGTAACAGACAATAATGGTTGTAGTCTTGAGCAGAGTTTTACATTGACAGAACCACAAATACTTGATATAGAAATTTCGGGAACGGATGAAACAGCGGCAGGTGCTAATGATGGTACTGCTACAGTGAATTCCACTACTGGAGGAACACCAAATTACAACTATCTATGGTGCAATGGAAGTAGTTCTACAAGTGTTAACAATCTACCACCAGGTGAATGTGGCGTAACGATAACTGATGCAAATGGTTGTACCGTTACAGCTGCTATAATCATTGCACCCGGTGGGGTAGACTGCTCGGGTTTTGCGGCAACGCTAAATACGGAAGATGTAAGTTGCTTTGGCGAAATGGACGGAATTGCAAATCCAATTACCACAGGAGGAACAATGCCATTCAGCTATGCTTGGTCAAATGCAGCTACTTCAGAAAATTTAACAAACGTATTTACAGGACTCTATGTCGTGACGATCACAGACGCAGAAGGCTGTCAAGTGATAGCAGATGGAACGATAGGAAGCCCTGATCCAATAGTTCCTAACATTACTTCTACAAATGAAACTTCTGCTGGAGCCAATGACGGAACTGCCTCTGCTTCTCCTACGGGAGGAACAGCACCTTATACTTATCAATGGTGTGATGGATCGACGGCAAGCTCTGTTATGAATTTACCTCCAGGCATTTGTACAGTTACGATTACAGATATTAACGGCTGTGAAGAAATTAGTGAGGCAGTCATCGGAAGTGGTAATGTGGACTGCTCAGGATTTACAGCAGCTGTATCTGAATTAAACCCAACTTGCTTCGAAGGAGATGATGGCTCTGTTCTAACCCAATTGCAAGGAGAAATAGCCCCAGTGACTTATACTTGGTCTAATAGCTCTACTGATCCTAACTTAATAAATATCATGGCTGGTGAGTATTCTGTTACTATTGTAAACGGAAATGGTTGTGAAGTAGTTGAAAGTATAACTGTCTTTGAACCTGCTCCAATAACTGTAACGGTAAGCAGCACACCAAGCACGGGAGGAGCTAATGATGGAACAGCAACTATTACTTCTACTGGTGGTGGAACACCGGGTTACACATACATTTGGTGCAACGGTCAAACCACAGAGACGGCTATTAATCTGGCCCCAGGTATTTGCAACCTAAGCATAACAGATGCACAAGGCTGCGAAACCATCGAACAGGTTATTATCGAAAATACAACAGTAGACTGTAGTGATTTTGCAGTAGCTGTAGATGCGCAGGTTGTTAGTTGCTTTGGTTTAGGAGATGGCGCTGCTGATGCAATAGTGACAGGAGGTACAATGCCTTACACTTTCTTATGGTCTACTACAGAAACAACTGCTTCGATTAGCGATCTTGAACCAGGTCAATATTTTGTAACTGTAGTCGATGCAAACGGCTGTGAAGATATCCAATCTGGAATTGTAACACAACCGGAAGAAATCACTTTCGTAGAAACGACTACAAATGAATCTGCTCCAGGAGCTAACGATGGAACTGCGACCCTGACTAGCGTAACAGGAGGAGTTGGATCATATACTTATCTATGGTGTAATGGTCAAGCTACAAATACAGCAACTGACCTCCCTGGAGGAACCTGTTCTTTCACTATCACAGATGCTATCGGATGCACAACTACTGGTCAGGTATTTATAGAAACAACTCCAACAGGATGTGATGGATTTGAAATCTCAATGACAACAGAAGCGCTCTCTTGTTTCAATAGCTTTGATGGAGCTGCCTCCGTTCAAACTACCGGAGGAACTGCGCCATTCAATTTTACTTGGAATACAAATGAAACAACTGCTGCGATAAATACACTTCCTGCTGGACCTTATTCTGTAACTGTAGTCGATGCACTCGGTTGTGAATTGATCGCTAGCGACATCGTTTCCCAGCCATTGGAAGTTGTAGTAGGAACTACGGCCTTTGATGGAAACTGTGGAGATGCTGCTGCTGCATTAGCTTTAGTAACTGGCGGAACTGCGCCATTCAGTTATACTTGGAGTAATGGAATCAATGAATCCTTTATTGATGATTTGACTCCTGGAATTTATCAAATTACGGTTACGGATGCGAATGGTTGTACCGGAGAAGAAGTTGTGCTCGTTCAGGTTAGCTCTGCTTCTATTTCGGTAGAAGCTCAGGTTGATGCTACGACTTGCTTTGGAGATAGCAATGGAAATATTGATTTGACAATGACGAGTGGAACGACACCCTATACATTCCTTTGGAGTAATGGTGCGATTACAGAAGATTTATCTGACATGGGGACGGGTACTTACACTGTACTCATCAGTGATGGTGCAGGATGCCTTTATAGTAGTTCTTACGAAATAGATGCTCCGGCACCTTTGACGATAGATTTTGCTTTTTCACCAGCAGATAATGGTAGTAATGGTTCGATCACGGCCTTGGCAAGTGGAGGAACTTCACCATATTCTTATAACTGGGATGGACCACTTACAGCGACTATTTCTAATCTGAATGTTGGGACCTACACTGTAACGATAACGGATGCAAATGGCTGCTCGGCTGAGCGCTCTATGCTACTCGGTACTTCTTCAACGAATGAATTACAGGGACTAACAGCCTTAGATATCTTCCCGAATCCTACAGATGGAGCTTTCCGGATTGCTGCAAAATTTGTTGAAAGTGAAACGGTGGAAGTAAACGTGTACAATGTGTTAGGACAACGGATCTTTGCTCAGATGACCAATGGATCGGAAGTGAATGTTGGAATTGATATTAGGAATGAGGCGAGCGGGACTTACCTGGTACAGTTGAAAACAGGGAAGGGTCAAGTGGTTAAAAAAGTGGTCAAGCGTTAATGAAAAATAAAAAGTCCCTACACTTAAATTAAAATGTAGGAACGTTGAGAGAAAGGAAACTTACTATTTTTAGAAAGAGGTCACCAAGTTGGTGGCCTCTTTTGCTAAGCTATATATTTCTTACTAGAAATCCAAAACCTTTCTAATATCTTCTTCGGAATCTAGCGGCTGATCGACAACATCCATCACAAATGTATGCGCGAAGCGATCCTGAGAGCCCGTCTTCTTTTTCTTTTTGACTTCTTCAAATTTCTCTGGTGGATGAACTGCTAACTTATTATCCTCTGTAAGCAACCAAATCAGTATTTCTGAATTACCTCTGAGATCCATTTTACAACCTTCCCTTGTGAAAAATCTTGAAATGGTATTCTGACTCTTATTCACCACATAGGCAATGTTCTGATGATACTCCTGATCCTTACTTCCCTTGAAACTACCGTTGATGGCTAGCATTCCAATTGGAAGCGGACGATCACAATTCCAGATTCCTAGTCTAGTAGCGGTAAAATTATTCATCACCTTAGCATAAATGATTTCGTCAGTCGCTCGGTGCGCCAGCCCCTTTTCACGATAAGCAGCTACTTTGTCTTCAAAGGCCAACTGAGCGATGCGTTCCTCTTCTGCAGCAGCGGCACGTAGTTCTGAAAGCTTGGTCGCCATGAAAGATTTGCGTTCTTCAAGCTGTGCTTGGTAGCCTTTCATCTCTTCGTTGAAAGAAGCTAAAGCTTTATTGTAATCTTGCCCAATTAGAACTGGGTTAATTAAAACCTTAACTCGTTTGTCTCCATCAATCAAAGTCAACTCATAATCTCTTCCTCCTATGAACTTCATCTCCATATCTTCCCACTCATTATTCTTAATAACCGTTTCAGAAACAGCTTCATTGTTTGGAGAGAACTGCCACATGGTATTGGCGTATTGCTTGCGTAACTTTCTGATTTGTTCATCTGCCAATCGTAGTTGCTCCTCCTCCGAACCAGGAACCTTTGTACCATAATCTATCTGATCTTGTCCAAAAGAAAAGTCAAATACTTGTCCACTGCCATTTGCTTTTTGTGGCTGGTATGGTTTCACCAAAGAAGGCAGTTCTCTTTCGATGCTCGCTAGTTTTTGCTGCGTTTTGCTTTCGATTTTTGCGAGTTCGTTTTTGTAATCCTGCTCTATGACTTCTTCTTCAGAGAGTAAGTCACTGGCATCTGCGATAGGTTCGTCGATTCTATTGATTTTATCAAGACCTTCGTAAACCCAGTTGCGCTTATCTTGATCTAGGTAGTAAATATTGAAATTAGGAACTTCTCCATTTTCAGTAATGACGTTTGAAACTAGTTCTACATCAATAGCTTTTCCAGGAGCCATGCTCAGTCGTTCGCCATTTTGCTCCGCAATAATTTCTACCATGCCGGCAGATTCTAAGTTGTATTGTGTGCCCGCCGAGTCATACTCCATAGGGATTCCCGAAAGGAAAAAATCCACAAAGTCATGGTATTCTCGGAAACGGATTTCTACATCTCCCTGTACGATGCCTCCTTGTGCATGGGTAAATGCTGCTGGAGGAACAGTTAGCTTAGAACCATTGTCAAATTCAAAAACACCTCCTTCGTTGGCACTCAGGGTCTTATTGACAAAAGCTTTCGTTGCCTCATCTCCCAATGGTGGATTGACGTAAGGCTGAGTAACGGCGTACTCTTTGAAAGTTGTAGGACTATTGTTAGATACATTTTTATTCAAGCTAAAAAATGCAATGACTCCTACGATTGCCGCTGCAATCGCGCCTCCGATGATTCGTAAGCGACGACGAAGCCGTGGCGCTCTTTCCGGTTTTCCAGGTTCTTGCGGAGCACTATTGTTGTACTCGTTCAGCACTTTGTCAAAGTCCATACTGGAAGCAATTTGCTCCTTGGATGGCTTGTCCGGATTTAATTTCCAATTGTAATTTTTCTTTTTCATAAGATGGAAGTTTTAGCGTTGAAACGCTTATTTTCTTTGATTAGTAAATGGGTCTTTTTGGACAACTAATATTATCTGATGGCTTGCTCACCCGAAGGCGGATCAAGCGGTAGATTACTGATTTTCTTTTTGAGTCGATCTAGGATTCGGTAGGTTTTTACTTTGGCGTTGGATTCGGTAATGCCGAGGATGTCTGCAATTTCTTTGAATGGTCTTCTTTCGAAGAAGCGCAATTCGATGAGCTGGAGATCATCCACTTTGAGTTCGTCTAAACAAAGGAGTAGGTTCTTAGTCAACTGTTCATTGGGTTGCTCCGTTACCTCATCAATGATGTCATTTAGATGAACATCGTCGGTACAAACAGTTCGGTTCTTTTTGTGGTCTCTAAAATGCTGCGCCACCTCGTTGCTCGCTATTCGGTACAACCAGGCAGAAAACGGAACGCCTTTGAATTGGTATTTATCCAATCGTTGCATCGCTTTCAAAAATACCTGCGAGCAAATATCTGAAGCTGTAGATTGTGCTCCGACTCTTTGGAAGATGAAGCGGAAGATGACCTCATAGTACTTATTGTACAACGGTCGGAAGTGGGCACGGTTAGACTGCGCCTGCTGAATGACTTTCCATTCGGCAAGCATCGATTCTTTGGTGACCGCTCTGTGAGATACATCCATTCTGGTAACTTTTTCTTTACTAATGGTACGACTTATTTGTAAGTTGGACAGCATATATAACGAATTTTTGATAATCTTTAGGGTTCTGATATTATTAATTTTGAAAGCTAAAAACACCCGAAGTCACTTTTCTAGAAAAACCAACTCTGGGCGTTTAATCGTAAATCAGTTGTGCCGTAAAGACCGTTTTCGTTATCATAATGCAGATGGGGGGAAAAGATACAGATGGTGGAAATTTTATGTGATGTGAAAATCCGCGTTTGACAGGCTGTTCCTACGGAACGCACGATACGACGTTAATAAATTCTATGGACAGTTTGTCCCTACAGGACATTTTAGTGTAGCATTTTTTAATAACGGTATAGAAACTACTGTCGTAAGATGTTCCGTAGGAACAATCTGTCTATAGACAGATTACATGAAAAGGGAAAAGCGTTCCATAGGAACAGCCCCGTATTCGTACGATTTAAAATTACGTACATCACGTTATTTAAAAAATAAAAAACACATCGGAAATCATTTTCATGAAAATAAAACACCTAACGTTTCTATTCCTTTGCCTCTGCTGTGGCCATTCCGCTTTCGCAAAAATGAACGACTTCGCTCCACTGCAAGACACTACCAAACAAAAGAACTATAAGCTCATCGCTCTCCCCATCGTCGCCTTCACCCCGGAGACCGATTGGATATTCGGAGGGGCAGGTTCCCTCAGTTTTCGCTTCAAAGGAGAATCCAAAGAATCTCTTCCTTCGCAGTTACTAGCTGGCGGAGCGTACACTCTGAACAAACAAGTGTTGACCTATCTAAATTACCAATTGTTCTATCGCGAGGAGTTGTACAAGTTGTACGGAGAGCTGGGGTATTATATTTACACCTATCCTTACTTTGGCGTTGGTAATGATCTAAAAGAAGACAATCTGGAAACTTACGAAGCTAGTTTTCCACGGGTTAGAATAAATGCCTTGTATCTGGTTCGCCCAAAATTGTATGTCGGTATTCGTTACCTGATGGATAATTTTGACATTCGAGATACAGAGCAAAATGGACTCTTGGAAACAACGAAGGTATCCGGTTCAGAAGGAGGATTTTTGTCAGGACTAGGTTTGGTTTTGAATTACGAAAGTAGGGACAACATCTTTTATCCAACAAAAGGGAGATATGCAGAGCTAGTGCTGCTCTCCAATTCAAAAACCTTAGGATCTGATTTCAATTTTCAAAAATACAGTTTAGATGTCAGTACTTATTTTAGTAATAAACGGAAGCATGTCTTCGCTTTGAATCTCTATGGAGAATTTACTTTTGGCGATGTTCCTTTTTATCAGATGGCTTTATTTGGAGGAACCAGAAGAATGCGGGGCTACATAGAAGGGCGTTACCGCGACAAACAATTGTTAATTCTACAAGGAGAATATCGGATACCTTTATTTTGGCGGTTCGGAGGAGTGCTCTTCGGAGGAGCGGGGCGAGTGGCGAATAATGTAAATGATCTTTCCTTTCAAGATCTGCATTATAATGCTGGCGCAGGTATTCGTTTTACATTGGATGCTAAGGAGAAATTGAACCTTCGATTTGACGTAGGAGTAGGAGAGGATGGACCAGGTTATTATCTTACTTTTGGCGAAGCTTTTTAGAAAATAAACTTTGAGTAATTGCAAACGCTTTCCATTATTATCATCACTTTGAACGAGGCTGAGAATGTCTGTCGTCTGTTAGAACATCTTCAATCTGCTAAGACAGATCGAGTTGTAGATGTATTGTTAGTAGATGGTGGAAGCACAGATGATACCTGTGGGATTGCAGCTACGAGAGGAGCTACTATCTTAGAATCGCCTCGCCGTGGCCGTGCTGCTCAAATGAACTATGGCGCAAAGCACGCAAAGGGCGACGTACTCTATTTCGTTCATGCAGACAGCTTGCCTCCGTTAAGTTACGTAGAGGACATCTTCTCTGCTGTGGAGAATGGTTTTCCAATTGGCTGTTATCGTTTTGCTTTCGATTCTGATCGTTTGTTATTGAAAGTGAATTCTTACTTTACTCGCTTCGATAAAATGTGGTGCCGAGGTGGAGATCAGACTTTGTTTATCACTCGCCAGTTATTTGAGGACTTAAATGGCTATGATGAAAATTATCAAGTCATGGAGGAGTATAATTTGATTGGTCGGGCTCGGGAGAGTCACCCTTTTTTAATCATTCCCAAAGATGTGTTGGTCTCTGCTCGTAAGTATGAGCAGAACAGTTATTTGAAAGTTCAACTGGCAAATCTGATCGTTTTTAATATGTACCGTTTCGGTTGTTCTCAGCAACGAATGAAGCAATGGTATAAGCGGGTATTGGGAGTGCGGTGAGGTTAAGTTCAACCAACAATTATCAACTGCAAGTTCAAAACCTTCTGTCATGAATGGGGTGTAGGAGGACGCCTGTTGGTTTGAGCTTGAGTTTGTTTTTTATATTTGAAATTAAAAACAACATATTCAACAAAAAAATATTATCTTAGCTAGCAAAGTCATTGATACCTCTAACTTACCTGCTCTTCCATCAATGCACAAATCACTTTGCATATATTCCAACAAAGTCCGTAAGATTACGATATAAATATAATATGTTTGTAATGTGTAATTTACAGACGGATTAACCGTTCTTACTATTCACTAAGTTTTACTAAATCCCATGCGACCCTATTGGTTCTTTTTTATATCGCTGATTATTCTAAGTTCCTGCCATCGGAAGGAAAAGGGCTTTGAGCAAATCTATGCGCCTTTCCTACAATCAGAGACGGCATGGGCCGATTCACTATTGCAACAAATGACCTTGGAGGAGAAGATTGGGCAATTGGTGATTCTACAAACAGAAGAAGGTTTTCAAAAGGATTCGCTAACTAGTTGGGTGACGGATTTAGGATTGGCAGGTTGGATGCCTAGTGCTGTTTCTACAACCGATTATCTTTTTCTAACAAGACTCTTACAACAACAGAGTAAGATCCCACTAATGTTCGGGACGGCACAGACAGTTGCTCTGAATAATCAATTTACAGACGTTATAGATTATCCTTTGCCAGCTACTATATCTGCAATTCCTTCGCGGAAAAAGAAAGATGTTTTATTGGCCCAGTATATTAAACAGTGTAAGGCTCTGAATCTACAGTTCAGTTTAGCTCCTGGTTTGCAAATGGCCGATACTACAAGAGCTTTGTACGATTCATATGCTTTGGAGAATGACGCGGAGGAATTACTTTTTCGTTCCTACTCCATTATGCATGAATTGCAAAAGGAAAAGATATTTTCAATTGCTGGACCTTTTAAAGAACTGTATTTCTCTACAGACAGAGATGAGGAAGAAGTATCGAAGAGAGATAGTCTAATGAATCAATATTTTAACCTGAGTCAAAATGGCCTCTCTGGTTTAGTGATTGACAATGCCGCGTTCAAAGCAGATACCAATCGTTTCTATCCTTACAATTTCTTAAAAGATTATTTGCAAGAGCATGCTTCTTTCGATGGGTTGATTTTTGGTTTTCCAAATGCTCAGAATACTGCTTTTGATTTATTGCATGGTGGCGTAGATGTATTGTTGGTAAAACAAAATCCGAGGAGTATTATTTCTCAGATTCGTAAATCTATAGTAGATGGGTTTTTAACGGAGGAACAGTTAGATGTGAAAGTCCGAAAATTGCTTTTGGCAAAAACATGGTTAGAATTGGACAAAGAGATTCCAAGCATTGGCGAAGAAGAGATGGAAACCTTTTTTGCAAAAGAAAATCATGTCTATCCTATTTACGAATTGTTTGAATCGGCTTTGACTTTGGCAAATAATATGGATAGTATTCTCCCTTTCAAAAATCTTGATCAGCAATCTTTTAGACTGGTTCAGTTAGGTGATCCTTCTATGCGTGTTTTTGAAAAAGCTTTTGCTAAATACGATAGTTATTCTACTTACCCGAAATTGAGAATTGATGAAGAGACCAACACCTGGCCTGCACTGAATACTAAAAAACTGAAGAAAAAAACTACAGTCATTACACTCGCAAATGTATTGTTAGATAAAAAAAGAGATGCTGCAATAATAAAGAGTATCAACGATTGGAGTAAAAACAATAAAGTTGTTTTAGTCAACTTTGGAAGTCCTTTCAACTTACGTCCTTTCGCGAAAACAGTGACGATGGTTCAAGCTTATGAATTGAACGGAACCACTCAATCCCAAGCCGCTCAGCTCCTTTTCGGAGGTATGAAAGCAGAAGGCAAACTCCCCATCGCACTCAATGGTTTTCTAGATCAGGGACAAGGTTTCTCCAACGAAATCACTCGTTTGAAATATGGTATGGCAGAGGAAGTAGGCATCGCGCCACACAAGTTAGTGGACATCGATGCTGTGGTATATCGAGCGATCAAATCAGGGGCAATGCCAGGCTGCCAGGTCTTGGTTGTGAAATCTGGGAATGTGATCTACGACAAGAGCTTCGGTCATTTTACCTATGACAAAAAGCAGAAGGTCGGTAGCAATCATTTGTACGATATTGCTTCCGTAACGAAGGTTGCAGCTACTACGCTCGCAGCAATGAAGGCCTATGAAACAAAGAAGCTATCCCTGAAAAAAACGCTTTCCACAACGCTGGGTTTGGATAAAAGGAAATTGAGAAATATTACAACCAGAGACTTGCTGATTCATCGATCGGGCTTACAATCGTATGTTCCAATAACTAAGTATTTAAACAATAGAGATACGCTAGTAAATGGTTGTAATGATTACTTCTGTAAGATTTCTCAAGGAGATTATAACGTACGTATTGGTGATTCGCTGTACCTTAATTATCATCACATTGATAGTATCTGGGATGAATCTTTTGCGGTCAAGCGAAAAAGAAGAAAGCGTTATTTATACAGTGATTTGAATTTTGTTCTTTTGCAGAAAGCGATTGAAAAGCAAACTAAATCTTCTTTGGATAAATATGTAGATCGGTATTTCTATAAGCCTTTGAATTTACGCCACACGACTTTCAATCCAATAAAGAAATTCTCGAAATCCGAAATAGCTCCCACGGCAATGGATTCTAAATGGCGCAAAGAACAAGTCCAGGGTTACGTCCACGATGAAACGGCAAGTCTCTTGGGAGGTGTAGCTGGTAACGCTGGTGTTTTCTCTAACGCAACAGATATGGCTACTCTTTTTCAGATGCTACTCAACAAAGGAAGTTACGGCGGCGAACAATATCTGAAACCCGAAACGGTAGATTTATTTACTAAAAAAACGAGCGGCCATCGTGGTTTAGGTTTTGAAGTGAAGACTAGTAAAGGAACGAGAGGTTGCTCTCCTTATGCTACCAATTATCAGACTTTTGGTCATCGGGGTTTTACAGGAACCTGTGTCTGGGTAGATAAAGAACAAGAGCTGGTCTACATCTTTTTGACCAACCGTATTTATCCGGATTATAAAAATAACAGGCTGGCGAAGAAGAAAATCAGAAGCCGTGTACACTCTGTTATATACAAGGCATTGAATAGTTATGAGCCGAAAAAAATAGAGGTGGTACTGCCGGAGCGGGAGGAAGTGATGGCGAGTTGGCCGGTGGAGGATTGTGAGGTGGAGGGCTAGGTATTGTATTTAAAACAAGTTAGAACCAAAAGCAAAGAAGGCCGTAGTTGAAAAACTACGGCCTTCTTTATTTGTCAATAGTCTCAGTCTACTTCAAAACCTCTACCTTTCGACTCACTTTTCCTTCGTCAAACTGGATATCCAGGAAGTAAACTCCAGCGTTCCAATCTCTCAAATCCATACGCTGATTTTGTACTGGGTTTTCCATTTGTGTAACCACTTGTCCAAGCATATTGTAAACCGTAATCAGTCTAGGTGTTTTCTCTCCTGTCGTCTTTATAGTAATAAAATCATCTGCAGGGTTTGGGAAAACGGTAACGACTTCGTCTAGAAGCTCATTCGTACTAGTAGTCAAATTCATAACTGCCAGCGGCGTTTCAAAAGTAACTCTTGCTTCTTCGTAAGTGATCGCTACTACATCCGTGATTTCCACTGAAAGTTCCGTTTTACCAGCGATGTCATCAATGATTCCTATGAAGTAGGAAACCGTTCCGAATCCAGAAATATTATTGTGATCGGTTCTGGTAATGGCCACCTCAATGAGTCCTTCATCTGCAAAGCTTTTGTCGATACTGATGAGCTGACTGCCTTGCTCTCCCAGCCAACTACTACCCGTTTCTACATAAACACCCGCTTCATCCATCATCTCAGGGTCGTATCTGACCTTAAAAGCGATGCCATAGATTTCTTCTACCGGAGTGTCAATGTCTCCAAGTATAATTGGCGCAACGAAGGCTTGTCCCATGGTCACTTCATCGAAATCTGGTAGATCGATGAAGAATAGGGGAGAGCCTGGTAATACATCCACAACATCAATACTCGTAACATCTCCATGTACTTGATTGTAATTATTTTCAATAGCTGTTATATCAATATTGTTTACTACGCCATCACCATTACAATCAGCATGTTTCCAATTAGTGCCATTGATGAATTGACCGCTCCAGTCGTCGCCATCAAAATCGGCCCAGTCAATATCTGAATTGATACGTGCTGCTCCAGTTTCATTGAACGCAATTCCCAAATTTAGTAAATCGTAATGGTTTGCTATGTAGTCATTATTGATGTCTCCTGGCCAAATGGGTTGTGGACTTTGACAATCTACGGGGCCTAATTCTGCATAACCGACACAGTCTGGATTTGCGATGTCAACAACTATGAATTCATAAGCTGTAATTCCATCCCCATCAAATAAGCCCAGTGAAATTGGTAGGTCCGCATAATCAAAATTTCCGTAATTGTTTCCGTTTCCGAAAACGAGAAAGCCAAGATCACCTGCTCCTTCTATTTCTAGGTTTAAAAGGATTTCAAAATTATTTTGATCATCGCATGCTCCTTCTTCGATTATGACTTCAGCGATATTACAAGCGGTACAATCTAAAGCTTCGAATTCTGCAACTTCACAACATTCATCACTATCTGAATCACAGATTGTCAAGACATCTATGTCGTCTCCACTGGCAGGGAAGGAAGGAATGGTTAGTGGTAAATCTTCATATAAATAAGAGCCAATATAATCTCCTGCGGCATAAACATCGAAGAGATCAGAATCTATATTCTCGTAATCAAATAGAACCAAAACAGAGTAGGTTCCATCTGGATTACAACTTAGCGGATACACATCGAGCTGTGCAATTTCACAATCAGAAGGGTTCGAACAGTCTTCAGAATCTAAGCCCAGAACTACTCCACAGTCAGGGTGTTCTTCGTCTTTGATTATGAATTCGTAAGTCATGCCATTACCTTCTAAATCAGAGATAGTGATTGGTAAATCTGCATAAGCGAAAGTTCCGTAGTTGTTTCCGTTTCCAACTATGGAAAAGAAATCACTAGTGTTGCCATGCTCAAAGTCAATAGTAACATTGAAGTTGCCATCAGCATCACAAGGTGTAGGCTCTATTGCTGCGGTTCCAATTTCGCAGTCGTTGTTGTTGCCACATGGGTTAGCATATTCTACAGTTGCACAGCAATCTGGATTATCATTAATACAAGCTTGTATAAAACCTCCGTTGAATGGGCTTCCTACATAGAGAAAAGTAAGCGGGAGTTCTGACAAGGGATAGAAGCCAAAGAATTCATTATTGATAAACAGATCGAATGATTCATCCGTCTGATTTTCTACTTCAAAATTTACGACAAGAAAATAGGTGCCCAACTCAGCGTCACAGTCGAATGCTTCTACCTCTAGTCCTACAATTTCACAATCGCCGCCGCCGATACAGTTCTCAGAATCATAGCCTAAGCTAACAGAGCAGCCTGGACTTTCAATATCCTTAATGATGAATTCGTAGGTCGTCCCATCTGCAACAAGATCAGCAATTGTAATTGGTAGATCATTGTAGGAGAAAGTTCCGTAGTCATTTCCATTTCCGATAATGGTAAATTGATCACTTGTATTGTTGTACTCAAAATCAATATCTACACTGAAGTTGCCATCAGCATCACAAGGCGTGGGTTCTATTACTGCGCCTTCAATTTCACAATCATTATTGTTTCCGCAAGGGGTGACGTATTCACCAGTAGCGCAGCAGTCAGGATTGTCATTCATACATACTTTTACAGAACCTCCACTATTTGGACTTCCTTCGTAAAGAAAGGTAATTGGTAGATCAGCAATAGCGTAGAAGTTGTTGAACTCATCGTTTACAAATACATCAAAAAAGTCATTCCCTGGATTTTCTACCACAAAATTTACTGTAATGAAATAAATACCGTCTGGATCGCAATCAATTGCTTCTACATCGAGTTCTAGAATTTCGCAATCACCACCGCCGATACAGTTTTCAGAATCATAGCCTAAACTAACAGAGCAATCAGGATTTTCAACATCCTTAATGATGAATTCATAAGTCGTACCATCTGCAACAAGATCAGAAATTGTGATTGGTAAATCATTGTAGGAGAAAGTTCCGTAGTTGTTTCCATTTCCGACAATGGTAAATTGGTCACTTGTGTTTGCATGTGAAAAATTAATGATTGTATTAAATTCTCCTTCGTCGTCACAATCCGAAGCTAATAGGATTGCATTGGAAATTTCACAGTCTGTATTTGGGGTACAGTCTTCAGAATCCCACTCAATAAGATTATAACAGTCTGGGTTTTCTTCATCTGTAACGACGAACTCGTAAACCATTCCATTGCCTTCTAGGTCAGATAAGATTATAGGAAGGTCGCTATAGGCAAAAGTACCGTAGTCGTTTCCGTTGCCGCTTAGGTTGAAAAAGTCACTGGTATTTGCATGGTCAAAAGTGATGACAGCATTGAAATTATCATTGTCATCACAATCACTAGCTTCTACCATGATGTCTCCGATTTCACAGTTGGTGGAGATGATACAAGGGTTTTCGTAATCTACAGATTTACAACATTCCGGAACATCGTTAACACAAACTTTCACAGAGCCACTGCTGTTTGGACTACCTGTGTAAGTGAACTCAAGAGGTAAGTCAGAAATCAGAAAAGAGTCATAGTATTCTTCATTTACATAAAGGTCATAAAAATCATTACCTGGTGTTTCTACTTCAAAATTTACGAATAAATCATAATTGCCATTAGGGTTACAGTTAAATGCTTCTACTTCCATGTCCAGAATTTGGCAATCATTTCCACCTCCACAGTCTTCAGAAATCAGGGATTCTGAAATTCCACAATTAGGATATTGAGAATCAATTACTGTAAATATATAAGTAGAGCCATCACCGGTTAGTGGACCGATTGTGATATACAGATCGGTGTAAGCGTAACTTTGGAGAATAGTTGTACTCGCATTCGAGATTACAAGATCAAAGGAATCGCTTGCATTCTGAGCGTTAAAATCAATGTCCACTAAAAAAGTACCATCATCTTCACAAGCCCAAGGTTCTATTATGAAATCTGTGATCTCACAATCGTTAGCTCCACAAAAGATTTGCTCTGTTTCTACCCACTCACTACAATCACTATACACATTATCAGTCACCACAAATTCATAAGCAGAACCGTCTCCATCAAAGGGCCCTAATGTCACTGGCACATCTGCATAGGAAAAATCGCCATAGTTATTTCCGTTTCCAACTACAGAAAAGGAGTTGCCGGAATACTCCCAATCAAAATTTAGGGTGATGAACACTTGATCGTTTAAGTCGCAGATACTGGTGTAGCTCAGATTCGTGATTGCACAATCAGAAGCAGGACCACAAGTCACTGGTCCTAGCCCTGTATCGGCAGAGCAATCGGCCATCAATTCTGTATCATAAACTACAAATTCATAAACCGTTATTCCATCTCCAATGAAAGAAGGCGAATAAAGAATTACAGGTAAATCTGCTTTGGCGTAAGTACCATAGTTATTACCGTTTCCAGCTACAACGAAGGAATCTGCACCTCCTCCCCATTCAAAGTCTAAAGTGACTGAGAATTCGTTTAGGTTGTTACAGATTCCATAGTCAACTAACAAATCGCCAATAAGACATTGTGCCTTTAGTTGGCCAAAAATGGCTGTCGATAATAATAGGCTAAGGATGTAGATTTTTTTCATGGTAAGTTTCCTGTGATAATTCATATTGTTAGATTTTCAGCGTTTTCTAGGTCTGCTTTTCAAAGCGTTTAGTGAGTGAGCTTATGTTATGTTTACAAATGTGACAAAGAAAATGCGGGAAAGAAACTATATTTAGGGGGTGAATTTGGGTTTTTTTAGTAATTATTGTTTAATTTATTTTTTTAAATAACTGTAAATCAATTTTTTATGATTTTTAATTCGATTTTAATTTTGGATTTTATTTAGAAAATGAATACGCTATTTGATATAATATCTGTACTAGATCGTAAAGAAATGACCCGATTTAAGGACTTTGCGTTGTCTCCCTACTTCAATAAGCACCTTGAAGTGCAAGATATATTGGTTTATCTGAATGGTATTTATCCTCAATTTACGGAGAAAAACTGTAGTAACGAGGCATTATGGGCGGCTGTTTTTTTAGAGGAAAAAGCTGCTTTGAAAAAAATACCTGTACTGTTGACTTACGTGCGCAGATTGTTATATCAGTTTTTGGATGTAGAGGCTTATGGCCAATCTCAGACGTCAGACGCTGTTTTTTTGCTAACGCAATTGCGTCGAAAGAAAAAGGTCAAAGAACATTTGAAGCATATGGATAAGGAAAGGAAATCTATATCCAATCAGCAATTGAGAGATAGCTATTTCTTCTACAAGCAGTTTCTACTAGATAGAGAAGCGGACCAGATGTATACCCAACAATCGGTTGTAGCAGAGAAAGGAGCTTTGCAACAAAAGGCCAATCACTTGGATGCCTACTACCTTTCAGAAAAATTGAAAGATGCTTGTGAGATGTTGGTTCGCGGTCGTATGGAAAAAGTGGAGTATTCTTCAGTTTTGCTTGAAGCAATTTTGGAAGTCATTCGAAAAGACTCGGAGCAGTATTTTAAAATCCCTCCGGTCTATGTCTACTACCATATTTATCAAATGATAACTGGTGAGGAAACGAAATACTATGAAGCTGCTTTTGATGCTGTTGGAAAAGTAGCGCACTATTTTCCAAAAGAAGAACTGCAAAATATTTACAACTACCTCCAAAACTATTGTGTCTACCAAATCAATAAAGGCCGAAGAGAATTTCTGCTCGCTTCCTTTGAGTTGTATCAGGTTCAGTTAGAAGAGGGATTATTATTTGTCGGCGACTTACTTCCTGAGGAGCATTACAAAAATATGGTAACAGCAGGATTGCGTTTACAGAAGTTAGACTGGGTTTATAATTTTCTGGAAAAATACCGCACATCGCTTTTCGCTAAAGTCCAGGAAAACGCTTATTCCTACAACCTCGCTGAATACTACTACGCAACTGGTGAATATAAAAAAGCCATGCGCTTATTACTTCAGGTCAATTACACCGACCCTCGCTACAGCATGGGCTCAAAAGCTTTATTGCTAAGAACGTACTACGATCTCGAAGAACACGAAGCATTGATGGCGCTCTGTAAATCCTTTGCGCAACTGCTCCGTCGAGACAAGTCCATTTCTGAATTTCGTAGAAAGGGCTACAAAAATCTGTTCAACTTTACAAAGAAGCTGAGTCAGATTCGATATCAATATCCCTTTACGAAAAAGGAAAAATCAGCAGGGGCACTAGCGGGTTTGAAAGAGCAACTAAAGGAGGCGACGCCTGTGTTTAATGAGCGATGGTTGGAGAGTAGACTGTTGGCTTTTGATGGATAAATGTTATTTCGCCAAGGACTCCAATAAACCAAACAAACTTCCATCTGAAATTAAGCATCCTGATTCCATCATTTTGAATAACTCGGCCTCTCGTTTATTATCTTTATACTTCTTTTCCGTAACATACATACTCATTTTAGCATTGTCGTTTTGTAGTTTACTAAGCATGGTTTTCGGATCATCATTCTTAGTGAAGTCCAATTCCGTTTCGCCTTCTATTAGGAGACCCCTAAGAACAATTTTATCAGAAGCGCAGTGGAAAGTTCGGATTTCATTTTTGGTTTTAAAATCCAGAAATTCTAGCTTAGTCAGTGTTTCATGAAAGACCACGTCGCTGAAGGATTCGATGAGTTCTTCGGTTCGAGATTTATCTTCTGATTTGATTTTGACCCAGTCGTCTGCTGGAATTCCGTTGAGGGCGAGGAAGCGGATGAAGGCAGTTTCGAGTTCGGCAAGTTCATCGTTGGTGAGGCGACGGTAGGTCATTTGTTGATGGATTTGTTTACAAGTAATTTGTACAGTTGATTATAAAAAACGGACTGCGAAGATAGTGTCAAATACTGGGAAAAGGAGAGTGGTTTGCAGGTAAATTTAGGTAAATTTGTTTTCCTTTTAGAAAGCTTGTTTCATTGCAAATTCCTTTTGCTAAAAAAACTCAAACAATGACCAGACTCTTTTTAATGTCTTTTGTAATAGTATTGTTATCAACAGCTTGTCGTCAGGAAAGTAAACCTGTAGTAGTAGAAAAGCCTACCACAAAAAAATACCAAAAGTTAGCTGGTAAAACCATGGGCACCACCTGGCACATCACCTATGCTGGCGATGACAATCAGAAACACAAACGAGCGATTGACTCCCTGATGATTCGACTAAATGACGAAGTGTCTACCTACATTCCTACAGCCATTATTTCCAAATTCAATCAATCCGAAAAAGGTGTTCAACTGGACACAAAAGAACACGCCCACTTTCTAAAAAACTACAAAGCTGCCCTCAAAATATACGAAGACACCAAGGGCCAATTCGACCCAACCGTCATGCCGCTCGTCAACTACTGGGGCTTCGGATACACAGGTCGCGAAAAGATCAAAGAAGCCGACAAACAAAAAGTGAAAGCACTCCTGAATTTTGTCGGAATGGAAAACGTAAACTTAAATGACGACAACTTTTTATCTAAAACACATCCCGAATCTCAAATAGATTTCTCCGCTTTGGCAAAAGGCTATGGCGTAGATTTAATCAGTCTTTATTTTGAAAACGAAAATACCTCAGACTATTATGTTGAGATCGGAGGAGAGGTCAGAGCAAAGGGAAAGAACCCCACTGGTCAGTTATGGACCGTCGGTATCAGTCGCCCTGAAATTGAATCTGCTCCCAATGATTTCTATATGATCATGCAAGTTGATAACAGTGCTCTTGCAACTTCTGGAAACTACAGGAATGTATATACCGTAGATGGCGTTCACTACTTCCATACAATAGATCCTGTTACTGGTTTTCCGAAGCGAGATCGCTTGTTGAGCGCCTCCGTTGTGGCCAAGGATTGCATGACTGCGGATGCATATGCCACTGCGCTGATGGTGATGGGGCTGGAGAAGGCGATGGACTTTGTGAAGGGGGAAGAGGAGATTTTGGTCTGTTTGATTTATAGTGATGAGAAAGGAGGGATGGAAAGGTTTTGTTCGGAGGGCTTGGGGGAGTTGGTATCTTCAGTGCAGTGATTTTGATAGCTAGGTCTTCTTTATAATTAGAATCGGCCAGGAGGCCGTAGGAAGGCTCGTGATGGATGCTTCAGCATCCAACGAGCAAGCCCGCGTGTTTTTACGTATTTCACGTACTGCTCGGAAAATGCTGAAGCATTTTTCCGAGTCAGCTTTCGGCCTCCTGGCCGAGTAAATATAAATTTTAGATTAGGACAGCCCTTCATTCAAGTCTTTTCTAACATCATCCCAATCTAGTAAATTTTCAGGATCACTCTTGTAATTTGCTAAACGTTCATTAAGAATTTTTTTGTGTTCTTCTGACAATTCAGTGCTCTCGGAATCTGCCTTTTCGATGGTGATAAAATCGAAACTTTGCAGCAGCTCTAGAAAGAAACCTACTTTGTTGTCTTTAATATTAATTGTGATTTTCATTGCTGTGATTTTTAATTCTATAAAACATTCTCTTTCCCGTTTTCTGTTGCCAATACATAAAATAATCAAATTTTTACACAAATTCCTCTAACTCCTCCCCACCCAAAAAATACCCCATCAAGGGTAAGAATCCCCCAATAATTACCCTTACTTTTGTCTAAGCATAATGCTCATCCCGAGCAAGCACTCTTTCACCTCTCCACAATACCCTGCTTTTCCCTCAAACTTTTATCGAATCTTTCTAAAACATCAACGAATGTTAGCTACCTATACGCAACCTAGGCTGAAGACCTTTCTATACATTTTACTTTTCTCTGGTATTACAAGTATCAGTTTTGCACAGCACAAAATCTATGTAGACTTAGATGCAACGGGCGGAGCCAATGACGGCACTTCTTGGGCAGACGCTTACACAGACTTACATGATGCTTTGAATAATTCAGTGGTAGATGATTCGATTTGGGTAGCACAAGGAACTTATTATCCGTCCTTTGCCGATCGGTCTGCTTATTTCGATATTCCACATACGGTTTATTTGTACGGTGGTTTTGATGGCACAGAGTCTTCTTTGTTGGAGCGAGATATTATCGCCAATGTAACTACGTTGAGTGGAGACATCGATCAGGATGGAATTAGAAATGCTGCGAACGCATATACGGTAGTTTATATGAATCTGCTTTGTGATTATTCATTGCTAGATGGATTTGTAATTACAGGCGGTCATTCAGACAATGGACAGGGAGTCGAAGGTAGAGGAGGGGGAGTTTATATTGATGGTGATACTTCAAATGGAGGAATTCCTATTTTCAAAAACTGTCTGTTTATTGATAACTATGCAGTGAACTTTGGAGGGGCCATCTACGCAGACGGACGTAACGGAGGCTACGCACATTACATCGCAGAGAGCTGCAAATTTATTGACAACCGAACCATCTTCAACGGAGGTGCCATTCAAAACGATGGAGAGTGTTCTCCTGCAATAATCAATTGTGAATTCAGAGATAACTCTTCTTCAGAAGGTGCAGCTATTTACAACAACGGCACAAATTTCACTTCTTCTCCGCCTATCGTAAACTGTATTTTTACAGGTAATACTGCTCAGCAAATAGGTGGTGCTATTTTCAATTTTGGAAAAGGAGCTAATGGCGTAAGTAGTCCAATTCTACTCAATTGCTTGATCTACGATAATACTTCCGATATCTCTGCAGGTGGTCTTTACAGTCTGACAGATGGTGGAACTTCAGAAATGAAAGTTATCAATTCTACTTTTTATAACAATGATGCTACACAGAATGGTGGTCACGTTTATGTAAATGAATCGAATGGAGGAACGACAAAAACAATCGTTCATAATAGTATCTTTTGGGCAAGTAATTCTGGCTCTGCACCACATTTTGCATTCAGTGGGATAGGTGGTGGATCTCCTGAAGTTGAGATAGATCATTGCTTAGTAGATGCGGACGATTGTGCAAGCATGTACGTAGATACCATTGGAGTACTTACTTGTGGAAGCAATATGTTATACAATCAAGATCCATTATTTAATGATGAAGTTGCGAATGACTTTACCCTGAGTAATTCTTCTCCAGCCGTTAATTATGGCGATAGTACTTTATTGCCAACCGACTATTTTGATTTTGACCTAGATGGAGATACTATGGAATTGGTTCCTGTAGATTTGGTTTGGAATATGAGAATCGAAGACGACAATGTTGATTTGGGCCCTTATGAAACCAATAGCTCACCTGCACCGCTCGGCGCTTTACCTGTAGAACTGATTTCTTTCAAAGTAAAAGCAGAAGGTGGAAAAGTAGCGATTGACTGGGTTACTCTTTCGGAGGAAAACAATGATTACTTCGTAGTCGAACGCTCTGTGGATGGACAACGTTTTGAAGCTATTCATACAGAAAAAGGAGCTGGCACAACAATACTTGCACGTACTTACCAAGTTTATGATAACAATCCTTTTACGGGAAAAAGCTACTACCGTTTAAAGCAAGTTGATTTTGATGGACAGTTTGAATACAGCGACATCAGAGCAGTTGAAGTCCTGGAAGAAGGCCACTTGGTTACTTATCCAAATCCGGTAAGCAGTACGTTGAATATTGCACTTAGTGATTTCGATGTCCGTGAAGTTGGTTTTGAAATTTATCACCTTTCAGGAAAAATGATGCACAGCGGAAACGCTGATGTAAACGAAGGCGTAGTTGTTATTGAACTAGAAAGTGTTGACCAGTTGGTCCCCGGAAGTTACATCGTCAGAATAGTGAATGAGCGGGCAGGGGACTTGTATGGTAAGTTCTTGAAGGTTGGGCTATAGTTTCTGATTTACCACAATGGACACAAAGTAGCACGAAGTTTTTATACATAATTCGAGAAAAACTTTGTGCAACATCGTGTCCATTGTGGTAGAAAAAAATACGAGGTGAGCGAAATCAAAAGAGTGTTTATCCCCCAACGCGCACCTCCGTCAAGGTATCCAAACCATTCACCACCTCAATCATAATCCCATCAGAAAGCCCTGTTGTAATCAGCCGTTCCTCAAACTCATTTTCACCCGTCTTTACTTTTACGAAAGTAGAATCATTTCTAAGAATCATGTCCCGCTCGTTGATGGCAATGACATCTTTCTTTTTTGCTAAAATAATATCTGCGCTCGCGCTGTAACCTGCTCTGAGAAAAACATCAGAGGTTGGTTTAATCGCAGCACGTACTTCAAATTTTACCGTTCCTTCTTCCGTGATTCCTTTAGGAGAAATATATTCCAATGTTGCTGCGAAAGTTTCGTTTTCAATAGCTCCGATGGTTAGCTCCAGTGGCATTCCTTCTTTTAGCTTTCCAACATCAGATTCATCGACCATGCCTTCAAAGATCAGTGAACCCATGTCCGCTACAGAAGCGATATTGGTTCCTTCATTGAAATTATTTCTTTCAATAACAGAAGAACCTTCTTCTACTGGAACATCCAGCACCATTCCATCCACGGTAGAGGTGACAATGTTAGCGACCTGACTAGAGTTATTCGTTGCTCCTTCTCTAAGCAATTGCAAATTATTCAATGCCGCATCCAACTCTGCTTTCCGAACATCGACATCCGCTTCAAACTGTTTTAAGGTATTGCCCGATACAATCTGCTGGTTATCCAATTCCGCTTTTCGCAAATCATAATCAACTTTGAAACGATTGTATTCAATTTGAGAAATAACACCATCCTCGAATAATTTCCGTTGACGACCTTCTTCGATTTCCGCATTTTTAAAATTGACTCGTGCATTTTCTACATCCAATTTATTGGTGTTTACCTTTCGTTGGCGTTCTAGTTCACGGACCGCTTCTTTGTATCGAATACGTGCGAGATCAACTCCTGATTGCGCGTTGTTGATATTGACTTCACTAGGGACGAGTTTGATTTTCGCCAATCGTTGTCCTTTCTTCACGATCTCTCCTGCTTCCACAAAAAGTTCTCCTACAACCCCAGAAACCTGAGGCTTGATATTTACTTCTTTGCGCGGACGGACCGCTCCGGTCGCTACAGTTTTCTTAGTAATGTCAGCGATGGTCGCTTTAGTTAATTCTACTCCTTCTTCTGCGTCGTCAGATTTTTGGACGAAGTAAAAGGCTAGCGAGGCCGTAGCCAGTAGGAGTACGATTCCGAGAGATATTAAGCATCCTTTGTTCATATTGTATGTTGGTTTTTTATTTGACTAAAACTGTTGACTAGAAAAACTAAAACTTCGCTCAGTGCTTTGTTTTTAGGATTGAATGATTGAAGGTTTTCCTTCTAATGTAGTGGTTCGCAGGGATTACGTACCGAGTGTACATTCAATCCTTCAAAATTCATTGATTCAATCATTCCTACAAAGAACCAAGTACCCACTCTACTCATCCTTTAGCGCCACCACTGGATTCACTTTAGCTGCTTGCATCGCTGGAATAAAACCCGTCAATGCACCAGAGATCACTAGTATCACTAAGGCGGTTAGACCTACTTTGAAATCGACTTCCGGGTTAGTGAAAAAATCTGCACCTTCTCCAGAGGCTACATTCATCAACCAGATGATCATGGTACTGCAAGCAAGGCCTACGTAACCAGCAACGGTTGTTAGAAAAACAGATTCTAATAGAATCATACTGACGATGGAATTTGGAGTAGCACCTAAAGCTTTTCGTATTCCAATTTCTTTGGTTCGTTCTTTTACGATGATCAGCATGATATTTCCTACCCCGATAATACCAGCCAGGAGACTTCCGATTCCGACAAACCAGATCAACATTCTGATACTGAAAAATAAATTAGTAATGTTCTTAAATTCTTCTTCAATGTTATCAGACCACATGGCCTGGTCGTCGTCGGGAGCGATGTTGAGTCGTTTTTTTAAAAGGTCTTTTATCTTGGGTTCCATGCTACTGACTTTGATATTCGGATGCATGGAGCAAACAAACCAGCCGACGCGATTCGGGCGATTGGTAATTTGTTGAGCTGTGGTTATTGGAATAAAAACGGTCTTCTCATCTTCCATTGCATCTTGTCCTCTTCGGTCAGATTTTACAATCCCGACGACCATGTAATCAATGCCTTTGAAGCGGATGTATTCTCCAATAGGATTTTCTGATTCTTCAAATAAAAGTCCTCTGGCCTGATCTCCCAGTACAGCGACTTTCCGTCGATCTTCGATATCCGTTTCGTTCAGAAAGCGACCTTGTGTCAGAAATATCGCATCAATTTTTAAAAGGTCAGGAGCATCGCCTCGCACATCGAAAGATGCGTGTTTGTTCTTTCGGGAAACATCACCAGCAGGCATCCAAAGACGTGGAGCTACGTAGGCAATCTCGTCTTTGAAATTAGTTCGAATGGCTTTTATGTCATCATTGGTTAGTTGGATCGGACGGCCTGGTTTTAATCCTTTGTAAGGCTTCGTCGTAAATCGTCCGCCCATGTACATACTGTTTTTTGCGTGACCACCAAACATACTATAGACTCCATTTTGCAGACCTTTACCTGCACCCATTAGCAGCACTAACATGAAGATGCCCCAGAAAACACCAAGCGCAGTCAGCCCAGTCCGAAGCTTATGCTTTCGAATAGTGTTGAAGATTTCCTGCCATTTGTCTAGGTCGAACATTTTTTTGACTTTTAACTTTTAACTGTTAACTATTAACTGCGCTTAATTCTTGAAATAATTTTTGACTAGTTTTAGATCATGTTGTAAACTAGTGCTTGTTGGATTATCTAAATGGTACTTTATGAGCTTATCAATATCTTTTTCTTGCAGAATGAAAGCTGCTATGATTCCTATTACCGGAGCATCTGCTTTATTCCCATGAAACTGAAAATTTCCTTTCAAGTCTTTTGGTGGAGCTTCTCTGTTTAGGAGGTCACTCAACTTTTCAAGTGAGTCATATTTTTGGAAATACGGCGTTGCGTACTTTTCAAAAACTTGTTTTGCATTCTCGACCCCTAGAGTAATATCTTTTT
>JBGCDT010000024.1:0-5461 GCA_045105695.1 Saprospiraceae bacterium | reverse complement strand
CCTCGAATCAAATATTTCGCCTAATGTTTTCAATAACTCATCTTTACCCTCTACTGCCAACTTCGTGTCCCATCGTTTCCTTAGTAGTAAAATCAATACGCAAGAAGGCACGACCGAGCACACCAACTCCTTTTAAGTCTTTGGTCTTTAGGTGTTGGTCTTTAGTGCCTTCTAGCGTTTTACTACGTTTGAAGGCACTTGTGATTTAAGGGCAAATTTGATTCATTGAAAATATTAACATACGACTACGAAAGCGCAGCAGAACGTATAGTCAACCACAAAGGAAAAAAGTCGCCAAAGGATTACTATAAACTATTTTTACAATCTGTAGAAAACTTTGTGTCCCATCGTGTCCTTCGTGGTAAAATCAATACGAAAGAAGGCACGACCGAGCGCACCAAAGACTAAAGACCAATTCCCAAAGACTAACTTCCTAAAGCCCTCCAATCACCTCTTCCATCCCAAAACACCCCTTCTTTCCTATAATCCACTCCGCAGCTAACAATGCTCCTACAACAAATCCTTTACGACTGTGCGCCGTATGTTTTATGGCTATGGTATCAATTTCAGAAGCCCACTCAATGACGTGAGTCCCAGGGACCTTATCAATTCGCTCTGCCGTTATTGCCAGTTGCTGTTCGTCTGTAGTAGGAGAGAGGGCCCAAGATTTTTTTGTAGAATAGTTTTCTAACAATCCTTTTGCAAGAGTGATGGCAGTGCCGCTAGGGGCATCAAGCTTTTGAGTGTGGTGGATCTCTGTGATAGAAGGCTGATATTGGCTCTGGGGAGCCATTAGCCTGGAAAGTTTTTTATTGAGTTGGAAAAAGAGATTTACACCAATACTGAAATTTGAAGCATAGAGAAAGGCTCCTTCCTTTTCAGAACAGTACTTTTTTAATTCTTCCATCTTATCCAACCAACCTGTGGTGCCGCTTACGACAGGTACACCTGCATCGATACATTTCTTTAAATTGATAAAAGCCGCTTCAGGCCTGGAGAATTCAATGGCAACATCAGCCTGCTGTAGGTTTTTTGTGGTTAGTTCTTCTGTATTATTATGGCCTATCTTAAGCACGATTTCATGCCCTTGACTCAATGCCTCTGTGTTTATTGCTTTCCCCATCTTTCCGTAACCTAACAATGCGATTTTCATAGAAATAAATTATGTGACTTTTTGTAATATATGTTGTCTAAAGAGTACAAACATAAACAAATAAGCTAAAATTTTGCTCGGCAAAATAACTGCTACTGAAAAACCCAATACTGAAAACTAAGTCCAAAAAACGAAAAGTCCCGCAATTAATCACTGCGGGACTTTCTATTTCTATTAAGAAATAAAGGTTCTTGTTAGCTCACCTTCTCTCTTACTGGCACAATCGTTTTTAACTGCTCAATTACATAATCAATTTCCTCAATCGTATTACTAGAAGAAAATGAAAATCGAACACTCTTTCGACTAGGGTCAGCGCCCAAAGCACGTAGTACATGCGAGCCAGCCTCTGCCCCTGAACTGCATGCAGAACCGCCAGAAGCGGAAATACCTTTGATATCTAAATTCAAGAGCATCAGATCTGACTTTGGTGATGGAGGAAATGAAACACTTAATACTTTGTAATGGTAGCGACCATCATAATCGCCATTGAATTGAATATCATCAAAGTTTTCACGAAGTTGATTAATCATATGCTGGCGGACGGAGCGAACGTGTGTTTCCTTATCAGACATATTTTCACAAGCAATTTCCAGAGCAGCCGCAAGACCTGCGATACCGTATATATTTTCTGTGCCAGCTCTCATATTCCGCTCCTGAGAACCGCCGGTAATAAAGGGCTTCAAACAACAATCATTTTTGATGTAAATAAAACCAGCTCCCTTTGGTCCGTGGAACTTATGAGCAGACCCAGTTAGAAAATGAATATTGGTTTTAGAAGTATCAATAGGGAAGTAACCTAAGGTCTGTACGGTATCTGAATGAAATAAAGCATTGTGTTTTTCACAAATCGCACTTACCTGATCTAGGTTAATCATTGTTCCAATTTCGTTGTTGGAGTGCATGAGACTCACTAGTGTTTTTTTGCTTTGATCGGCAAGGAGTTCGTTCAATTGGTTGAGATCAGGACGACCTTTTTCATCTGTATCCAGTAAAATAACCTCCGCTCTATTCTGCTCCTCAATAGAATCCAGTGTATGCAAAATGCAGTGGTGTTCCAGCTTAGAGCTAATGATTCGGGTAACGTCTAAATCTCTTACTGCACAATTCAAAATCATGTTATTCGACTCTGTACCAGCTGAGGTAAAGAAGATTTCGCCAACAGAGGCACCAATCATTTCAGCTACTTTTTTCCTCGCTTTTTCAATAACAGAACGGGCAGTACGACCTTCCATATGGATGGAAGAAGGATTACCGTAAGTACTAATCATGGTCTGTGTCATAATTTCTATTACACGGGGATCGAGCTGAGTGGTAGCCGCATTATCTAAATAAACTCTCATGGTTTTGGTTGTTAAGTGTTATACTGAGTAATATTCTGTTGGTAAAGATAAGGTCTTTCCTTTTGATTGTGTAGCTATTGGAGGAACTAAACTGCTGTAAAAACCCATAAAAAATACTTCTAAGAAAATTTCTATTGGAAGAATAACGGAAAAGAGGTATTTACTCTTGAATGAAAATAGCACAACTTGCCGGAGTATTACAAATAAAGTGTAACACTACAATTCAAACGCTCCCTGATAAGCTCATATAAAAGACAATCGGTATCTTTGTTCTAAAAATAAAAACAATGGATTACCTGGGCTTAATATTCGAATTGGTTTTTCTTGGAATAGGAATTTTTCTTTATTTGTATTCCCGTGGAAAAGTGAAAGTTACCACTCATACCTCTGATTCAGATGCTGAAGATTTTCGTAAGAAAAACGGCCGCTGGATTCGCATCCTCTCCCTTTTATTGATGGCTGTTATGTCCTTAGAAATTTTCCTCCACATTCGTGATTTATTATCAGCATAGTTCCTCCAGGTCTTTTTTTGAATCTAAACTGAAATGATCTGTTGCTACACAGTATGTTATCGAACATCATCAAATTGAGAAAAAGTGTATATCAGATTATAGGATCTAAAGGAAAAACAATATATTTACAGCTTCGGAAATTTAAATCCGAAATTCCTCTCAAATACCGTACTTCCCTCAAACCAGTATTAAAAGTAAATTCTTCCTTTACTACTTCGATTTAATATCGAGGTTTTAGGTAAACAAATCCTGACTCAAGTATACAACTACTGAAAAAATCCTCTTGGACCAATATGTATTTATTGGGTAATGAGGCTGATACCCTTATAAGTAAAAACCATTTAAGAAAACTCGTAAAATTACGAGACCGTACGATTTAAAATTTCACTTAAAACTTATCCCCCCGTTTTATAGAATCTAACAATACAATAACAATGACGGTTGCATTAATTAACGAAGAAAAAAAGTTTATCGGGAATGGAAGGTCAGCTAAAGTCTTTTTCTCCTTCAAAGGAAATCAAGGCGTAGCGACCAAAACATTTACCGGCGAACCCGTAAGTAAATTCATTCTCTTTGTACTCAAAGGGTCTGCTAATCCTTACACTTGGAATGAAGACGCTATTAAATCCGCTATCCTTCGACGACGGATATTATCTCATCTGACACACTTCTGGTTTGGTAACAAATTACGTTTGCCAAAAACTTACGAATACCGTTGGAACGATACAGAAAAGGCTTACGAAATAGATGCAGAGTTTATCTCTGGTTGCCACGCTCCTTTGCTAAATCCAATGGTGGATAATCCTTTTAACTATATGGCTGATCTCCGAAACGAGATTATGAATCCACTAGAAATCAAACTAATCGAATCTGGTTTTGATGGATTGGTATGGCAAGCTGGAAAAGGAAATCCTGTAGGCGCTAGTAACTTTATGATCAACCGTAAAAAAGACGGAACGCATCAGTGGATTTGGATTGATCTGGAATCAGGTTTACCTGCTTTGTTTGCAATGAATTTTTGGTCAACTTTGACTTACTACTTACCGATGTGTCTAAAGCATAAAGGTTGGTTATTTGATAATGTAGATACCAAAACACTTCGCACTTATTTGAAAAGTAGTAAGACTGCTTTACTAAATGAATCCAGTCAGGAATCCTATGAGCAGTTGCTGAAAGATTGTGACGAATTGGAAAAAACGCAATCCAGTTGGAAAGGCTTATCCCGCTCTCAGAAAAGTATTTACTACAATGCTTCACAAGATAAAATTACAAAAGCAGAAGTGAGTTACTACGAGAGCAGACCATTCAGATGGTTTTGTAAGAGTCTTGTTATTTTCTTAAAATCATTTCTTTCTTCTTTTCAGGAAAAGATAGAAAAGGCGATTGATAAGATTGTTACTTTTAAATATGGTAAGTTAGTAAGCCGAGGGTTCGCTTACTTTACAGATAGCAGATACCGCTGGACATTTGTTCGCTGGATTTTGAAAAGAGAAATCAATAGCTGGCACAAAAGAAAATCTATTACATCAGCAGAACGATCTAGATTGCTGAACGAACTGAGTCAGGACGACATCAGTGCTTACTTGACAGACTTTAGTATCCACATAGGATTGAAGCCTTTCGTGAAATTATTTACACTGGTCATTCTTCCAATATTAACAGCACTGGGCTATGTCAGTCTGCCGATGGCTGCCGTACTTTTAGTTTGGACAGGGCCTGCGGTACGAACCGTGTACACCTTGTTGCAGATGGCAAACAACTTGGTTTCTAAAACATCGCACAACAGATATATCGCTTTGGTCTTAGGAGCTATGCCTATCGTCGGTAACATTGCTTACCCAGCTGAATTCGCTTATCAAACTACAGGTAATAGAAACCAATTAGCAAAATACATCGCTTACGCATTTACAACGAAGATCGGAGGAAAGATTCCAATTTGGGGAGGACAGGACAGTGAAATAGAACACTTCTTCAATCGTATTTGCCACAAGCTATTATCGTAAAAATTCTAAGACAGAATATAAAGAAATTGTTATTGTATTAATTTTAAGTGAAACTCTTATCACGGACTGTATTGAAAAGTACAGTCCGTTTTTTATTTTTACGAAAGTCTAAAACTGAAAACTAAAAAACCCTATGCGATTACTACTCCTTATTCCATTTTTTTTATTCTTTAACTCTACTTCCCAACACTACACTTACAACTCGTCTACTTTTGAAGATACAAGAGATGGTCGGGTTTATGAAATTGTCGAAATTGGAGGTTTGGAGTGGATGGCGGAGAATCTAAACTACAGAGTGGAAGGCTCAATGTGCTATGATAATCATCCTTTTAATTGTCGTCGGTTGGGGCGTTTGTATTTTTGGTGGGAAGCCAACCGAATTTGTCCTGATGGCTGGCGTTTACCATCAGATGAAGACTGGGCAAAGCTATACAAGAGCTATGGAGGAAATGC
>JBGCDT010000023.1:0-3534 GCA_045105695.1 Saprospiraceae bacterium | reverse complement strand
ACGACTCCACTTTCAACAAAACAGCTGCCTCCATTTCCTCCACCAGGATTGTCAAAGCCTTCGACGATAGCTAGAATACTTGGGTTTAAACAATCTAAGGTGAGGTTGAGTGTAATGCATAGAGGAATACCGTCAACAGGAAAAGTGGTATTTCCATTACCGGCATCTAGTTCTCCAGATACTGAACCCGCCCTGAATTCTATTAGGTTAACATCATTTTCAATTACAGTAACACAGATTTCTAGTGAATATGGACAATTTCCGTTTCCATCAGGCATTCCATTTGGTCCTATGAGATCTGCGGTTGGGTTACTAAGGCATTGAGCCCCAGCAAAACTAGCTATGCACATGGCAATGACTAGATTAAAAATGTTTTTCTTTGTCATGGTAATTTGTTTTTGAAGTAGTAAAAAAATTAAAATCGATAAATGATATTTAAGTAGTTAAGAAATATTTTAATTGAAAAAATGGTAACGACTGTCGTAAGTCTTATCAGCATATGGCGAATTAGAAAACAATAACGAAAGCCACCAATCAATATATATTGATTGGTATTTATACTTATGTTAAAAAGCAGATTATAATACTCTAGAGAATAGACATTGCAATGGCAATGAAGGTAGAGGAGTGTTTATAATTTGGCTTTTTAGAAGTAATTGCTTAACGAAGGTAGGGCAAATAGTTGTGAAACTATAACAAATGAGATAGTTATAATTGTATTTTAATTATACATCTAGCTGATTATCAGGTCTTGCATAAGAATATTGACCTATTCTCTTACAGCTATAATAGCTGTCGAGACCATTAATAGCTATTCCTTCTATCTCTTCAAAATTAATATTCCCATCATCTTGTATTAAGCCATCGGGTAGTATTACCTGCTCAATTTTCCCTATAACCAGTACCGTATTATTTACCTTAATCAGCTGTTCTTCCTGAAAAGACAAGCCAATTTTTATGGGACTTTCACCGACGAAGGGCACTGGGAAATCATGGAGATAAGACTCTGTCAGTTGACAAGCATCAAACTCAGAAACCTCTCTTGCGTACTTCGCAGAGGTCTGATGTGCCTTCTGATGAATGGATTCAGGTACCTGATTTATGGTATAATATCCTGTCTCTTTAATGTTTTCATAAGTATGCCTTTCGACAGCAAGTGGCCGACAGATAAAACCAAGATAAGGTGGATTAGCTCCGATGTGAACTACAGAGTTGAAAATAGCTAAGTTGCTTTGTCCAGAGGAATTTTTAGTGCCTATTAAATTAGCACTTTTTAATCCAGAGATTTTATTAATCAACGAAATTCGATAATATTTTTCGAGTTGTAGAATGTCGTCTAGAGTATAAGTTTTCATCAATTTATTTTTATTACTATTTCAATCCAGCTAAAAACTCCTCAGCTACCTTCACGTGTGCCTCTTGCTTTTCTTTTGGCATTTTTTCAAAAACGCGAAGCAACATGGATGACCTTGGATTTTTTTCGAAGAACTCTTTTTGATTTGACATGAAGTTCCAAAACAATCCATCCCAGATTTTTTGCCAATCACCGTTCTTATAGTCACTCATTTTCTTAATGTAATTAGAGCTGCTAATGTAAGGCTTTGTGGCAAACAAACCACCATCCGCAAACTGACTCATGCTGTAAACATTCGGAACCATTACCCAATCATAGGCATCGATGAATAATTCCATAAACCATTTGTAAACTTCGTCAGGATCAATTTCGCAAAGCAACATAAAATTACCCAGAACCATCAATCGCTCAATGTGATGACAATAACCAGTTTCTAAAACTTTTTTAATTGTCTGATCCAAAGGATCTATCCCCGTTGTTCCATCGTAAAAACTCTTCGGTAGCTTTCGCTTGAATTTCCAAAAATTGATGGTTCGTGATTCCCGACCTTTCACTTCATACATTCCGCGCATGAACTCTCGCCAACCAATAATCTGACGTACGAATCCTTCGGTAGAATTAATCGGAACATTCTCTGCTTTCGCAAAATCTAAAGCCTCATCGAGTACCTCTGTGACGGAGAGCAAACCAGCATTTATCAAAGGCGACAATACACTATGATGCAGAATCACTTCCTCCCGAACGATGGCATCCTCATAGTGCCCAAAGTAATGAAATCGAAATTCCAAAAACTGTTGCAACCACTTTCTCGAACTATCGTGATCCAAAGGATACAAAGGATCTTCTGTTATTATTCCTGGGTTATTTTTGAAATGTTTTTCAACGAAAGTTTTGGCTTCATCCCAATGCTTACTGGGTTCTGGATAATGAATCGGAGGAGGGGTACTTCCTTTCGGAAACTTCTTTCTGTTTTCTGTATCGTAAGTCCATTTGCCGCCTTCTGGTTTTCCTTCTTTGTCCATGAGGATGTCCAGGCGTTTGCGCTCCTGTTTGTAAAATGAAGTTTGGAAAAAGGATTTTCGGTCAGGTTTGAAGTAAGTGCCAAGTTCCTCTAAAGAGTTGATAAACAAAGGGTTTTCGTAAGAAACCAACTGCACTCGAACCTTTTTAGCGGCAGCTTTTAGTCTACGACTTAGCCAGTCATCCGTTGGATCGATGTAATGAATTTCCTCAGGTTTATGTTTTTTGAAGATGACTGGAATCAGCTCGCGAATATCAGCTTCCTTCTTTTGACTAGAGATGTACGTAGTATTGTTAGGTTCAATGTCTAGACTCTCCTCGAAGGCTTTCATGGAAGCTCTATGGAAAGCCAGCTTTTGCTTATGAAAAGAAAATTGGTTGAAGAACAAGTGCTCTTCAACCAAGTAGAGGTGGTCACAATTATTTATGATTTCATGTCCCTCGAATAATTGGTGAGGGAAGAGGATGGCTACTTTTTGCATGCTTTGTGTTAGTTTGAAATTAAACTAATCTGTGCAGCAAAAGTTTAAGAAAAAGAGAGGATTAAATAGATGCCTCAAGTACCAGCACCAAACTACACTGCCCGCAAATCTTAGGACATCGTTTACAATGTATCTTTCCTTTTTTCTTACTCCGCTTTTTATATTTCTTACAGCATTTCTTTTTACAACAGTTAGCAGCCATAATAATACTGATAATTTGAGTTGAGGAAGATTTTATTGATTCTCAATAGCCATACTGATAGTCAAAATATCTCTATCGAACATATACATACCACTCTTATCGTCTCCGATTAGTTCTAACTTATCATTCATCGTTCTAGCTAGAGCTTCCTCTTCAATTTGCTCTGCAACGTACCATTGTAAGAAATTATGCGTAGCATAATCTTTCTCCTCTAGCGCAATGTCTACACATTTATTGATACTGGAAGAAACGTACATTTCATGTTCAAGTAATGTTGAAAAAGCGTGCTTGATCGAAGGGAAAGTCAATTGAGGCTGAGGAAGATGTGGCACCATTGCGAAACCGCCTCTTTCGTTAACGAAGTGAATCAGCTTGAGCATGTGCTGTCTTTCTTCTTCGCTGTGTTTGTAGAAAAACGAAGTGACATTGTCAATACCTGGTTGTATTTCCGCCCATGAAGCCATGGCCAAATAAAC
>JBGCDT010000022.1:0-17643 GCA_045105695.1 Saprospiraceae bacterium | reverse complement strand
GAGCAGTTGAGAAATAGAGATTTGACTTCAAATCAAAGCTCTTTTGGGAGCGCATAGCAGCGCTACGGGCGAGCAAAAAGCTGAAGAGTTGGAGCTAAAGATCATTTCGTAAACATTCTTTGAGTTTTTAAACAACTTCATAGCTAAAAAGACAAAAACAAACATAACTAATGTCAAAAAAATCAACCATAACCATCAACATCCAACTCGACGCCCAGAACGTCCCCGAAACAATTGAATGGATGTCCACCGACAACCCACAAGGGGAGGAAATGAAAGACTGCAAAGGAATGCTTCTCGGTCTCTTCGACAAAGACACTATGGATACCCTCAAAATCGACTTGTGGACCAAAGACATGCAAGTCGCTGAGATGGATCGCTTCTTTTACCAGAACTTCAGAGCCTTGGCCGACACCTACTTCCGAGCTACCCAGAACAAAGAACTCGCCGGACAGATGCAACATTTCGCCAATTACTTCGGAGAAAAAACAGAGGTAATTCCTAAGCCAACTTCAGAGTAATAAAAAATTATTGATTTAAATTTCTTTCCTAAAAAGATTCACCTATATTTGCGGCCGGTGAGGGTCATACGACCAGCTCCTACTAAATCCCCCAGGGCGGAAACGCAGCGAGGGTAGGGGGTTGAGCGGTGCGATATGTGCTCTCACCTTCTTTTTTTCTTATTAACTAATAATTTTTTACTGTTAACCATTAACTTCCTTCGAGCGCGGATAACGCGAGCTAAGAGCAGTTAAAAGTTAATAGTCAACAGTTAAAAGTCTCAATAAATTCCCTCCAATGAAATTCTTCATCGACACTGCAAACATTGATCAAATCAAAGAAGCTAAAGATCTTGGTATCCTTGATGGCGTAACAACTAACCCTTCGCTCATGGCGAAAGAAGGAATCAGTGGAACCGATGCGATCATGAAGCATTATGTGGATATTGCTACTTTGGTAGATGGTGATGTGAGTGCGGAAGTGATTTCTACCGATTATAATGGAATTATTGAGGAAGGAAAAAGATTAGCGGACCTAGCTCCAAATATCGTAGTAAAGGTCCCTATGATCAAAGAAGGAATCAAGGCTATTCGTTGGTTTTCAGACAATGGCATTCGTACAAATTGTACTTTGGTTTTCTCTGCTGGTCAGGCGATTCTTGCTGCAAAAGCAGGGGCTACTTACATTTCTCCATTCCTGGGAAGAATCGATGATACGACTTGGGATGGTATTCAGTTGATCCACCAGATTGCAGAGATTTATGCGATCCAGCAATACGACACAGAAATCTTAGCAGCTTCTATTCGCAACTCAAAGCACATAGTTGAAGCGGCGCAGCATGGAGCGGACATCGTTACTTGCCCGCTGAAATCCATCTTAGGATTATTGAATCATCCTTTGACAGACATCGGACTTGCAAAGTTTTTGGCGGACCATAAAAAAGCAAATAGCTAAAATTTAATGAAGACCATTTACCTCACCCGACATGCTAAATCGAGCTGGAGTGATTCTTCACTTCGGGATTTCGATCGACCATTGAACAAGCGAGGTGAGAGAGATGCTCCTTTCATGGCTAACCTGATGAAAGGCAAAGCCGTTGCTCCCGACCGCATCATTAGCAGCCCTGCTAACAGAGCTTTTACAACCGCTACTTATTTTGCAGAAGCACTCGGAATCGATCAATCAGATATCGAGCAGCGCAAAGAAATCTACGAAGCTTATCCAGAAGATTTGCACGGAGTGATTACTGGAATTGATGATTCCTTGAATACTGTTTTTCTTTTTGGACACAACCCTGGCTTCACTTCTTACGCCAACCGTTATGCTAATGAGTACATTCCGAATATGCCAACTTGCTCTATCGTTTGTCTGAGTTCGACGGCAGATTCTTGGTCCGAAATTGACCCTTCCAATACCAAGCTCACCGCTTTTCATTATCCAAAACAATATTTCTAATGTCTTTCCGATTGGCTGCTTTTTCAGTTTTAATCGCTGTAGTTACAATGCTGTCCTGTAACCCCTACAAGGAAGAGCCGTTAACCATTCCAGAGGAGAAAATGGTCCAGATACTTTTGGATGCACACATCATGGAATCTGCGATACAGGATGTCAAACATAAAAAAAGGGATAGTACGAAAGGCGCTTTCTATAATCAATTTTACGAAATACATGATATTACGGAAGAAGAGTTTGTAACCAACCTGGAAATCATGGACAAACAACCTAAGATGCTTTCTCGTATCTATTCCAAAGTGATGGAAGAGGTGAGTAAACTGGAAGCGGATAATTAGCTGTTCCTTCATAAACTAAACTGAGCCTTCATTCTCCCTAACGAGATTCTGAATTAACACTAAATTAATATGTGAGCTGTTGGATTAAACTCCCTATGCCTTAAATTTATACTTGTTTTTAGATTATATCTACTAAATAAAATACGATGAATAACGAAGATGTAAAAATTCTGATCGTAGATGATGATGCAGACATTCTGGAATTTGTCAGCTACAACTTGAAAAAAGAAGGTTTTCAGGTTGCTTCTGCAAGCAATGGTTCTGAGGGAATTGAAATGGCGGCTAAGGAAAAACCCGACCTGATTCTGCTGGATATTATGATGCCGGAGATGGATGGTATTGAGGTCTGTAGAACGTTGCGTAAATCGGAGGATTATAATCAAACGATGATTACTTTTCTGACGGCAAGAGGGGAGGACTTTACTCAGATTTCTGCACTGGAGGCCGGAGGAGATGATTTTATATCGAAGCCGATCCGTCCACGGGTTTTGGTCAGTCGAATCAAAGCATTGTTACGAAGAACAGAGCGAGCGGAGACTACGAAAGATGTGGAAATGATACTAGGAGATTTGGTCATCAATAAAGAAAATATATCCGTACACCTCAAGGGCGAAAGTATAGAATTGGCTAAAAAAGAATTTGAACTATTGTCATTATTGGCTTCACGACCTGGGAAAGTATTCACTCGTGATGAGATTTTTCATAAGATTTGGGGAACGGATGTGATCGTTGGTAACCGAACAATTGATGTACACATTAGAAAGCTGCGTGAAAAATTAGGAAATGATTATATTCGTACCGTTAAGGGCATTGGATATAAGTTCGAATTCTAACAACGCATTTACATGCTAAAAAATATTTCTCCTCGAAAATTATCGCTCTATGTAGCTGCATTCGTTTCGGTAATTGTTCTACTGATTTTTGCTGCGTTTTACTATGTCGAATTGCTTCGCATTCAATGGTGGGTCTTGCCCATTATCTCTGTTAGCTTTTTCCTCTTTATTTATCGCTTGATGATTTTTGTTCTGGGAGAATATATTTACCGAAAGGTAAAGCTCATCTACAAAAACATACATTCCACAAAGCGCGAAAAGCTCCTAAAGAAAGGTTCTAAAGGCGTGATCCAAATGAATGAGGATCTCTTAGGGAATGTCGAAAAAGATGTCTCTGAATGGGCCGAATCCCAAGCTAAAGAGATCGCTTCGCTACGCGACCTGGAAGAATACCGCAGGGACTTTCTCGGTAACATATCCCATGAATTAAAAACGCCGATTTTCAATATGCAAGGCTACCTCTTCACTTTGCTGGAGGGCGGTATTTATGACGAGAACATCAACGAAGAATATGTGAGACGAGCACTCGTGAATGTTCAGCGTTTGCAAACCATCGTTACAGATCTGGATGTGATTTCAAAACTGGAAGCCAATAAAATAAAACTAGAAATTACCTCCTTCGATATCATAGGACTCATAGAGGAGTGCTTCGAAGACAATCAAATGCTGGCTGCGGAAAGAAAAATCAAACTGGCTTTTAAGTCTGGTGCAGATACTTCCTTTCTGGTAAAAGGAGACCGAGAGAATATCCGACAGGTACTCAATAACCTCATCGGAAATTCCATCAAGTATGGAAAGGAAAATGGGAATACCAAGATTGGTTGCTACAACATGGAAACCTACATCCTAGTAGAAGTGGAAGACGACGGAATCGGTATAGCTAAGAAGGATATGAAACATGTTTTCGACCGCTTCTATCGAGCAGATAAAAGCCGTTCTCGAACGGTAGACGGCTCTGGTCTGGGCTTGTCAATTGTGAAACACGTTATGGAGGCACATAAGCAAACCATCAATGTGCGAAGTAAGGAAGGGCGGGGGAGTACTTTTGGTTTTACCTTGGAGCGAGCTTAAAGCAATTCAACGAAGTCTTTTCTTGTGTTTTCTGAGTGAATCTACTTTCGTAGAAGATGTTACTTAAAAAACGAAAACACAATCTTGCCATAATTCCGAGCTTCTGAAAATCGATCATGCTCTTCGAATCCTCGATTTGGTCCATGTTCCATCACAAAGAGACCACCTTTACTTAGTAAATCATTTTCAAAAACCAAGTCTGGAATCTGTTCTGCTTTTGGTAAGCTAAAAGGTGGATCTGCGAAAATATAATCATATTGCTCGCTGGACCTTTTGATGAATTTGAAAACATCTGCTTTTCTGATTTTTATTCGATCCTCGATATTTAAAGTCTGAGCCGTTTTTGTAACAAACTGTACGCAGCCTCTGTATTGGTCAACGTAGGTTACATCCTTGCAACCTCTGGATATGAACTCATAACTATGATTACCTGTACCGCCAAAGAGGTCGAGCATCTTAGTTTCTTCAAAATCAATACGATTGTTTAAAATATTGAAAAGTCCTTCCTTGGCGTAGTCAGTTGTCGGTCGCGTAGGCCAGTTCTTGGCGGGAGGGGTAAACTTTCGACCTTTAAATTCGCCTCCGATTATTCGCATAACTTCATGCTGTAGAGATCAAAGAAAAAATGTTCTGTCAGCGTATTCCCTTGCTCACCATATTTGAAGAACACTGGTCTGGGAACTGGATTCAAAAACCTGATGTAGCGATACAGCTGGTGATACAATTGTGAATTTTCTAAAATAAACCCAGAATAATACAAAGGGACGACACTAGCATCTAATTTAAATTGATCATAAACCAGCATCGTGTAGTAGATAAAATCTTTGTCCGTTTTGAATTCAAAGGAATTGGCAAATAAAAAATTCCGGTCTTCAAATAAAAAGATATGCGCCTTTTGATCCCGAACATAAACATATACTTTTTGTCCGTTCTGATGACTGGATATTTGTTTCAGTCCAAGGACCAGAGGAGTCAACACATGGAACAGTCTAGCGGTAGGAAAGTACTGTTGCAAGCAAAACTCTAAATCCTGATCTACTTGATAGATCTGTCTGCTATCCAATGTAGCTAGTCGGTCAATGTGAATGTTTTTATTCCCTTTATCACTAACAGTAGTAGAAAGATAAGCCTTAGGATCTTCAGCATTGAAAAGGCGGTCGGGTATAAATGTGTGCTCTCCGTTTATCAAACCAATTTTGATAGAACGGTAGGGGAGTTTGAGCAGTTCCTCTTCCAGACATACATTTTTAATGGCGTCTGTAAGGTCATTGTTAGCATTTAAGACATAGCTCTTTAGTGCCAGTAGATTAGACTGGTTGTCTCCGACCAAAAAAGAAAACCTGTCCATCCCGGTGATGATGAACAGGTCGTAATTATTGGTATTTTTTATAGAAAATTGTTCTTCTTGTATGCTAATATCTACTCCCAATTTCCAGAAGTGTTTGGCGCTGAGCGGTTACCGAATTTGAGGTAGTATTTTCTTTCTCCTGGTTGATCAGGATTGTAATTATCGTCGTACTTCTTGTACTTAGGATCAACGAATGCTCCCATGAAGTCAGCGTACTTTGTTTTCGCTTCTACAACGTGTACCAAAGTTTTTTGATAGGTAAGTGTGTCCGCAAAAAGTTCGAATTTTTTACCACTGCTGTAAGGAACATACTCCAAAGAGTCTAAATTTAAACCAGCCTTTTTTACGTAATCCATAGCCGCTTCATAAGTGGTGTCATACGTAATTATATTATTATTAGGATCATCAGGGTCACCCTCTACAGCAATATTCATTATTCTGCCATATCTAAGTGTATCTCTGATTTGCTTGTAGTCATTGCTAAAAGCACCTGTCACATCTCTATAGATTTCTTGAGCTGTACGCAAGTTTTTCAGCTTAGAGATAACAGCTTGCTCTCGCTTATATTTTTCCGCCTGGAAAGCGATAGGCTCTCGAATACTGCTGATCAGAATCCAGACAAAAAGGGCTACCAAAGCCACTAAAACAAGGTTGATGATTAATTTCATTTTGAATGATATTATTATGATGATAAAGGGTCGTAAAAAGACTTCTTATGCTCTCTGTTGTAAAACGCTACAAGCTCTAATCTAAATCTCCTCCATTACTCAACGCAATAATACCAAATTTCTATAAAAAAGGATAACGCACTTAGCAAAAATTGACTAATGAGTGGGGGAGTACCTCAGATAGATGTATGGAGTCGTGATTTTGGTGGTCGGATGGAGTTGTTTTTTGAATGTGGGAATGGTCCTAGGCTCGTAGGTTTTGCTTAGCATTAAAATAGAGTGCATTCGAAGTTGAGTTTGATACTTGTTCTTTATACTATAATAAGTCTCAAATAACAGCTATCAAATTCAACTTCAAATCCCTTCAACTATAGCATTTTGAATAAATTCTAGTACCCATGCTTTCCTCTATTCCATCCCTTCTTCCCAAGCAGTTTCTCTCCGTCTTCAGCAGCAGGCTCCTCGAGCTGAGTGCCCATACTATCGTTCCAGCGGTTGAGATAACCAAATAACGCAACGACGCCCATGATTTCTACGATTTCGCCTTCATCCCAATGCTTGCGCATTTCTTCAGCAAGTTCGTCAGTCACGGCATTAGGGACTTGAGAAGCAGCAATAGCAACATCAAAGGCAGCTCGTTCTCCATCAGAAAAAGCTGGGTAGGTCTTGTACTCCCAGATATTGTTGAGTTTGTCCTCCTCAGAGCCATAACGTTCAGCAGCTCGGATGGCATGTGCTTCACAGTAGCGACAGCCGGTCGTCATACTAGAGAGGTAAGCGATCAGTCGTTTCAAGGCAGAGGTTACACGACCTTTGTTTTCCATGACGGCTTTATTCATTTCCAAGAAAGCATAAGCTATTCGTGGACGATGCATCATGGTAAATAGACTGTTAGGCGTAAAGCCAAGTGTCTCTTGATAGAATTCGGCCATTTCGGCTGCTTCTTTATTTGTGTTTTTATCCAGAGGATTTACGAAAGGTCGTTTCATGTTTTTGTAGTTAGTGTTAATGGTTAAAGCGTAAAGATAGAATTCTGTAGGCGCTTTTTTTGATTTTCCTTAAATGGAAAAATAGAGTCCTTGTAACACTTGTCTTCTGTATGTCGTTTATGCGAGTCTAACTTATTGTAATTTTGGTTAATCGAGAATGACAATAATTCCTTCTTCACAATAAAGACCTTAGAATATGACTTTTCAGAAATTGATCTTATTATTTGTAATTGTATTGTTAGGTAATGCTGAGGTTCAGGCTCAGCAATTTATTTCCCAAAAGGCACAGTTCAATATTAAGGTGAAAAACGAAAGTTGCAAAACAGAAACTTCCAGTGTGGCACTCTCTGCTAACATTGATCAAAAAACAGGAAGCGTTTCTTTCAGTATTCCAGTAGCTACTTTTCAACTAAAGAGTAGGGTCGAAGAATTGCGTTTCTGGGGACACTGCTTCCCAAAGGACAAATACCCTATGATCTATTTTGCAGGGAAATTAGAGAACGTAGAAAAATGGGCTACTAACAAATCAGGTATCATTCCGCTAAAGCTAAAAGGGCATTTTGAAATCAATGGAGAGAGAATTCCACTTTCGGAAAATATTGTACTTCAGGTAGATACTAAATCGGATAGAAAGGGAGATTCAAAACTAGATACAAAAAACGTAGAGCTGGCTTTTAACACGACTATCGTCTCAGAAGAATTGGATCTAGATATAGATGTGGTTATTAATTTAGTCGAGCAGTCGAAAGGAGGACCACAGTAATTATTTTTCTGAAGATTTAGCAGCGGCTATTTTACCTAGTTCAACAGCTCGATTCAAAGCAGCCTCAGTTCCTGAGCGAATATCTTCGTCTACCTTATCTTCAGTGAAAGAAGCCAGAGCTGCTTCTGTTGTGCCGCCTCGGGAAGCTACCTTGGCAATCCACTCTTCACAACTGAAATCTTCTTTACTATACACATCCACCGCACCTTTGAAGGTCTGTGCTACCAATAACTCAGACTCAGAAGCGGAGAAGCCCATCTTCTGAGCAGCCTTTATCATCGAATTCATAAAGAAATAAACATAGGCAGGACCTGAACCGGAGATGGCTGTAGCTGCATCAATTCTAGTTTCTTCTTCTACATAAATCGATTTCCCAGTTGTGTTGATTAAATTCTGAACCATCACCAATTCAATACGGGTAACCTCATCCGATGAAGTGAAGACGGTCATACCCATTCCAATTTGAGCAGGGAGATTAGGCATTGCTCTAATGACTTTAGTGACGCCCAAGCTTTCGCAAATAGCTGCAATCGAGATACCTGCCATGATGGTTAGAAAAACCTGTTGGTCATTTACATGTGGACGAATGCTGCCAAACAAGGCCTCTGTGTCCTGTGGCTTTACTGCAAAGATAATGAGGTCGGCTGCCGCTAAACAGACTCCTGGATCTTCACAAACAGTTCCAATGTCTTTCGTGGCAAGTAGAGCTGCTTTCTCAGGCGACTTCTCCAAAATCATCATGTCCTCCTTTCGGGTAATATGTGCACGTAAGAAACTTTTGGCGTAAGTCAGACCCATATTTCCACCACCTATTATTAGAATTTTCATATTTCTAAAACTATTAACTGTTGACAAATAACTTTTAACTTCACTTAGTTCTGTCTTGAACTTTGACTATTAACCTTTAACTTCGCTTTGTCCGTATTCATGATAGAGGAAGGTTTACAATTAATAGTTTCTAACGGTCGAAGGAAGTTAATAGTTAACAGTTAATAGCCAAAAGTTTAAAAATAGTTGAAACCAAATCAAAGAAAAATAATACACATCGACATGGATGCCTTCTTCGCCTCTGTGGAACAGCGGGACAACCCTGAGCTAAGGGGTAAACCCATTGCTGTAGGTGGAAGTAGTAAGAGGGGAGTGGTGGCTGCTGCAAGTTATGAAGCACGTGAGTATGGTGTTCGCTCTGCAATGCCGAGTATCACGGCAGCACGGCTCTGTCCAAAGTTGATTTTTGTAAAACATCGATTTGCTGTTTATAAAGAAGTGTCGAATCAGATACATGACATTTTTGAGGAGTATACAGATTTGATTGAACCACTCTCTCTGGATGAAGCTTTTTTGGACGTTACCGTAAATAAGAAAAACCTAAATTCAGGGACACTGATCGCAGAAGAAATACGCCAACGTATTTTTGAGGAAACGCAACTCACAGCTTCTGCTGGAGTTTCCTTCAATAAATTTCTCGCAAAGATTGCTTCTGATATCAACAAACCCAATGGCATTAAAGTCATAAGACCGGAAGAGGCGATTCCATTTTTGGAAGAACTACCCGTAGAAAAATTCTTTGGCGTCGGAAAGGTGACGGCTAAGCGAATGCATCGCATGGGCATCCGAACGGGAGCTGATCTCAAAGCATTGAGTGAATTGGAAATGGCGCAACGTTTCGGAAAGACGGGACGCTACTATTACCGCATCGTTCGGGCGCAAGATGATCGTAAAGTGAATCCCAACCGGATCAGAAAATCCATTGGTGCGGAGCGAACTTTCAGCGAAGACATTACTAAGCCTGAGGAGATGGCGGAGAAAATTGAACAGATTGCTAATATCGTTTTCGACTATATGAAGAAACGAGACAACTTCGGTCGAACTATTTCGCTGAAGCTAAAAACACCTGAGTTTCAGACTTTCACTCGCTCTAAAACTTTCAGTAGTGAAGTAAAGAATCGAGATCAATTTCAGCGAATTGCGAAAGAGATATTGTTCGATAATGTGGCATCGTTTCCAGCGGTTCGATTGCTTGGGGTGTCGGTTAGTAATTTGCAAAGGGAGCAGGCAGAGGGGTATCAATTGTCTTTGGAGTTTGAAGAGGAAGAGTGATCTTCAAGTTTCAAGAGGAAAGCTCAAGGTCAATGCGCTGAGTTTTTTCTTAGATATATAGTTCGTGGCTCTTCATGATTTTATGGTCGGAAGATTTGGGTTTAAGTTTGATATTTGGTTTTTTCAGAGAAACTTGAACCGCAGTTCTAAATTGCAGCCCAAGACTTTGCCAGCGGCTGAACTTTAAAATTTTATAGTCGCTTTATGAACTGTTGCTCTCTCACTGGCAGCCTCACTAGGTCGCAAAGCTATATATCGTAAACTAAACAATTCCCAACCCGATCTGTTTGACTTCTAAAATTAAGCGGAAGCAAAATCTAGATAACCCAGACAGATGAGCCAAAGAAAAAAGACATTAGTGTTGTTTGATGTAGATGGAACTTTGTTGTATTCCAACGGGAAGGACAGTCGCAGTTTTACGCAAAGTTATGAGGAATGCTATCAGGTGCATTTCCCAGAGATTGATTTCAGTGATTACCCACATGTATCTGATCATACGATTTTTTCGACTATCATAAAACAAGATTTCAATCGGGTTCCCGATCAAAAAGAAATTGATCAATTTCAGGATCATTATGTAAATATGATTGTCGAAAAGAGAAAGAAAGCTCCAGACCATTATATGCAGGTGCCGGGTGCACGTCAGGTTGTTGAGCAACTATTGAGTGATCCAAACTATTGTGTTGGTATTGCTACTGGAGGTTGGAAAAGACCTGCCCAGACAAAATTACAACACCTCGGGTTTGATACAGATCAACTGTTCGATAGCTATGCAGATAACAAAGAAACACGCGAACAGATTTTACAAGAAGCCATCAATCAGGCAAACGCCCATCATGGTAATGAGCTAAAAAATATTGTATACATTGGTGATGCCGCCTGGGATGTAAAAACCACTCGGAACATGGGACTCAACTTCATTGGCATTCGTCTGAAAGGAGACCTGGATGCTTTGCATAAGGAAGGGGCTGATTTTGTTCTCCAAAACTTCAACAAAGCCTCTGATTTCTACGAAATGATACAAGAAGCGACGCCACCTAAACTTCGAAAAAGCTAATCGTTTGCTGTTGATTAAAAGGCTTTGAGAAAAAAAAAGAAAAAAAGATTTTAAAAATTTCCAAAGCCGAATTATAGTTCTATATTTGCACCGCTTTAGTAAGTACGGCAAGCCAAAAGGGCAAGCAAAACTTACAATTTAAGAAGCATTGATCCGGTAGCTCAGTTGGTAGAGCATTTGACTTTTAATCAAAGGGTCCCGGGTTCGAGCCCCGGCCGGATCACTCTCATTGTGCGTAACTTGTTTGTAATGAATAGGTTGCGCATTCTTATTTTTAGGAAAGCGGTGTTGAATCGGTTTCTCTCAATTCTCCACATCTCTATACCTAGTATATCCTACTCCTAGCAAAGAGTTATTGCTTAACTAACAGTTGAATAATTATTTGGCTGGATATACCTTTTGTATCAATGAGAGCTAATAAATGCGCTTTAGAGATAGGCCGTATTTTAAGGATAGGTTTATTTTTTCTTTTCTATAGATAAATTCGAGAGGTCCCTATTTGCTAAAGAGGAACCTCTCGAAAAGAATATTAATCGATCATTAGTTTATGAGTTGTCATTCCCTCCTCTGTACTTAATTGGATAAAATATATCCCTGACGGTAAATGACTAAAATCATAAGTTTGCTGATAAGAATCGGCAATATTATTTATCGCTTCTGTTGATATTAATTTACCCGAATAATCCATAATGCGAAGTTGAAAATCATGAAATTGTGTAGCAGCGATTTTCACTGCAAACTGTCCATTACTAGGATTGGGTGCAACATTAAAAGTAATATTTTGTGAACTCAAATCTGTGGTACTAACAGGTGTCGTAGAAAATCCGAGCGTGTAGAACTGGTCGTCGCTGATGGTATGTGAAGGTACTTCAAAGCTAGTTCCAGTAAGTGTTCCCTGAATAATATTTCCATTAGAAAAGTCAGCTACATCAGGCGATTCTAGTAATACCACATCCGTATTTGTTAAATCATAATTGGATAAGTCAAAGTTAAATGAAACGGTAGGATTCTCCTGGGAGATGATATAATAGAATAAACAAGACACTGATTCTATTCCCGCAGGAATGGGGTGTCCACATATCGAACCAGCGACAGTTTCGTTATTGCTTTCCAGGACTGCTGATTGGTCATCCATTAAACCTATTCCCTCTATAGTCAATGTGTTCAGAGTGTAAGCATCGTGTCCTACCCATACACCATTGATACTAGGACCAGTAACTGCGAACCATTGTGTCCCTTTGAATGGAACGGTACTAGTCATCCACGTCTGCCCAGGAAAAGTTCCTGTATTAGTTGTTTGATTGGAATGGTCTATTACATCACTACCGGTACCGTTATCATATTTATGATATAGTTGTAACTGAATTTTATTAGGATGTGAATCGGTATCCACGTTTCTTACCATCCAGTTGTTTATGGTAGTTTCAGATAGTTCTCCATGCCACCAACGCACTTCATCGATTTCTCCTGTATAATCCAGTGCGCCAATGTCCCAAGAACTGGTGCCTACAATAAATGGGCTCGTGTTTCCCGCGATGGTTGTATCATCATCATCTATCTCGCCAGCTAGTACACCATTTACATATAATCTTATTTTTCCACCTTTTTGATAAGTCGCAGCTACGTGCGTCCACTGATTTGCTTGAATAGTTCCAGCAATGAGTTCTTGTTTGACACCTGCTGAATTGAAAAGCTCATATTTAAGTGTCTCGTTTTCTATTCCCAGAATGTATCCACTAGTAAAGCTATTGTCGACTTTACTGACTAACTTTTGGTCAGCAATTACATCATCGGCCTTAAACCAAATTTCGAGGGTATGAGCATCAGCTGCATTCAATGAACCAATGGGATCATGTGCAACAGTGACTTCTGATGCATTAATCCGAATGGTAGAGCCTGCATTTTGAGCAAGGGATAAAAAAGTAACGGCTACACTAAGTAGCGCTGTTAGTAGAATTGATTTCATTATAAATGAATTTGAGGTAAGTAAATAATTTTAAATATTTCTCTAAACAGTAATGGAAACTTTCTTAAGATACTAGAGCTGGTAATAACAGTTACTTGATAATTAAAGTCAATTTTAGATGGGTCTTAGATATTGACAGAATTAGCTATTGCTGTAATTAGAAGACCGTTAATAATTACTCTTTGATGGTCAGAGTTACAGCCTATAGCAAATTCTTTGCCCCGACTAATACTGCTTCTATTTGTTTTGTATTATTTAGTAGGTTGACAATAATTTAACCTGTAGGTAATCCATTACCTTAATTACGGTCATTTTAAACAAGCCCATTCGTCATTCTTATTTTCTATTGTTTTGCACTAACTTTAGGGTTGGAAATATAAAGACATTGAGAAAGCATAATTATATATCAATCAATAGATTGTCTTCCATAATAAATACATGTTCAACATAGAAGAATACCTAACTTCAGGAATCATCGAAAGTCACTTTCTCGGAACCACTACTCCCGAAGAAACAGAGATCTTATTGCAACGCTGCAAAAAGCATCTAGAGGTGAAAGCGTACTTCGATCAAACTCAGCAAGCCTTCGATTATTATCTCAAGAGTATGGAAGTTGATATTCCAGAGGATCGGAAAACCGTACTATGGAAAGAAATTCTAGAGGAAGCGCGTTTGGCTAAAATTACGCTTTCTGAAGAGGGCGTTCTCAGCGACTTTATTGATATTTCTAAGTCTGAGAATTTTTCCAAACTCAATGAGCTTATTCAGAATCTTCATTCACCTGCGGAGTATGATAATATTCATCTGATAAATATTTATGCAAAAGCGGGTAGAGAACTCAACCTGGTCTGGGTGAAGGATCGTGTTCCGATGGAAGAACATCCACATCTCGATGAGAGCTTTTTGGTATTGGAAGGAACGGCGGATTGCTATATTGATGGCGTGGTTACGAAAATGAAGAGGGGAGATTTCATGCGTATTCCACCCGAAAGCCATCATGAAGTAATCATCACCTCATCTATTCCTGCTAAGGCCATTCAATGTAGGATTTCTTTGTAGATCTTTTTCGGAGAAGTCTCTTTACAGTACTTTTCCTCTGTTTAAAATTCGATTAGGATCCAATGCTTTTTTCAAGGTTTTCATTAATTGAATCTCTTCTTCTGTTCTACACAAAGAGAGGTAGTTTTTTTTGTGCAAACCAATTCCATGTTCTGCTGAAACAGAACCTCCTAATTTCTGCAAAGGTCCATAAACAACATTATTAATTCGTCTGACGAGGTCGTCACTTTGCAATGACTTCCCAATGATGAAGTGAATGTTTCCATCTGCCACATGACCGAAGGCAAAGACTTTTTCGACTTCGGGGATCTCATGTAACTGTATTGTTATATTCTCAATCACTTCTCCGATATTAGGAATGGGTAAGCTAATGTCAAAATGTTGATCGTGCTGACATTGAGAAGAAAGAACATGAACATCTTCTCTGATTTTCCAAAACCATTCGAGGTCTGCGGAGGAGCTGGCAATGGCCGCATCTGCAATCATTTCCTTTTCAAAAGCATTTGCTAAGAGCTTCTCTAAAAGCTCCTGGTCTTTGTGAGGTTGTGCTCCCAAGCCTTCTAGTAAAACGTAATATTGATAACCTTGCGGAATAGGTGGTTTCTGAGAAGCAGGTGGACTAGTCATGGCTTTGTAGCTATTACCCCAGATTAATTCAAAGCCACTCAGTGTTCCAGCCATGTGCTGATCCATGTATTTTAGAAATGTAATTACATTGTTATAATCATCGAAAGCAACGAAGGCACTGGTCCTGCTCTTGGGGGCTTCTACTAATTTAAGAATGGCCTTGGTCACAATTCCTAAAGTTCCTTCTGAGCCAATAAACAATTGCTTAAGATCATAAGCAGAGTTGTCCTTGATGATTTTCTTAAGTGAAGAAATAATGGTTCCATCTGCCATAACAGCCTCTAAACCAAGTACTAAATTTCTAGTCATCCCATATCTAAAGACACGAAGCCCTCCTGCATTGGTTGAAATGATACCTCCGATTTGAGCGGAGCCTTTTGCTCCGAAGTTGAGTGGAAATAACAAGTTCTTTTCTTCTGCCGCTTGCTGAATGTTTTCTAAAATGACACCTGCTTGTATCGTCATGGTTCTACTCTGCTCATCAATTTCTAGAACCTGATTCATCTTTTCCATAGCAATAACGACCTCTTGCTCAGAGGTTTCTGTAGCGCCTACTAAATTAGTCAGACCACCATGAACAACGACTGGTTGCTTGTACGCATGGCAAATTTTCATGATGGCAGAAAGTTCTTCTGTAGATTGGGGGAGCAAGACCGCTTTAGCTTTTAGCGGAACATCCATCGTCCAGATGTGGGTGTAGCGATTGGAGAGCTCTTCTTTAACTAGAATTTGATTGGCCTGAAGTATTTCTGAAAAGGCGTCGATGATGTCTATCTGCATGGGGGCAAATATAAGGATTAAGGAGGATAGGGTAGATGAGGTGGATCTGGTTTTTCTTAATTCGTATAATCGCGTAAGCAGGAAACCCTATCCACCTCATCTCTTTATTTTAAAACACCCCAATCCGTTCAACTAACACTTCCTCCTGACCTTCCAGATGAAATCGTAAAAAGTAAACACCTTTTGGCAAATTACTTAAATCTACGGACCAATTATCATTGCTTGTGTTTTTAGCAATTAGAGAATTCATCTCTCGTCCTATTACATCAATCACATCAATTTGTAAATCATCTAAATCATCTAAATCACCTAGAATCGTAAAATGTCCATCGCTAGGATTTGGAAAAACAGCTATGCTTAACGCTGTTAATTCATTTATCTTATTTGGAAAACCCAATTCAACCGTTCCCTCTAGCGTACAGCCATTCGAATCTGTAATAATATAGTTATAAGTTCCGCCAGTCAGATTTTCTAAAATAAAGTCATCTTCATTATTTGCCCAAGCGATTGTATAGGGAGGAGTCCCTCCGATGGGCGTAATAGCGATCTCACCATTTTCTCCAGCAGTTGGATCTGTGTTGTTTTCTATGGCCTCCAAAAGGGGAGGAGCGGTGAGTGTAAAATCCTCCATTTCTTGACAACCAAATTCATCTTCAATGGTTACTGAAAAATCACCACCTGGAAGATTCGTAATCTCGGGAGTTGACTCCGTATTGTCCCAACTGTATTGATAGGTTCCATTTCCATTTATTTCTAACAATATACTTCCGTCGTTCAAATCATGGCAAGAAGGCGAAAAAAGCTCTGCTGAAATTTCAATAGGATCTGCTATCGTAATATCAATTTCATCAATTTGGCTATTGCCCTCGGAGTCGGTTACCGTTACCGTAAATGTATTGTTACCAATTGCTGTGGAGGCTAGAATCTGTGGACTCGTTTCGCCATTGCTCCACTCGTAACTACAATTAAAGCAAGGACTAAAACCAGCATCTAAACTTACGGTTTCCGCTTCACAGTAAAAAAGATCTTCGCCTAGTTCCAAACTTCCTTGCGCCGCAGTTCCTGGTGTTCCATAAGAAATTAAAGAGGCTGTCCAGCTTTGTGGAAGTGCATTGTCAAAAGAAGCGTTTAAGAGCTGTAGTGTAGGGCCATCACCATCTGGACTTTCTGGCCAAGGGAGTTTATCGTCGTAGCGAACCGTATCTCTGAAAGAGCTATCCGCGTTTTTGATGGCAAACCACTCGCCGCTATTGCTGAGCTTGAAATTACCTGTAAGTGAGTTCTTTCCGAAGTTGCCAATGAAGTTCGTAATCGTTGGATGAACAGACTGGAACTTCACAGAATCCTCCACCAAAACCAAATAACCATAAGCTGGAATAATAGTATTCGCTGGAAGATTAAAGTAATCATCGCCATTGTCAAGATACCAACCGGAGACGTCAATAGCGGTTTCGTCTGCATTGTATAATTCTACCCAATCACCAGCGTCCGTATCGTCTGGAGAATGATAGTTTATTTCGTTGATGACGACATTTCCAATTTCGGTAGAACCTAATTCAAAGTTTGCAGTTACTTCCAGATTACCTTCTAAATTAATTGATGTAAGAGCATTGTTATCAATTGTTGCTGGTGTCCAACCTGTGAACAAATACCCAGGTTTTGGTTCTGCTTTCAGTGGCACATCTACACCTTCAAAATATTGTCCAAACCAAGGGAAATTGTCCTCGCTAAAATTCATAGTGTTCATGTGTACCGTTCCTCCATCCACTGGTTGTGCATTGACTTTAATATCTGCTACTCCTTCAATTACATCAAAGAATTCTTCAAAATGTGTCCACATAAATTCCGTTCGTCCATCTGCAAAAATATAGAGTTTATCTACATCATCTGTCCAGTTGTTATTGTTCCACCAGCGGTCTGCATGTGCTTGAATTTCAGGGGCGTAGAGGTTCTCATATTCCGTAATTCTGCTGTTCATTCGATCTTCGTCGTAAATAATATTCAGTTGATCTGCCATTCGATTGATGAACTTAATTTTGAAACTTTCGACTTGTAATAACTTACGTAAAAGCAGTGTTGACCATTCCTGAT
>JBGCDT010000021.1:0-15022 GCA_045105695.1 Saprospiraceae bacterium | reverse complement strand
GATCCATGTGATGGTCAGGGGGGCGACTCTGATAACGACGGAGTATGTAACAATCAAGATTGCCAACCAAACAATCCAAACTTCCCAGCAACACCAGGTTCTTCTTGTAATGACGGAAACGCGAATACAGAAAACGATATGGTAACAGCAGATGGTTGTGGTTGTGAAGGTACACCAGTAAACAACGACCCATGTTCAGTAACGACGAGTGATTGCAAAATCACAATCAACGGGTTGAATTCTTCTGACTATGCAAAAGTCTTCAATTCAAATTGGCAGATTGTATGGCAATGCAACCCTTGGGCAAATGGTGGTTGTACGAGTATGGAAATGATTACAGATTTAGAAAATGGAAACTATCACGTATAGGCATGCGGTCAAACAGAAAGCGTAACTATCACAGGTTGTGGTTCTTCTGATCCATGCGATGGTCAGGGGGGCGACTCTGATAACGACGGAGTATGCAACAATCAAGATTGCCAACCAAACAATCCAAACTTCCCAGCAACACCAGGTTCTTCTTGTAATGACGGAAACGCAAATACAGAAAACGACATGGTAACGGCAGATGGTTGTGGTTGTGAAGGAACTCCAATTAGCAACCCATGTTCAGTAACGACGAGTGATTGCAAAATCACAGTCAACGGGTTGAATTCTTCTGATTATGCAAAAGTGTTTAATTCAAATTGGCAGATTGTATGGCAATGTAACCCATGGGCGGACAATTGCACAAGTATGGAAATGATTACTGACTTAGAAAATGGTAATTACTATGTACAGTCTTGTGGACAAACAGAAAGTGTGACTAACACAGGGTGTGGAGCAATAGACCCATGCGCTGATCAAGGAGGTGACTCTGATAATGACGGGGTATGTAACAATCAAGATTGTCAACCAGACAATCCAAACTTCCCAGCGACACCAGGATCTTCTTGTAATGATGGAAATCCAAATACAGAAAATGATGTAGTCAGTTCTGATGGTTGTAACTGCGCAGGTACGCCAGTACAAGTTTGTAACCCTACACGTTTGGCATATTGGGATTTAGATGCTTGTGAATCTTTCTCTTCAAATGGAACAAATAATGACTTTAGCGAATTTACAGCTTCTACAAGTACGCCTAATGGCTTCTCTATTGTAAATGCTTCTAACTTAAGTCACGACGATGGATCACATTCCTGTACGGAAGGACAAAGTGGATTTGCAATCTGTAGCGGAATTCGCAACTCTTGCAGTTGGTCAGACAATAGCGATGATGCGTTTAAATTTTCTATTACAGTCAAACCAACGAATGGTGGGACAGCTACACTTACAAAATTAAGTTTCTTTGAAAGAGCTCCATTGACTTATTCTCACATTAGTGGTAATACAGGAGATAATGATCCTCCTTCTCACTATGGGTTTAGAGTATTAAAGAATGGTCAGGAGATTTATCAGAAAACAGGAAGAAATACGACTCACGATTGGACTTTGGAAGAGTTTGATTTAACAGGAGATCCTGACTTTGTATTCGCTGGAGAAACGACTTTTGAATTTGAATTACTAGGGTATTGCCGTTCCAATGGAACTAGTGGTTTAGCCGTTTGGGATTTAGATGAAATCAAAGTATTCGGTTGTGCTGGAGATGGTTTTGCGCCATTAGAATCGACTAGTGATGAAGCACTTTACTTCAATGCTATCAAGAATGGACGTGACGTTCAGCTTTCTTGGGTAACGAATACAGATTACAAAAACGATTACTTCGAGGTGGAGCATTCATTGGATGGAAACAACTTCGATTTACTAGAAGAAGTAGTTAGTATCAGTGACTCTGAAAACTATATGAACTATCAGAACAAAGATGCTAATGCTAAAGTCGGTGTAAACTATTATCGATTGAAGCAATACTTTAAAGATGGAACTTATAGGTATTCAGAAATTAGAGAAGTTGCTTTCGACTTGGATGTAAATGAATTTACGATTTATCCAAACCCAACTGATGATCAGGTTTTCGTAAACTTGAAGGACTTTGTTGGAAATGCAGGAGTAATCAATATTTACAACGGTCTTGGTCAGATGGTTTATTCTCAGAAACTAGAGGTTATCGGAGATGCGCCAGTACGAATTTCTACTCAGGACTTCTCTAATGGAGTACACGCAGTTTCTGTTCAGATAGAGGATAAGAAAACGATGACAGAATTGTTGATGGTTATCAAACGATAATTGTTGACCGAATTCCTAACAATGTAACTGCATTGTTAGAAAATAAAAGAACTCAGTCCTTTCTAAGGGCTGGGTTCTTTTTATTGAAATAAATAGGCTCCGTCTTTATTTACAGAAAAGCTAAGGAGTTTTTTATTTTCTTCAAAATACTGATCTTCTATTTTAAGGTTTTTCCAAAAAGAAAGATGCTCTTTGTAGCTAAAGGTGAGGCGATCTAAATTTGGTGAATTCATTTTGCAAGGAAAAATTCTAACGGGTATCTGTTGCTGTCCATTTGCTTTAGCTTTACCAGCCAGTACGTACAGGTATTCGATACCTTCATTTTGAATAGCGATACAACCTACACTTTGGCAGCCTCCATGTAAAAATATATCTGAGCCTGGATGCTTAGAATCACTAAGTTTTAGATCGGAATTATTTGGGTAATTAATACCTAAGGAAAGATAAAACTTACTCTTAGGATTGAAACGATTGACATGGTAAAGCCCTTCAGGGATTTGTAGGTCACCTTCTTTACGTTTAGGGCCAGGCAAACCGCTATTGATACAAAAGGGAAAAATCTTCAGCAATTTCCAATTCGTTTCTTTCTTGCTTTTTACCCACGTTTCCAGAATCTCTTCTGTTTTGTATGCTCTTAGGAGCAGCTCAGCATCAGTTGGAGTTATCCCCTTGGAACTAAGCTCTTGGTTGATTGTTGACAAGTAATTGTCATTGGCTGTGGAGACTCTATCCTTGCTAGTCATGATTGTTTTTTTGTTTTCAGAACAGGACGAAAAAAGAAAGCATAGGGCGAGTGAGTAGGAGAGGAGTCTAGGCAATGCTATTTTGTTATGTGATTAATTTTGAAATAACAATACAATTACAAAATTTACTGAAGTGTATCAATTGCATTTTCAACAAAGAAAAATTCAACAGATTGGTGGGATAGATGAACAGTCCTAACAGACGAAGGTTGTTTGCTAATCAAAACCGGAAGTGTATTGTTATCACCTTTTATTGCAATGCCCTCCATATCTACCTCTAGCACAAAATCCTCTGGTGTTATTTGGTCATAACTACTCAATCCAACAGCACATCTAATTTTTATGTTTTCTGGAAAAATTTTAATGCTATCAGGTGCATTTTTGACTTGAACAAAAATAAAAAAATCTTTCTCTGTAAGTTGTTCTACCTCTAATTCAAGTTGTACTGTTTCTAAATCAAGAGAAATATTTCCTCGAGAAGGTTTTAGCAGCGGTAATCGCAAACTCATGTTTTTATCAATGTTTGCTAGTTCTAATAACTGGGTAGGCCACTCAATAATTTCAGCAATGTGATTCTCAGGACCAGAGATGACAATGCTATCAGGTGTTAGGACGGGAGCTTTTTTTAATTGATAACTGGAGTTAAAGTTCAAGCTAGAAGAGAGGATGATTGGGACAGATTTACGGAGTTCTTTTTCAACCGTCAAATCAAGCAAGTCAATATTGAGTCGATCGATTTCAATTTTGCTTTTCGTTCTGCTCAATTTATTGATGATCTGATTACTGTTATAAATCTGGCGAGGTTGTGTACTCAAACTTAGTTTCAGAACGCCTTCTTCTTTGTAGAAATAATTAGTCATCAAATCCCAACCGACACCTTCCATTGTAACCAGTAGCTTTTTAGGAGCTTCGCTGGCGAGGATATAACCTTCTGGCAAGTCGTACTCAAGCAAGCATTCTTGAGTCGTTTGATATTTTTGGGAAAGTCGGGTTAGTGTCCAAAATATTAAAGCTATGCCGATACAAATAATCAGCACAGCTCTGTCGCTTTTCAAAAAGCGGGAATAATTATTATTGCTATCAGGCTTCGGCATCCTCTCCTTTGGCGATGGCTTCTGTCATTTCTCTGGAGATATAGCCTTTTGCAATTCTGACGAACGTCTTTGTATCTACTTGTAGTGTTACTACGTTTCCGTCGATTTTATTGACTCGTCCGAGGATACCACCATTAGTTACTATTTCATCACCTTTCTCTAGTGCATCCAAAAATTCTTGCTGCTTTTGACGCAATTGGTTTTGAGGTCTGATAAAGAAAAACCAGATCGTTGCAAAAAGCATTAAGGGTAATATCAAATTGTAGATTTCCATAAGTATGTATTCAAATTGTAATTAATTCTAAAAAATGTATGTGTCTTTGTTGCGAACCAATATTGGTTTCTATTTCTTTTTCATCGAAGGAATGACGTTCCCCTTCATATAAACTTTTGTTTCACTTGGGTAAGTGTTGGCAAATATAGTTACAGGTTTACTTTGATAATCTTTCTTCCCTTCCGTTTTAAATAGAACTCTGATTTCATCAGACTGACCAGGTGCGATTGGATACTCTGGCCACTTAGGAACGGTGCAGCCACAAGTAGACTTTGCGTTGGAGATCAATAAGTTGACCTTACCTGTATTTGTAAATTTGAAAGTATGCTCAATTTCAGAACCTTCGTCAACAGATCCAAAGTTGAAAGAAGTTTCCTTGAAAACCATCTTCGCCACATTGATTGTATCTACTTCGTCACCTGCAGTAACTGGATTTCTAATGATGTTACTGATACGGTCCGAAGCTTTTATTTCGCTAACAGACTTCTCTCCAATGCCAGGAGCTTTTTCTTCTTGACAAGCGATTACGGGCAGTAAACAGCAGATTAGATAAATGATTTTTTTCATAGAATCAGTTGTAGTTTTTGATTTAGTATATAAACAACTTCAGTATTGAAGAAGTGCAAAGCTAAGTGATTTTCTGATTTTCTAATAACATTTTCAATAAGGGAGCCGACAAAGAAGTTTGTATATTGCAGCATATGAACGTTTACCTGATTGGATACATGGCTAGTGGTAAAACAACCATTGGTCGACTGCTTGCGAAAAAGATGGAGATTCCCTTTTATGATCTGGATGAGCAGATAGAAAAACAGCAAGGAAAATCAGTCTCTGATATTTTTGCAAAAGAAGGCGAAGAGCATTTTCGAAAGCTTGAATCTGAAACACTTCGTAGTGTATCATCTTCTGCTAACAGCATTGTTTCTTGTGGGGGTGGTACATTTTGTAAAGTGGAAAATAGAGAGTGGATAAAAAATCAAGGGATTTCTGTTTACTTAGAAGTGACCTTAGAAAACATCTTTGTTCGACTTTCTAACAATGCTACTACACGACCTATCATTCTGGCAAATAACCAATCTGAAACGGCATTGAAAGAATTTCTAACAATACATTTGGGGAAACGAAAAGCAGACTATGAACAAGCGGATATTATCTTTGATGCGAATGGAAAAAAAGATGATATTGTTAGAGAATTGGCTACTTACTTCTGGCGGTTTTTGAAGTCTTAATCCAAAACTTTCCAAAAAAAAGAGCGTATAAAATTTAATTGTAGAAAAGCAATTCGATTGCGCACTGTGATTCTGCAAAACCAATAAATTCCAAACTCCAATCTTTCCTTAAATTTTTTTACTTTTGCGCATCTTTTGAAACCAATGTATTTGGCTCAACCAAGCCATTAATCTAAAACCTAATATTCATAAATATGAGTGGATCAAAAATCACCATTCAGGACGGAAAACTTAACGTGCCTGACAACCCAACTATTCCTTTCATCGAAGGTGACGGTATCGGACCGGACATCTGGGCTGCTGCAAGCAGAGTACTAGATGCTGCTGTCGAAAAAGCTTACAAAGGAAAACGAAAAATCGTTTGGGAAGAAGTATTGGCAGGACAAAAAGCTTTTGACAAAACTGGAAAATGGCTTCCACCTGCGACATTAAGAACCATCAAGAAAAATTTAGTGGCCATCAAAGGACCATTAACAACACCAGTTGGTGGAGGTATCCGCTCATTGAATGTTGCACTTCGTCAGAAGTTGGATTTGTATGCTTGTGTTCGCCCGGTACGTTACTTCAAGGGAGTTCCATCACCTGTTCGTGAGCCACAAAATGTGGACATGGTTATCTACCGTGAAAATACGGAAGACATCTATGCTGGTATCGAATATTTGCACGGCACTGCGAAGTTGAGAAAGCTAAAGAAGTTCTTGATGGATGATTTAAAAGTGAAATCCATCCGTTTCCCAGATACAGTATCTCTTGGTGTGAAGCCAGTTTCCCAAGAAGGTACAGAACGTTTGGTACGTTCTTCTATTGATTATGCACTTGCAAATAATCGTAAGTCTGTAAGCTTGGTACACAAAGGAAATATCATGAAATTTACGGAAGGTAAATTCAAAGAGTGGGGTTACGAAGTAGCGGAGAGAGAATACGGTAAGAAAGTCTGGACTTGGGCTCAGTACGATCGCATTGCTGCAAAGCGTGGAAAGAAAGCTGCTGACAAAGCACAACAAAAAGCGTTGGATGGCGGAGCACTCTTAATCAAAGACGTAATTGCAGATGCATTCCTACAACAGATTTTGCTTCGTCCAAAAGAGTACGATGTAATAGCAACTTTGAACTTGAACGGAGATTACGTATCTGATGCACTTGCTGCTCAGGTTGGTGGAATCGGTATCGCTCCAGGTGCTAACATCAATTACCAAAGTGGTATAGCCATCTTCGAGGCAACTCACGGAACTGCTCCTAAGTACGCAGGTCAGGACAAAGTAAATCCAAGTTCTGTCATTCTCTCAGGTGAAATGATGTTGCGCTACATGGGCTGGGACGAAGCTGCTGATAAAATCATCCGAGGTGTAGAAAGATCAATTAAGAAGAAGCGAGTAACTTATGACTTCGATCGTTTGATGAAAAAAGCAACGTTGTTGAAATGCTCTGAGTTTGGAGATGAGATTATTGCGAATATGTAGGAGAGAAAGGAGAGAGGTTAAGAGGGGAGAAGGGGGCTCTGAAAAGGGTTTGCTCAACGCGTATCTTTTCGATTTTTACTAAAGTGAAAACGAAAGAAGGAACAAAAAACTGAGCGAACCCTCTTCTACCGCTCACCCTCTACAACCCTCTTCTGCCTTCTGAATAAAAAAGCCCCGCTTCAACTTGTTGAAGCGGGGCTTTTTTATTTTACCTTTTTAAGCAGAGAAGCTAGTCCCACAACCACAGGTGTCTGTCGCATTAGGATTAGTGAAAGTGAAACCTCTGTTGTTCAAACCTTCGACCCAGCCGATTTCCATGCCCATGAGGTAGATGGCGTGTGCCTTTTGCATGAAAACAGTTAGACCGCCAATTTCGAAGTTGTCGTCATTTTCTTTTGGTTTATCGAAACCGAGGACATAGGAGAAACCAGAACATCCACCTCCTTTGACACCTACACGAAGGCCATGACCATCAGGGATGCTTTGATCTGCTTTGATTTTATGTAATTGTTTTAGAGCAGGTTCAGAAATTTGAACGGGCTGAACTGCTGTTTTATCTATTGAAGTACTCATTTTATTTAGTTTAGCATCTTTGGCGAATCAATCTAAATATTGGGTCGCTTGTGAATGATAGTGTATGTAATACAATGCAAAGTTAATCAAAAATATAACGTAAATAAAGCATCTTTGGTTGATTAAGAGGTACGAAATTCAGAAAGAAAACTGTTCCCTATGACTTGAACGTCGTTATATAGACCAAAAACAAGCAGTGTGTAACTTCACTAGGTACTCTTAATTAAGCAAACAGCCTAACATCTATTCTTTACATTTGTTTTGATGCTGCTTTGATAAGAGGGAATTAAGCCCTTAATTTGCGCCCTGTTTATAGTTCAAACTAAAAAAATCTATTTATGCCAGTTTGGTTAAGTGTCATTTTAGAAATCATAAAAGTAACTGTCCCTGCCTTAATCGTATTTTTGACGGTTTATTATTTGCATAAGCAATACTTGGATGGGCAGCTTCGGTTGCAAAGTATGAATATTAGAAAATCACAACAGAATGAAACCTTGCCTGTTCGTTTACAAGCTTACGAACGAATTGCATTATACTGTGAGCGAATTTCTATTCCTAGTTTGATCCTCAGAGTTCGTCATGAAGATATGACTGCCTCAGACCTTCGTCTGGCACTATTGATTTCAATTCAAAAAGAATTTGAGCATAATATTACTCAACAAGTCTATGTTTCCGAGAACTTATGGAAGATCGTGCAATTTGCGCGAGATGATACAATGAGTGTTATCAATCAGGTTTTCGATCAATTTTCACCTGGTGATCCTGGACTCAATTATAGTCGAGGACTAATGCAGGCAGTGGGAGGCAGAGATGTTCAACCATTGGATAGAGCTCTTGAAGCCATTCGCAAAGAAACAGCGGTTCTGATTTCATAGGTCTTCATCACACGTTAGTTTCTTAATATCGACTCTCTGAGTTAGCTACTAACGCTAAATTCAATTATTTTTCTACAAAGTAAATCGTCTTCATTCTACGTTGGACTGGTTTTGGTATTTTATTAAATGCTATTAAGTGTTTTTTGTGAAAATCAAATTCACAGAAATATCAAAATCTACTAAACTTAGTGTGATATGTATTTTATGAGACTACTTTGTACTTGCCTTTTATTCCTTTCTTTTCCTTTATTAATTAATGCGCAATCCAGTAAACGAAAAAGTGCTGGCAACGCTAGAAAAGCCGCTATGGAGCGGGCTTTGAAAGCACGTCAAAACAGAGGTGTTGTTGCAGACGAGCCTAGTGCTGAAAAGAGTAAACTAGAAAAAGAAGAAGAATCCGAATTTGATTTTACTAGTGAAAACCTTGATCCGCTCATGGAAGCGATGAGGCAAACTGGTGAAGAATATCATTCTGATGACTCTTCTGAAGAAAACAGTAAGAGCGAAAAGCAGGTTAATCGTAGCGTTTCAAAAACAGATGTTGCTGCAAAATCCGTAAGTTATAAAAGTTTTGATTCAGAAAAATCAATAGCTAAAACTGACCCTGTGGATAGCAATCAAGCTGAAGAGAATTTCTCGAATAATGCTATGGTGAATAGGCAAACTGGAGAATATAAATCCGATTATGTAGACAATCCAACTTCAAAGGGAAACACTATAGAACGATTTGAAGCAGCAGAAAGAGCGCGTAAAGAGGAGGAGAAAAGACAAGCTGCATTGGATGCTCAAGAGACGAATGTAGAAAGTCCAGTCTATAAAAGATCAGAAGTTGCTGTGGAAGAAAACAGTCATGATAATGGATTCAGAGCTGCTAGCCTTGCTGAAGAGGAAGCTGCGAAAAGAGAAGAACAAAGGAAGCTGTCTCTGGCTGAAGCGACAAGACTTGACTCTCAGCGAAGAGCACAAAAAGTTCAAGAAGAAAAAGAAGCTTCTGAAGAAGCGGACCGTCTAGCAAAAGCTAAAAGTGAACAAGCGCAGGCAGTTGCTGTAGAACGAGACCGGTTAGCAAAAATTGATCAACAACTCAAAGCAGAACAAGCTGCAAAAGAGCGATTAGTAAGGCAAGAGGAAGCCAGAAGAGCTGCAGCGGAAAAACAAAGATTGGCAGAATTAGAACAGAAAAGAAAAGCGGATAGAGCTGCTGCTGATCGAAAAGCAAAAGAAGAGGAGGCAGAGCGTTTGGCAATGGATAGAAAAAGAAGACAAGAAGTAGCTAGACAAGAAGCTGAAGAAAAAGAAAGAAGAATCGTAGAAGAACGCAAAAGAAAAGAGCAAGAAGAAACTGCTCGTCTAATGAGATTGGCAGAAGAACAACGTGCTCAAAAAGAATTACAAAAGAGAAATGAGGAAAGAGCTAGAAAGGAAAGAGAATTAGAAAACGAACGTTTGCGTTTAGCTGCTGCTAAAAAAGCCAGAGAAGAAGAGGAGCGTAGAAGACTCGAATTGGAGAGAAAAGAAAGAGAACTAAAAATGCAGCAACGTTTAGCTGAAGAGGAGGCAAGACTACAAAAAGAGTTGGAAGAAAAAAGAAGAATAGCTGAGGAAGAGCTAATGGAATTGGAGCAAAAAACAGCATTGGAAGAACTACGTCAGGCGGCTCTAATAGCGGAGCGTGAACAAGCTGCTGAACTAGGTCAAAGAAAAAGAGAAGCTAAAGAACGATTGGCCGAAGTGGAGCGTCAGAGAGCTGCTGCTGAAATCAGACATTCTGATTTGGAAAAAGAAAAAGAAGTTATGGAAGAGTTGGAGAGAAAACGTAAACTAGAAGAAGAACGAATAGCTGCTTTGGAAGAAGCAAATGCTGCTGAAGAAGCTCGCCAGAAGGAAGTAGAAGCGAGGTTATTAAGATTGGCTGAGCTTGAAGAAAAGAGGTCAGAGGAGGAAGCTCGTTTGGAGGAGTTACAAAAAATGGGTGAAATCAAGGAGAACCAGCACCTTATCGCCTTAGAAGAACAGATCAAAACTGCTGAGATCGAAAACAAGAGAAAGTTAGAAGAAGCTTACTTAAAAGCTATCGAAGAGGCGCAAATCAAAGAGGAAGAACGTCAAGCGGAAATGATTGCTGAACAAACTAAATTGGCAGAATTGGAGCGTCAGCGATTGGAAGAGGAGGCTGAATTAGCTGCACTGCAAGCTCAAGGAATTGAGGAAAAGCAACGTTTAGAAAAAGAAGCTTTAGTCGAAGCGGATAAAACAGCTAAGTCTTTACAAGAAAAAGAAGAACTGAATAAAAGAAAGACGCAGAAGAAAATCAAACAAAAAGAAGCTGATGCTGAAAAAGCACGCATGGAAGAAATCAAGCGTCAGATGAAGGAGGAAAAAGAGCGGATGTCAGAATTGAAAAAAATGGAGAAAGAAGAAAAATCGCGTAAGAAATCTTTAGAAAAAGAGGAGGCGAAGTTAAAGAAGGTACAGGATGCTCGTTTGAAAGAGGAAAAGAAATTAGAGAAGCTTGAGAAGGAGCGTATGAGAAAGATGGAGAAACTTCAGGAAAGAAAAGCAGCTGAGAGTCAGAAAAGCACGATGGTTCCTAGTAATGATTCTAATCCTCAGAAAAACTTAAAAGATTATCTGGAAGAAAAGCGAGAAGTAACTGATAATCAAGAGGAATATGTAGGTAACACTGGAGGGACTAGCAACTACAGAGCAGCAACGGAAAATAATCTTATAGCTGTAGAACAAGAACCTATAGCGGAAACAATGACTTTTGAATCTGCTCAGAATGCCGAGGAAGGCTCGGATGAAACAGAGATTGAAACTCCAGAGTTGATCCAAGAGGCTCCAGCGTTAGATGCTTATGATAACAGTACATTTACGGAAACCGTAGAAGAGGAAAAAATTATGGAAGAATCGGTTTTTGATCCAGAAGAAAAATCTATCGAGAAAAGGGAGGAACCCAAATTAGAGGAAGTAAAAGTACCTGCCGAATATGAGGTAGGAACTACAGCTGTAAATGAAGAACATATTGTACATGAAACAACAGCTACATATTCCTCAACTCCTGATGTGGTTATTGAAAAACCTGTAGAAAATAAAGAATCAGATATTGATAATACCTTAGCAACGCTTGACAAGGTAATGAGCCTTGAGGCATATGCGGTGGGTTCCACAAGGGAGTCTCAATTCTGGGCAGACAATTGGAATTTAGAAGAACCTTTTGATGGAAGAGTAGGAATTGTGTCTTATGAAATTGATCACGCAACGAATACTACAAAATTTAATATTGGCCAATATACCGATGCTTTTATTCAAAATTTGACCGAGGAATCTAAGTCATTACTAAAACGTCAGGCAGTCGATCAATACGCAAATGCGACGATGGATACTTCAGTCCAACATTCCAATACGATCATTTTTGAAACAGAGAATGTAACGAAGGTTTGTACTTTAGTTTTCAAAGACGGAGTATTGATGAGTCGGAATTTCAACTAAGCGAAAAGCAACCTATAAAAAAAAAGAGGATCAAGGTGTAAAAATCTTGGTCCTCTTTTTTAGTCTATCCTCCTTTAGAAATGACTTTTCCAAAGCCTTCTTTTTTGAGCAGTTCAATGACTTTGTCTCTGTGGTTTCCCTGAACGATGATTTCGCCATCCTTAGCAGATCCACCGACACCACATTTCGATTTTAGCATTTTAGCCAAGTCTTTCAATTCGTCTTTAGAGCCTTTGAATCCTTCAACAAGGGTTACTTCTTTCCCACGTCTTTTCTTTCTATCAATACTGACGTAAATTTTCTGATTCGCATATGGAGTATCCTCAATCGGGTCTTCATTCTCTGCATCGAAATCGAAATCTGGATTAGTAGAGTAGACCGTTCTTCTATTTTTATTTTTTGCCATTGTTGTGTATTTATTTAATTGATTTTGTAAAAATACGATGAAATAAATTAAATTTTACAACCTTTCCATTTTTGCGATGCCCTTATTACAAACACCTTGAAAATTGCAAGACCAATACCATATTAGAGAAGACGATCAACTGATAAAAGATTGCATTGCCGGAGATTCGGTAGCGCAAAAGAAATTATATGGTCAATACATGCCAGCCATGTACAATAGAGCGGTGAGAATGGTTGTCGATAGAGAGCAGGCTAAGGATTTGACACAAGAGGTTTTTACTCAGGTATTTAAGGACATACATCGTTTCAGAGGAGAATCAACAATAGGGGCCTGGATCAAAAGAATAACGATCAATAAATGCCTGACTTTCTTAAAAACCAAACAAAAGATGAAGTTAGTTCCTATAGAGGAACAATTTGATTTAGCAATGGAAGATACGCCGAAATCAACATTCGATGTACGATTAATTCATAATGCTATTCAAGAATTGCCACTGGGATGTAGAACCGTTTTCAACCTTTATTTACTGGAAGGTTATCAGCATGATGAGATTGCTCAAATTCTTGACATCTCCGTTTCTACTTCGAAAACGCAATTCAGAAGAGCAAAAATGTTGATGCAAAAAATATTAAAACCATTGAGATATGAGTGATGAATTAGATGATTTTATCAGAGACAATCAGAATGAGTTTGATAGAATTGAGCAACCAGATGTGGAGGCTTTTTGGACAGACTTTCAAGAAGCGAAACCCAAAAGAAGACTATTCGCCAAGAGATGGTCTCTCGGAATAGCTGCTGCCATTCTGCTATTGATCGGTATGTTTGTTCTTAATCAAAATAAAGAAATCAAAAGGAATTTAGTGATCGAAGATCTTGAAATCGACGACCCTTATTTGTCTGAATATAAGGCGATCCTAGTCTCCACTTTGGCTGCACAGGATAGCCTCATCAAATCTATGGAGATCTCTCCAGAAGATCATCAAGAGATTTTTGAACAGTTGGAGCAATTGGATGAAGTCGTTGCTCAATATAGAGAGGACCTCAAGAAATATGGCCCAAGTAAAAAGATAATCAAGAATTTATTGTTTTGCGCAAAACAGCGGATTCAGCTTTATGAAATATTGTTACATGAAATCGAATTAAAAAATAATTATGAAGAACTGGATAAAGAAACAAATATATAACAAGACATTTACAAAAGGATTTTTACTATTTGTAATACTATTGTTAGGTAACTCAGCTTTTGCAAAATTAGCTTATGAGAAAAAGAAGACGGTCACTAAGGAGTTAGCTGTCAGTGAATCCCAGACCTTAGCTGTATCACATACCAGAGGCGATATTGAAGTGATCTATTATGAAGGAGATAAAGTGAAATTGGAAATAGACTTATTCGTAAAAGGAGAAGATCAAGAAGATTTAGAAACCCTGATTGATCAATTCTCTTTGGATGTTTCTGAGAATAGCGATGGAATGTCTGTTAACTCTTCTTTTAATATCACAACCTGGAGTGAGAGTAGCATATTAAATATTTGGCAAAAGTTTAAAATTAAATTTAAGGATGGATCATCTATTGATTCTAAAGTTAAAATTGTAGAATCAAGTCTGAAATTACTTGTTCCAAAGGTGAAAAACTTGACATTAGAAAATAGTTACAACAACATCAGAGTTGAAAGCTATCCTTACGATCTGGAAGCAAAGGTATTCTCTGGCAACTTCTACGCTAAAAAAATAGGAGGCGAACTAAAACTAGAGCTACGCTATGGCGATGCTGAAATAGAGGATCTTAAAACGGCTAACGTAGAGGTTTTTACTGGGAAAGTGAATATTGGAAATGCAAAAACGCTAACTATTGATTCTAAATATGCAGAGGTTAAAATACTAAATGTAGATACCATAGACCTGGAAATATTTGAAGGAAGTATACAGCTTGGGGATGTCAGTTCTACATTTGACATTGAAGGGAAGTACGCGAAGATTGTCGGAGGTAAGATCGCAAAAGGAGACTGGGAATTATTTGAGTGCGACGTAGAACTGGTTTCTATTCAAGAGTTGAAACTCAATGAAAAATACGGGAATTATAAAATTAATACCGTTGGAGAATTAAACATGGAAAGCTTTGAAGGAGACTATGACTTGAAGGTTGTCAATAGTATTCTCTCCGATGAAAATAAGTACACAAAATTTAAAATTGACCAACTAGGGAAGTTGATTCATTCTAAGGAATCCTTTGAAGAGCAATTGAAAATAAAGAAGCTGGGAGGTGACTTTGAGAAAATAGATATTAATGGAAAATACGGAAAACTTGATTTAGAATTACCAAGTGAATATCGAGTGGATTTAGAAATGACCTATGGCCGGTTTAATTATGACGAGAGTATTTTAGACGTGAGTAAAGTTGTAAAAGAATCTCCAAGTTATCGCTTGTTGGCAAAATCAAGAGGAGCTACAGATACTGCACCCTTGATAAAAGTTAGAGGTTTTGAAATGATGGTGAGACCTACAAATTAATTAAATCAAAGAAGTAACCTCCCCACCTACAATTACTTTTAGCGAAAGGGGCACTACCGTAAATCGAACTTCTCCCTGAGCGCAAAAACCTTCGCCATCAATGTGCAGGTGACGGCTCTCAGGGAGTTGAAAAACAACCTCCTTAGCACTGAAGCGTTCTACAATT
>JBGCDT010000020.1:0-4928 GCA_045105695.1 Saprospiraceae bacterium | reverse complement strand
CCACTTTGATAATTTGTACTTGTAATATTAATGTTATATCCCAAGTCATTCATGTGGGAATTATAAGCCGCTTGTAAGGTCAGACTCTGCGGAGAGTTCGCAAATCGATGCGATAAAATTCTATACATTGCATAACTGATCGTTTCATTCAAACCTTCTTCAATATCCGCTGGCAATGTAAAACCTTGAAAATCACAGGTATAACCGCCTACGTTTTGCCCTAAGAGATAATTACAACCTTCCTCATTATAAATGGCCCAAGCATCCCACATCGCAATTGAGCTATGGAAAAGATTACGTGCATGTACTGTTGGGCGAGCTAAATCTCTACGGATAGATTCCAACAACAGCTCATTCCAAAACCTCGGAATCGGCAATGTAGTACTAATGTTAGGAAAGTCCGGTGTCTCTATACAATTCGGATCAGGGTTCGTCGGACAAGCATCACAAGCATCAGATATTCCATCTAAATCAAAGTCAGAGTTCAAAGGAGCCAAGTCGCAGTTATTAGAAAGTAGCAGTTGGTAGCCTTCACATTTCCCGAGAAGAACATCTGAAAGACCATCGTTATTCACATCGAAAAAGCAAAAGTCGTAAGTATTCACGGCCCAGTCTTGAGGCGTTGTTCCGTAAGGATCGTCTAGTGTTCCATTGTTGTTCTCAATCAGTGCAAAACGTCGGTTGGAGTTACAAGGCGGAATATCAACATCTACATCAGCCACTCCAATATCTAGGTCTCCATCGAGATCTAAATCAACCGCATGTACGTTTCCACCAAAACCAATGACGTTTGGAGAGTTAACATTGACATTCGTGTACACAATGTTATTATTTGCAGAAATGTTATTTGCCGTTAGGAGAAAATCCGTTCCATCATCAATTACGAAAACGTCTAGCAAACCATCTGCATTAAAATCTTCCACTTCGATCATATACGGAGAGGTGGTTACTCCCTCGGTTATATTTTGCCAATTTAAAAAATTTCCAGTTCCATTATTGTATAAAACAAAAACACCTCTGGTATTCCAAGGAGCTACGTTGTAGAGCGTACTCACTTTTATGACATCCTGATCTCCGTCGTTATCTATGTCTCTGATTTCTACTTCTGTTCCGAAAGCTGAGTTTCTTAGATCCCCTAATCTGACTTCAGATTGATTCGTAAAATTTCCGTTTCCGTCATTTATGAATAGAAAATCTTTTGCAATTCCATTGTTAGCATTTTGCTTGTAGTTTACAAAATAAAGATCGGGAAAACCATCTCCATTGAGGTCGCCACCTTTTACTGCACAGATTAAAGGGACATCATCCAACGTTGCTGGAAAGCGAGTGGTAGACTGATCTTCGAGACCGAGCCAATTGCCGTTAGCATCATTTCCAAGGTTGCTATAATAAATTGGAAGTTGATCAAATGTGTTTGCAATCACGACATCCTTCCAACCATCTCCATCAAAATCACCAATGTACAAATCACGCGCAAAAGTTGGATTACTAATAAACTCAGGTGCATACAAACTCGTCTGATCGACTAAAGCACCTCCAGTATTCATCAATAATAAATCAGACTTTGGAGGTTCCGTAGGAGCTGAGAAAGGCTCCTTCCTTACAGAAATGACATCTACAAATCCGTCGTTATTTAAGTCAGCGGCCTCCATATCTTTCTCTTCATCATCACTATTTGCCACTGAACTGAGCGTTAAATTAGTAGCCGTGATGTCTTCCCATTCCAACCATTGCGCTTGGGCGATATTTAGCAAGAAGAGGCTGGCAACTAAAAGTGTAAATTTCTTATTCATGTTCAATTACGTTTTTGTTTTGATAAAAGCAGAACTTAAATCATTGATAATAAGGCAAAAATTTTGGGTTATGGTTTATCTGAGGGGGGACGACCAGTTGTGCGAAAGCAAAATTTGCTGAACGCTACTTCTTCGAGAGATAGAAAAACACTGGACTGTTCTCTAAAAAGAGAAAGCCGTATTTCGCAAATAAAATTTAGGTGATATAGTAAAAAGAATTGAATCGCAAATATACAAAAATGGTCATAGAAGTACAAGCTGCACTTCTATGACCATTCATATTCAATAAAAGTTATGTATCTAGCTAACGTTTCAAATCATAAAAAACGCCAACAGAATAAGAAGGGCTCGCTGCTACCACCTCGCCTCGGAAAGCTCCTGCAAAACCAGCAGATAAACCAACACGCTCCGTAACATAGTAAGCGACTTCCAATCCGAAAGATGTAAACTCCGTATTGTTTGCGAATATACTGGTGCTTGTAATCGACTCTGCTGTATCTCCGTTTTTGAAAGACTCTACAGCAGTCAATCGACTAATGATCCAGAGTTTGTTTTTCCAAAATCCAGCTCCGAATTCCAAACCGTATCTGAATTCATCAGAAAAACCATTGGTTCTATTATTCACTCCGACATAAGCACTTGCGTAGCCATTGATGGATTTCCCTATTGGGAAAGAAGTACCAGCATCTACTTGTAAAAGTTGATTAAATTCGCCGTCGCCGGTTTGAAGATTACCTTCTGCGCCACCGGATGTCTTTCCTAATGGGATACCAAAAGTTAGCGTTGCAGCTAATGGTATTTTACTACCTGGTTTCGAGAGTCCGTATTTCAAAGAGACATCTGTGTCGCCTATCGTATTGATGGCTTCACCTTTGGTAAGTGTTTCTCCAGTGGTTGCAGAGATGCGATCGTTCATATAATTTCTACTTAGAAAAGGAAAGTAAACGACTCCAGTCAAACGGCTCGTCAGACCATACTCTGCATACAAACTAGTATTAAATATACCGGTAGTGACGTTCGGGTCGATCTTTCCTTGGTCGGTAAAATGCTGGTCGAAAACAGTCCACCATTCTGAAACTTTGAAATAACCATTGCCTTTTTTTTGTGGCCAGGGACCTCCCGCAAAAGCATTGTTAGAAAATAAGAAAGCGGCTAGTATAAATATGATTTTAGAATTTTTCATTTCAATTTGATTTGTGTTTGTTTGGTCGTTGGATTTTACTTTTTCGAAATTAGAATAACTTATTCGATAGCTCCGTCTCCCACTTTTACATTAAAAGGTTTACAGAAATAGAGAACATGACTGTATTCGAAGAGATCAATGTCAGTTCCTAAATTATAGTCATGCGCTCCTGAGAAAACTGTTACTGCTCCGATCTCAAGTGCTTCTTCAGTAGTGTTTGGATTATTAGTCAAATAAATATAAAGTCCAGGCAAGGCAGTGGACGCTTCATAATCATTATCGAAAGTCAGCACTAGTTCATCCGAATCATTTTTCTCCAAAACAAAATCACCGCTTAGTGCATAGCTACTCGTAGTGTTCACTGTACCTGTTCTATTTTCACTTTCTGTAATGACCGTTTCCATTCCAACATTTAGCGTACTGACATCACTAATGGTCTGTGAATCAGAGTCATAAGAAACACCGATGTCAACGGTACCACTTTCCAAGGCAATTGCCAAACCATCTTGATCAATAGACACAATGGAAGGATTAGAGGAGGTCCAGTTCACAGGAACCGTTTCCTCTCTTCCTACATTATTGAGGTAGCGATATTCAAATTGATAAGAAGTATTGATGGCAAGAGTATCCAGCGGATTTTGAATTCGAATGGTTGGTTCGACTTCGTCTTGAATAATATCCTCGCCAATACAACTCGCAAAGAACACTAGACTTAGGATTGGAAAAAGGAATTTTGGAATTTTCATAATTGCAGTTATTTGTTTAAGTTCTGCAAATATGGGTATTCGAAAGGGATTAGTTATCACAAAAATATATACAAATGGTAACGAAACTTAATTGATAAAAACGACCTTTATAAAACGTTTTACTAAAGAGCCATCTTAATAAAATTTGGTCATCAAGAATTATAACTATGAAGAAAATCATTTATCTGTTCTTTTTCCTCTGTAGTCTCAATCTTTACGGACAGCAATTTTTAAATGGATTTGTTTTAGATAGTTTGGGCAAGCCCTTACAATATGGAGCGACTGTGACACTCTTTGGAGATAGCACCCTGATCACTGAGGATGAAAAAGGTATATCCACTAGAGACTCTTTATGGATAGAGCCAGTTCATTATCTCAGTTATTCTGATAATACAGGAGCGTTTCATGTACTGGTCGAAAAAGGTCAGAACATAAATTTAAAAGTCAAATCATTCGGTTACGTAGACAATATCTTGAGACTTGATAGTATTCCGTCCAAGCCAGTCAAGATAATGATGGCTCCAGATAGTCTACCTCTAAAACCTTATCAATCCAGTAAACGAAGAAATTGGTACAATGTACATCCTACAACGATTTCGATGGGTATGGATTTTCATCAAAAAAACCACGATGAGTTTATAAGCATTTTGGGAGAAGATAATGTTGAAGCACTTAATTTAAGTCCTTTTAATTTTACAATAGATTATGGAAAAGTTTTCAACCGAGTATACACAGCTATTGAATTTGGACTTACGACACCATCCGTTAAAGAAGAAAATGGCAGAGATATAGAAATCAGTAGCAATCTTTTCGCGATTCATTTGGGCTATGAACTAATCAACACTTGTATTTCATATGTTTTACCTAAAGTCAGTCTTATCAGATATCGAACTCGCCTGATCAACAGTCCTGATGGTGGAGATGTTCCCATTCAGAATTTTCTGGAAAGTAGAGATCTAGATCTTAGGTTCATATCTCCAATCGCGGACTTTGGATTGACGATTGGCTATAAATTCAGGGGAAAAGACTGGATACCAGGTGCTTTTATAATAGCAGGTGTGCATGGTGGATATACAATACCATTAAATCGAGATACAAAAATAAAAGGGTTGCGCAGCTCAATCTCGTCAGAAGAACAAATTCAAAATAGTAAGCTTCATCTAAACTTCTTTTTTCGCTCTTACTTTTTAGAATGGTAAAAAGAGT
>JBGCDT010000019.1:0-2549 GCA_045105695.1 Saprospiraceae bacterium | reverse complement strand
TTTCTGAAGAGGCGAAAGCCAAAGACTAATAACAGTACACTTACGTAAAGTATTCAAAACTTTTTGCTGAGCGATTTTTATAGTTTCCTATTTGCCATACCCGCTCCCGATGCTCTGTCGTGGAGCGGGATTTTTCAAATCTTCAGCTTTCAATTTTCTAAAACTAAAATATAAAGCGATGTCTAAAAAAACGGATAACAAAGATCCATATTTCATCGGCCACATCATGGTCGTACCTCCTGGGAAAGTACTTCCACAGATCAACGGACTCACCACCTTCTGGGAAAAAGAACTGGGGGTGATTCTGGTTTCTGATGATGAAGTTGAGAAATTGGATCTGGCTCCTGGTCAGAAGATTCAATTCAAAATACTGCCGAGCGATAAGCAGCGTAGTAAGACAACCATTATGATTTATGATGTCAAAAAAGTAAAGCAATGAAAACTTGGGTGACACAATTTGAGGCATTTTGTGCGCGGACTGGGGAGCTGCGGACTTATGCTGGGCCTCGGATTCGGATGGAGACTTGGGAGGCTGCGCAGGAGTGGTGCTTTCGGAATGCGGGGCATTTGGTGGTTATGGGAGAGTTGGTTCACGAGGAAGAAATTCCTACTGAATTAGATAAAGTGTATTACCTGGGTCCTGCACCGATTGTTATTCGTTAAGAAGTGAATATTATCTTCTCTTAATTATAGTATTAAATAGAAGGCCGTTTAACAACCTTCTATTTGATACTATGCAACGTCAGAAACTATTGCTGGTTCAAGCTAATCCAACCATAGCGACATTTCTTACCTGGCCGATACGTTCCAACCAAAATTCCATCTTCTGAAACTGCGCAAAGTGATGGAGCAAAGAAATATCGAGTCTCGTTAGAATTGAAAATCGTTTCTTGAAATTCAACAGCTCCTTTTTCATTAATTACGGAAAGGTCCGTGAATATTCCTTTACCACCCTTTTTTCCGCTCTTGGTCTTCGAGTCATTGTATAACAAGTAGATTTTATTGTTGGCAATCCCATAAGAGTAAGATGGTGGTAATACATCTGAAATTCTAAATTTCTTATCAATCCCATGAACACCTAACAGCGATCCTGACTTTGAAAATACTGCGACTACTAATTCGTGTGTATGCCTAAAAACCCTTCCTTGAGGACCTGGTGTAGAGTGATCATTTTGAGATATAAATCCAAACGAGCCGTTTGGTAATGTAAAAGCCTCATAAATATAAAAATGCTTACCTAAGTCCCTCACGCCCTTCTTTGGTTTCTCTATGGATAGGCTATTCCAAAAAGATTCTTCAAACGGGTTAGATTTAACACTAGTAATTGTTCCGTCACTTTTTCCGACAATGCAAAAAGTACCCAGATGTTTAGTCTTTGGTTTCTGATCTGTATAAAATCCAGTTACTGCAAATCCTCCTTCAGGTCCACCCAAGGCATGAATAGTACTTTTCGTAGGATGCAATTCTTTATTAATTTCTATCGGAAATTCCTTAATTTCATTTTCCGTAATCTGGAAAACTATAAAATCACCTCGTTCAATAAATTTCATTTTTTTCGATGGCGCTGATTTATTTTCTCGCTTTGCTAATAAATATAAAGTACCATTATTACCCGGAGCGGCTTTAATAATAGCTATTTCATCATTTGGATAATTAAACTTTTGAACCTTAGACCAGAGCTTATTCATATCAGCATCAAACAAAGCAAGCATCAATTGTTGTGGATTACTTTTATCCATAAGCTTGATTAAGTTTACGAAAGCAACATGGCTACTGTCTGGGCTCATTGACAATTGATTAAGATTGAAAGAAAAGTCCGGCATTAAATCCCAATAATATTCCTTCATGAAAAAGTTTGATTTCTTTTTTCTATCAAAATCATGTTTAAGGATTGTTTTCACTCTAGGAAAGGTTCCTTTAAAGAGTTTAGTAACAAACAACTTACAATCTTTGGATGTTGGGTCAAGAGTCGTTGAGCTTATTCCAAATATTCCATTTCTGGTTCTCAGGACATCTGTATTAGTAAATGATGAGGATTTTTTAGAGCGTAACTTGTGCTGAAAATCATATGTCAAAAGGCGACGGGATTTCTTACCATATTCAGAGATGTAATATTGATCTTCTCCGACTCCTACTGTGTGAACTCCTGATCCGTTAATTTTAAATCCTTCTCCCCATTGGACTGTGTAATCCTGTGCGGTCAGGTTAACTTGTAAAAGAAACAATAACAAAACAATAAGTAGCTGTAAATTCATAATTCATATTTTTTTTAATGATGATTCTATTTCTGTTTAATTTAACCTTAATAATACATTTTCTTGTATCCAAGTATTGTTTCCTAAGATCAATTACACATAACAATTTTAACCATCCTAACTCAGGCAAAAAGCTCTTTGGTCTAACGATGTTTATAATCGTGAGCGATCCTTAGATGAGATTGTTTGTACTCGTTACTTGCAAAATTTGATACAAAAGTATAAAATCTAACAACACTCCTTAGTGATAAATTTCATTTTTAATATGCCAATTAATCGAGGCAACTTAGGGGG
>JBGCDT010000018.1:0-5536 GCA_045105695.1 Saprospiraceae bacterium | reverse complement strand
TCTTCATGGTAGACACCGTGCAGATGATGGAGGAAGGAAAAGAAGAGGATGGTATCAAAGAGGTATTCATCAACGCCCACAAAATCGAAGAGGGTGGGGAAGAGTGGTCTTACGAGGAAGGTTGTCTCAGTATCCCTGATGTACGTGGCGATGTGAGTCGACCAGCGCAGATTCGATTGCGCTACATGGATGAAAATTTTGAGGAGCACGAAAAGGTTTTTACTGGAGTGAATGCGCGCGTGATACAACATGAGTACGATCATATTGATGGAATACTTTTTACGGAGTTGTTGAAGCCGATTAAAAGACGTTTGATTAAGCGGCGGTTGGATAAGATTAAGAAGGGGGATATTCCGAGGGATTATAAGATGCGGTTTGTGAAAAAGTAGTACTGGAATATGTCCATTGTATAGTTCACAACTTAATTTTTGAAGACTACCAATTTGCTTATAAATCAAGTTTCAATGAAAAACCAATTCCTCCTATTAATCCTCATAGCGACCTATAACCTCGCCGCCCAAACTACCCAAATCGACTACGGCCAAACCAAAGCCCAAACCGAAATCCTAAACCTAGACTGCCTCCACCAACGCGGCTTCACCGGCAAAGGCGTAACCGTCGCCCATTTCGATGACGGCTATGATGGCTTTGATAAAATGGAAGCCTTCGACTATGCTCGAAAAAATAATTTACTGAAAGGACAGTACGACTTCGTCTACAACGGACCCATTAAATACACAGGCATCGGTAGCCACGGAACGAATACTTTATCGGTTGTAAATGGTTACTTGCCTGGAGAATATGTAGGGGCTGCTTTCGATGCAAACATATTGTTAGCGCACACGGAGGATGTTCGTTCGGAGACCCATCAGGAAGAAAAAAACTGGAGGAGAGCAGTCGATTGGGCGCTGGAGAATAAGGCAGATATAATCACCAGTTCTTTGCAGTACAATACTTTTGACAAAGGGGAAGGGGACTATAGTTACAAAGACATGGATGGCAAAACGACCATCATTACAAATGCCGCAGACTATGCTTCTTCGAAAGGAATTTTGGTTGTAGCCATTCAAGGAAATTTTGGAACGCAAGATTGGCACTACGTCACTGCACCCGGTGATGCAGATTCTGTTTTGACTGTAGGTGCGATGGATGTCAAAGGCGTGAAGGCAGGCTTTTCTTCTTTTGGTCCAACCATTGATGGACGAATAAAACCAGATGTCATGGCTGTTGGTCAAGCAACTATTATTATCGATCCTGATAATAAAATTCGACCGGGTAATGGAACTTCTTTCGCTGGTCCTGCCATCGCCGGTTTGGTCGCTTGTCTTAAGCAAGCGCACCCAGATCGTAGCAACATGGAGATCATCGCAGCTGTTCGACAAAGTTCTTCTAAGTATTTGAATCCTGATAAAAGAGAAGGCTATGGTTACGGAACTCCGGATGCTTGCAAGGCAGATGAAATACTCGGAGAACTGGGTGAAGCTATTGCCCAATTTGGAAATGAAATCGAACGCGATAACTTCTTTTACGAACAAAATAAAAAGCGTATCAAATTCAAACCTAAGTTTTCTAGAAAGCAAATCAGGAGCTTTGAAGTGATTAATGCAATGGAAAAAAAGGAGTTCAGTAAGAAGGGGCGTAAGCGAAGAATCTGTCTGCGAAAACTAGAACCTGGAAACTATTTACTCAAAGTGAGACGCAAAGACGGAGTGGTTTTGATGGAAAATTTCATTGTAAAATAGAGATGTAATTAAACGGTAAATAATTAAATCTTGATTTTAAGAGACTATAAGATCGTTTGATGGCGAATATGGAAAGGCTATCAATATCATTTATTTGATTGCTCTTTAAAAACCATTAATTTTTGTAATTTAGCGAGTCTTCGATTATCGTTAATGATAGTCAATTAACTCATTTTACAAGAATTTCTGCCACTATGCTAAAATCATTCTACCCCTTTTACAAGACTGTTCTATGTCTTTTGGTCATCAGTATTTTCGCTTCTAACCTAAATGCTCAGGATACCATCACCGTTCAAACAATAACGCTGGATACAGACGACCGCGCTGGCGTTTTTACTTTCCCAGATGACCCAGGTCAGACTTACGAAAAAATTCTGATGCGCTACCAAATCCGTTGCCACGATCTTGCAGTGGGAAATGGTAACGTAGGCTGTAGAGAGTGGGATTATAGTTGCAATACTTTCATAACAGATTCTACTCGGGTAGATTCTCTAAGAGCTTTCCATCCAAATTATATCATCAGCAATTTCAGCGGAACGGAGTACAGTTATACACAACAACCTGTTTTTGAATATACACAGTACGAACAAACAGAAGTTATTTATAACAATACACTTACGGAGACAACCGCTCAGGTTGGAACGGGTACGACCGCTATGAATTTGGCAGGTGATCAAACCGTAGCTCGTGCTCAGTTTTTGTTTACTGCTGATGAATTGACTGCCGCTGGTTTAGTTGCCGGTCCGGTCACTAGTTTGCGAATGGATGTTACGGAGTTTGGAGATGACATCAACTTCATGCGCATCAAAATGAAGCATAGTACTAAGGCCGAACTATTGGCTACTGATCCAGATTTGAATGATTTTACAGAAGTGTATTTTCTCTCTACCAGCTTTCAAGGAACTGGTGAGCATCCGTTTTTGTTTTCTAATGATTTTGAATGGGATGGAACTTCAAACGTAATTGTAGAATTCAGTTTTACCAACCAAAATGCAGGAACACCGACAGGTGTAAATGGAAATGATACTGGTTTTAATAGTGGTGTTGTCACGGCTACTCCGGATCATGCTTTGCTTTTTTCAGGTTCTGGTTATATCCCCGTGGATGCTACACCTTTGGCCGCAATTAATAATGAAATGACCGTTGCGTTTTGGTCTAAAGGAGGTGATAATCTGCCAGTGAATACTACGATTTTTGAAGGCGTAGATGATAATAATCTAAGACAAGCCAATGTACATTTGCCCTGGAGTAATGGTCAGGTGTATTGGGACTGTGGAAACCTGGGCGGTAGTTATGATCGCGTAAATGCACCTTCGGACCCTACTGATTTTTCAGGGCAGTGGAGCCACTGGGCGTTTACTAAAAATGCTGCGACTGGGAATATGACCGTTTACCTAAACGGAGAAGTTTTCGTAACAGGCAGCGGCAAAACTAACCCAATTGATATTACGGTTTTCCAATTTGCGCGAGGAATCAACAGTGCTTTTTATTACCATGGCGCCATTGATGAATTACAAGTTTGGGATGTAGCATTGGATCAATCAACTATTCAGAATTGGATGCGTCAGGAAATTAATTCTGGTCATCCGAATTACAGTAATCTGTTGGCTTATTTTCAACTCAATGAAGGAACGGACAGCGATCTTTCAGATGCTTCTTCAAATGCTAATAATACAACGATAAGTGGTGCCTCCACTTGGCAAAAAATCCGTGGAAAAGATCTATACAAGGATTTTGTAACAACAACCTTACGTCCAAACATCAACTTCGTACAAGGGACTTATGAGCAAACGGTGAACACTATTTTTGTCATAGATTCTGTACCTGCTTCTCAAAATCAAATCACGGCCTACGAAGTTGTTGGAACTGATTTGAACGAAGTAAATAATTTTACCGCTTACACTGCCGGGACACAATATATTCATAATGAAATGGGCGAAGTGGTGGACTCTTTCGATGTAGCTGTTGAAAATACCATAGATGTTTTTGATATGGAATACTACAATAAATTTCCATCGAAATATGAAATTCTTTCTTTAGTTACCCCTTACGGAAATGGGTTGGACTTAGGGCCTGATGGAAAAACTTTTGTCTTTGATGTAACGGACTACGGTCCAATCTTAAAAGGTAATCGCAGGCTCTCCATCGAAATGGGTGGACAGAATCAGACGGAGATGGATATCCGATTTTTGTACATCACAGGTACCCCAACCAGAGAGGTGAAGAACATACAAAACATTTGGCCTTTCCGCCGTGGTTGGTTTGGAAGCATTCAGGATGATGCGCTTTTTGAGCCTCGTTTTGTTGCAACAGACGCAAGTGCTGATGCTTATGAGATTCGTTCCAGCATTACTGGACATGGTCAAAATGGAGAATTTGTAGAACGAACACATTACTTGAACATCGACGGAGGCTCTATTGAGTATCCGTACGAAGTGTGGAAAGAATGTGGCGCGATTCCAATTTATCCACAGGGAGGAACTTGGATCTTTGACAGAGCGGGCTGGTGCCCTGGAGATCCAACGGATGTGAATCGGTTTGACATTACGGAACACGTAACCCCTGGGCAACCGGTAGAAATCGATTATGGTTTGTTAGGTGGAGATATGTCAGAAGCCAATTATTTAGTTTCTAATCAATTGGTTACTTATGGCGCTCCAAACTTCGGAACGGATGCAGCTATACTAGATGTTATTCGCCCAAGTTTGAAAGTAGAACACGAAAGATTCAACCCTGCTTGTAATCTTCCAACAATAGTCTTACAAAATAATGGAATGAGCGAATTGACCAGTGCCACCATCAATTATCAAGTACAAGGTGGAACGATGCTAACGTATAACTGGACTGGAGAATTGGATTTTCTGGAAACAGAAACAGTAGAACTTCCAGTAGAAGATTTATCCTTCTGGGATACAAACGGAGGTGAGGAAATATTTGAAGTTAGCATTAGTAACGTAAACGGAGCAGCTGATGAATATGCTAATAACAATTCCATTACTTCTGCTTACGCAACGACTACGATTCTCGAAGGCTCGCTGGTTTTAAATTATAAAACGAATAATAGAGGGGAAGAAAACGAAATGTACATTCGTGATCACACTGGAGCGGTAGTTCTCGAAAGAGCGAGTATGGACGATAATACGACTTATGTTGACGAGTTGGATTTACCAGCAGGTTGCTACTCTCTGGAGTTCAAAGACGACGGAGGAGATGGTCTTGATTTTTGGTTTTGGAATCAGACAGGAGCCAACGTTGGTACAGGGTATCTGCGTATAAGAAGAGAAACAGCAACTGGTTCTTTGACGACGATCAAAACGTTTGAACCAGATTTCGGAAGTGTTACAAGATATGACTTTGTCGTTCCACAGTCGGTTAGTACTTTAGAGCCAGACGAGAAGCCAACACTGATGAGTATTTATCCAAATCCAACAGGAGCTACTGTGAATGTAGATTTAATTGGTTTTGAAAATAAAGAGTTGATTGTTTCACTCTATAATATGACAGGTCAGAAACTACGTCAGCAGATTTTAACGCAGTCCGCACAACCACAGCAGACGGTCAGCTTTGAAGTGGGTGATTTGCCTTCTGGTGTTTATCAGTTAGAAGTTTTTGATGGGAAGCGGAGAAAGTCTGGACAGGTGGTGGTGGAGTAATAAAAATTAATAATTAAATAAACATATGCTAAACTCAAAAATTGCAGGCATCGGATTCTACGTACCCGAAAAAGTAGTCACGAACCACGACCTCACCAAAGTCATGGACACTTCCGACGAATGGATCCAAGAACGAACCGG
>JBGCDT010000017.1:0-9115 GCA_045105695.1 Saprospiraceae bacterium | reverse complement strand
GTCGCTGAATAGCTCGATGACGCTCTGCGTATAACTGATCATCAGATTTGCGTTCTCCATTATCTACAATAACAGGAGCCGTAACCGTTTCAATAGAACGACGGGATTCTGCGAGTTGCTGTTCTTGTAGTTTGCGTTGCCACTCTAGTTCATTTTGTCTAGCTTGAAATTGTTCTTCTGATAATTGCTGACGTAAATCGACTAGCTGATTTTGCAATTGTATTTCGATAGAATCGTAAGCAGATTTATTGGATTCGTCCTGCTGAACTTGAACCATCAATCTGTTTTGAACTTCCTCTAGGGCTTTAATCTTCTCAGCCGTTTCCGTATTTACCGGAGCTGGTTTTTCAATGATTTGCGGAGGAGCTTGCGCTACTGGTTGTTGCTGTTGGAGCGGAGCTGGTGGTTGACTGGCATAGTACTGCTGGTAATAAGCTGCTCGTTTTTTGGCCATTCTTTTTTTCTTAGCTTTTACAAGCATACTGATGAATTCTTGATACTCGGCTGGTGTCATCTGAGCAGCCGCACCTGTTTGGCTAAAGCCCGTTTGAGCAATCAGCAGTAAGGCCACGATTTTTATAACAATATATTTACGCATAAGTAATTTGGCTTTTAATGTTGAAGTTGTTTAAGAGAAATAGCCTCCAGTCCAAAACTCAAAGATTTGAACTGGAGGCGTAAAAAAGAAATTTGAGTATTACTCCCCTCCTTCCTTTTTCTCCTTCTTCTCAGCTCTTTTCTTTTTCCACTTACCAAACAAACCTCTGCTTTCTTCCTCCTCAGCTTTATTTAAAGCTTCTTCTAAAAGCATAATTCGCTTATTCAAATCTGCGATGACCTCGTCCTTCTTACTCATCTCCCGTTCCATCTGAATCATCTGCGTTTTCATCTCTTCGTTGGCCGTATTTACTTCCTCTGTTTCTTCCACTACGACTTCTACTTCTTCAACTTGAGCTAACTGGCTTTCCAATTTAGCAATACGATCTTCCAAAACAGTAGTGTTAGAATAATTCTGTGGCGCAGGAGCGCCCTGGTTGTATGCAGGATTATAATTCGGGTTGTAAGGCATTGGCGGCAACGGCTCATCAACACTTTCTAAGATTTCTTCAATCAGGTTTTGGAACTCTGCCGGAGACATTCTGATTTCACTTCCTCTTACAGAAGAGTTATTAGTTGTCTGAATTTCAGTCGTTTGCCTTTCCATTGTTGCTACTGGAGCAGGAGCTGGTGTAGTAATGACCGTTGTCGGTGCTGGAGCCACTATTGGTTCAGGACTAACAAATATTGGTTCAATAATCGGGTTTGGATCATCCCGTTTTTCCAACTCAGCAACCACCTGTTCAGCCTGTGCTTGTTCTTGCTTAATGATTTCAGCTTTTTGCAAATCATTAGCTTCGTATGCCTTCATCAGTTCCTCTTCAAGTGCAATTACTTTCTGTTCGTAATTAAGTTTTAATTTATCAGCACGAGCATCATTCTCTGCGCGCTGTGCATCCAACTGCTGAGTCATCTCCATTTTATAAACCTCTTGTGGAGATTTGTTTTTCTTACCAAAACGCAATTTGATACCTGCGCTATAGAACCAAGAAGTATTTACTTCTTCTGGCGCATACAAATCTTCTAATGGCGGAGTAGAGGTCATAATCGCTCTTGCGCTACCGAATACTTTCAGGTTTTTACCAAGTGGAACCAATAATCCTAGACCACCCATTGCAAATGGAGTGTCTTCTGTCTTTTTATTCAATACAATAGAAACCGTATCCGAACCAACTCCTGAACCATCAACAGTGTAATCATCCAACACGTCAATCATACCACCACCAAGCATTAAGAAAGGAACGATTCCACCAGATGTGTTCATACGCATTCTGATTTCACCACCATACATCGCAAGCTCATCAAACTTGTTCCAGGAGTCTTCCTCCATCCCTCTCCAATAGAATCCACGCAATCCGATATAGGGTCCAAAGTCTAAACCAGCGCTAGCACCAGCCATGTAAGTATCTCTGAATTTTAGGTTCTCACTAAAGTTCATTCGACCCGCTACGACTTCCAATCCAAGATCTAGTCCTCTGGCTCCACCACTAATGGAGTTGAAATAAGCTTTATCCAATTCAGACATACTTCCTGGTTTTCTACCACCAAGGTAGAACTGCAACGCTGCACCTGCTGACCAATTCGTTAAATCCTCTCTTTCAAAAAAAGAATTCCCTACGCCTTGGCTTGCACGATCTCCGCTTGTCAGAAGTTGTGAACCACTATTCATTCGATAAGCTGTGTTTCTAGCTTCCAGTAGCAAGGTAATTCGATCCGTTAGAGCCAAGTTGAACCCAGCACCTGCGGTCAAATAAATCTGCTTAGTATCATCAGCACCATCTAGTTCTAACGTTTGAACACCCGTCCCAAGTAGTATATAAGGCAGAAGTTTACCTCTACTAAGATTCGCCTTCATCTCTCCTCCCCAACGTGTAAGTTTTACATCTCTTTGCGTAAATGTATTGTTATCAAAGTTTGGAATTCCATAATCCTCAAAGCTATTTTTCAAATCGTTAGCTCTTTGATAAGAAGCACGCATCTCAAAGTATTCGCCGAAGCCGAAGCCTAGTTTTCCTCCATATAAAAATCCGTTTTCTAAGCCTGCCTGGTCATTCCACCAAATGTATTCCCCTGCGGGAGCAACGGTGTAACTGAGGCCAGAAACCTGCGCTTTTGCAAATTGAGCAAAGCTTAAAAAGAATACAAATAGTAACAATTTATTTGTTGACATGATCTGTTTTGTTAATTAGTAAATGTTTATTTGAGAATGTTATTACCTAACTGTTTTCATAAAAAATCAGCTAGAAACGACCATAGCTTGACTAGGTTCGTCTGCACATGAGACGTGCTAAAAAGGGGAAGTAACTCTTTTTGAAAAGATTCTGTTATGCAATTATTTACGCCAAGTGTAGATTTAGCTGTAGCGAGGCTTGCTGAATTAAGCTTCTGAAGTTGAGTGGGGTTTGAGATGAAAAGAGGGTAAGTGCTATAATTTATAGTTTTCTATACCTATTGATAATTAGATTGAGACTTTGGCCAAAAGAATAGGAAATTAAGAGGGTTTTCATTCGAGTTATTCTGGGGGAAAAGTGTATTTGTTTGATACAAATTATTGAAGATTATTAAACGAGACTAAAGTCCTGATGTACAGTGATTCGTTAGGAACAACCTAGCATTTAATTTTATACAAAACAACAAACATCAAATCAAGACACCTTCCCCTCCCGCTCTCGTCGGTTAAACTCACTAAAGGAAATCATCTTCTGAGATTCCTCATCCCAAAGCTTCGACCAGATGCATTGGAGACTATCTTTGAAAGTCAAAACCGTAACATACTTTTCCAGAATCGGATTCTCCCGATTACATTTTTCTAAGTTGTAATTTGGAATCAACGCACTGAGGTGATGGATGTGGTGAATACCGATGTTGCCAGTGAGCCATTGGAAGACTCGGGGTAGTTTATAATAGGTACTGCCCTGAATTGCAGAGAGGAGATACTCCCAGTTTTCTTTCCATTGTTTGTAGGCATCTTCATGCTGATGCTGGACATAGAAAAACCAAATGGCAATCACTGCGAAGAGAACGACAATTGGAATTTGTACGAGCAGAAAATTTTGCCATCCGAGCAACCAGCACATTCCTACATAGAACAAAACCAAAAGAACATTACTGATACGCAAGGACTTTCTAGCCCTAGCCCACCCTTTCAATTTTATAAATGGAAAACGATTGTGAATAAATAAATAATAAAGTGGCCCCAGTAAAAACATCACAATAGGCGTTCGATACCAGCGGTACTTGCGTCGCTTCCCAGGAGGCAAAGCCCGATACTCTTCTACCGTCAGCAAATCTACATCACCAATATCTCTGACTTCTAATTCTCCATTGTGCGCATGATGGAAGTTATGAGACTTCGCCCAATACTGATACGGAATCAGACTAATGAAACTGCAAATAAAACCAATGCGATTATTCCAACTTTTAGATTTCAAAAAGGACTGGTGTCCGCAATCATGTTGAATGATAAAGATTCGAACGAGGAAAAAAGCATTGAGCATAGCGAGTCCTAAAGTCAGCCAATAACTTATGCTCAGGCTCCAGTACATCACCGCCCAGATGGCAATGAAGGGTAAGAAAGAGTTCAGAATTTGAATGACTGCTTTCTTCGTGTTCGGTTGCTGATAACGGGCTACTATCTTTGGCCAGTTCTGTAGTACTTTTCTGATTTCTTCCCGATCCGCCTGTGTTTTTGATACTGAGTTCATATTATAACTTTTTATGCTTTTGCAAATTTCAATATAATTTCTCAAAGTAGCTAGGAAAGTGGTAATATTCTTACACAAATATTACCGCAGCAGACAAACTGCATCATTTATAGGATAAAAGATGTGTAGAAAAAACAGTAATTTCACATCTTTCTAAAATCAACCTAATCCAATTCAGATATGCGTCACCTTCTTTCTCTATTGCTTCTCTTCGTTTTCACAAACACTTTTGCACAACAACCTCCAGCTACCAGTGCTACAGAACGCGTTGAAGGTTTTGAAAAACGAAAGCAGTTAGAACAAAACTCTTTTGTCAATCAAATTCCTTTTCGATCGGCTGGACCTACGGTCTTTAGCGGCCGTGTTATAGACGTAGCCGTGAATCCTGAGGACCCGACGATTTTCTATGTGGCTTATGCTTCCGGAGGACTTTGGAAAACAGAAAACAACGGTACCTCCTTCTCCCCTATTTTCGATAATGAAATCGTGATGACTATCGGAGACATTGCAGTGGATTGGAAAAATAATGTCATCTGGGTAGGAACTGGGGAGAACAACTCTAGCCGTTCTTCCTACTCTGGCGTTGGGATGTTCAAAAGTATGGACGATGGAAAAAACTGGGAGCATGTTGGTTTGCCAGAGAGTCATCATATTGGTAGAATTGTATTGCATCCAACGGATCAAAATGTAGCTTGGGTTGGAGTCCTCGGGCATTTGTATTCTCCGAACAAAGAAAGAGGTGTTTATAAAACTACGAATGGTGGAAAGACTTGGAAGCAGACTCTTTTCGTGAATGAAAACTCAGGGGCAGTAGACTTGATTATTGATCCAACCAACCCACAGATCTTATATACTGCCACCTGGCATCGCGAACGCCGATCCTGGAATTTTGTAGAATCAGGCGAAGGTTCTGGCATTCATAAATCTACTGATGGTGGCGAAAGCTGGACGCAGATCACCAGTGGTTTTCCAACTGGCGAAGGAACTGGAAGAATTGGTTTAGACATTCATCATAACAATGGTTCTACAACTTTGTATGCTGTATTAGATAATCAAAATCGAAGACCTAAAAAGAAAGAAGACAAAGACGAAAAAGACAAACTAACAAAGGATGATTTGCGCGAAATGAGTAAGTCAGATTTTCTAAAATTAACAAAAGGAATGCTTGCTGAATTTCTTTCTGATAAGAGATTTCCTAAAAAGTATGATGCGGAAAAGGTGATTGAACTGGTGAAAACTGATTCTATAAAACCCATCGCTCTCGTTGAGTTTTTGGAAGATGCTAATTCTATGTTATTTGATACGCCGGTCGTTGGCGCTGAGGTTTATCGTTCTGACGATGAAGGGGAAAGCTGGTACAAAACGCATGAAGACTTTTTGGACAACATCTATTTTTCTTATGGTTATTACTTTGGTCAAATTAGGATCAATCCAATGGATAAGGACCACATTTATATTTTTGGAGTTCCGATCTTGCGATCAACAGATGGTGGAAAAACTTTTGAATCTATGAATGCGCCAAACGTCCACGTTGATCATCACGCCCTATGGGTTAGTCCAGATAGAAAAGGACACTTGATAAACGGAAACGATGGCGGAATCAACATCTCTTACGACGATGGTAAGAACTGGATCAAGTGCAATAGTCCTGCGGTCGGTCAGTTCTATTCCGTAAATGTGGACATGGAAAAGCCCTACAACATCTATGGTGGTTTGCAGGACAACGGCGTTTGGGTCGGAAGCTCTTCCTACAAAGAAAGCAAGTACTGGCACAACTCAGGTCAGTACCCTTACCGCTCCATCATGGGCGGCGATGGCATGCACGTGGAGATAGATCCAAGAAACCCTAACAAGGTGTACACGGGTTTCCAATTTGGTAATTATTACCGCCTCGATTTAGAAACTAAACAAAATACATACATCACTCCAAAGCACGACCTCGGCCAACGACCTTACCGCTGGAACTGGCAATCGCCTATTCACTTATCCAAACACCAACCAGATATTCTCTACATCGGAGGAAACAAACTATTCCGTTCTTTCGATGGTGGCGACACCTTCAAGGCCATTTCGGAAGACCTGACCAATAAAGGTAAAAAAGGTAACGTGGCCTTTGGAACTTTGACGAGTATTCATGAATCACCTTTGCAATTTGGATTGATTTACGTAGGCTCTGATGATGGTTTGGTACATGTGACAAAAGATGGCGGCATCACCTGGGAGAAAATTATAACAATGCTCCCACGTGATATGTGGGTCAGTAGAATTAGAGCATCGAGCCATGTCAAAAATCGCGTGTACCTCACACTGAATGGCTACCGCTGGGATGACTTCAATGCTTACGTCTACCGCTCTGATGACAATGGAAAAACCTGGGAAGCGATTGGTACAGACTTGCCGATGGAACCTGTGAATGTTATTAAAGAAGATCTTGTGAATCCTGATTTACTTTATGTCGGAACAGACCATGGCCTCTATATTTCCTTGGACCGTGGAGCGACTTTTCAGGCGATGAATAAAGATTTGCCTAATGTGGCCGTTCATGATTTAGTCGTTCATCCAAGAGATAAAGATTTGATTCTGGGAACGCATGGGCGTTCTTTCTACGTCGCTGAAGTCGCTCATTTACAGCAACTTAATAAAGAAATTCTAGCTAAAACGCTACATGGCTTTGATATTGAGAAAGTCTATTGGTCCAGCCGCTGGGGAAATAAATCCAATCCCTGGGCAGAGACAAAAACCCCAAAGATCAGCATCCCTTACTTTTCTAAAACTGCTGGCGAACTCAAAATCACCATCAAAACCGACGATGGCAAAAAACTAAAAACCATCAAACAGGAAACGGAAAAAGGCTTGAATTACTTTACCTATGATGGTAGCATTGAGGAGTCGGCTAAGAAGACTTATACGAAGTGGTTGGAGTCGAAAAGTGAAACGGAAAAGGAAGTGGAATTGAAAGAGGCCAAGGATGGAAAATATTATTTGATGCCTGGGACTTATGAGGTGGAGATGGAGAAGGATGGGGAGGAGATAAAGGAAGAATTGGTCGTCGAGAAAAGGTGAAATCGCCTGTCTAATAAATAGCCGTCCTAAAAATAAAAGATGCAGCAGAAACAATTGAGTTCTTGCTGCATCCTTTGTTTAACCATGATACGACATCAACGATGCACCTCCAAAAATCCTTGGAACACCCTATTCTCCTCATCATTCAATTTCAAAATATAATAATAAGTACCATCCGGTAACTCCTTGTTATCATTGTAAGTCCCTTCCCAACGATTACGGTAACTACGGGTGTTGTAGACCTCGTTCCCCCAACGATTTAAAATCGTCAGTTCATTATCAGGGAAATCTAAAATACCAGCGATGTGGAAGAAGTCGTTTTCCCCATCCCCATTTGGCGAGACCGCCGTGAAGATGACAATATCTATACACTCAATGTAGATTTTGACCAGTGCAGTATCGCAGCCATTTTGATTACAGACCTCGTAGACAAAATAATCCCAGCGTTCACAAAACTCATCTCCAGCGGTGTAGGTGACGGAACAATCCAGATTCACCACGGCAGTTCCGTAAGTCGGTTGTTCGACAATGACCAGCGTATCTTTTCCATCCCATAGCGTATCGTTTGCGACGACATCTAGAACGATGGGCGTACCAACGAAAGTAGTATCACAATCAAAAGTGGCAAACGGTCCGGCCTCAAAAACAGAGACAAAAATACAGAACATCGTCGTGTCGCAAATTCCTAGGTCATCGCAAACGACGATACATGCCGTGTCTTGCCCCGTGAAGACTCCTGTGAAGTTCACACAATAACTAATAGGATCTAAATAGAATTCTACATCCCCTGAGGAAAGATCTGAACAGGCATTTTCTATGGTAACCGGAGTACCTTGTAGCTCTGACAAATCCAGACAGAAGGTATCTGTTTCAAAAACATAAATCGTATCACAGAAGGAAGGCGTTTGAGTAGGTGTACAACTCTCAGTCGTTACATAATACGTGAAAGTATCGCGATTACCAACGGCATCGCACAACTGAATACAGGCCGTATCAACACCTGGGCTAATGCCCGTATAATTCACACAGAAGTTGTCTGTGTCTATTTCAAAACTTGCAAACTCGCCAGATGACCCAGGGCAGATATTCGTCATACTCACCACATCTCCAGGTAACTGAAGCAGACTCGTGTCGATACAACTCATCATCTGCTCGTCCACACATCCATCGAGATAAAAAGTATCCACTAGTGAACATCTTACCGTTGCGAAAAGCGTATCTGTACAGTTATTAATGGTATCGGCTACAGTGATGAGGTGTGTTCCTTCATCGAGGTTGATACCAAAACTATTGGGTTGCGCAAAAATACCTACCCCAAGATTCGATTTAACATTAGTACCTATATTATTGGTATAAATAGAACTGTAAGTACTATTGTTATTTCCACCAACGATAATCAAACCTACAGGACTAAAGCCCCAATTACCATCGGGATCCCAGACATTCATGGAATCAACCAGTGCTTGAGTATCTTCAAATTCGCCACTGAAAGTCGTTCCGTTTACCGTCCAGGAAATCAATTCATAAGGTCCTAAATCTCCCTGACCATAAAGATTATTATAGTTGTAAGAAATCAAAGTATCGAAATCGCAGCCTGGGTATAAACCGGTGTAAGGTTGTCCATTATCTGTAATCACCAGTAATATTATTTCTTCTATTGGTAAGCCAAAACACAAGACGGCTTCTTCGCCACAGATGTGATCGGACACCAACATAGAATCCTGTCCTCCGAAGAAATCACAGGGGTTATC
>JBGCDT010000016.1:0-6965 GCA_045105695.1 Saprospiraceae bacterium | reverse complement strand
TTCTGTGCGAACGATGTCGAGTCAATACCCAGCGGATAGCAGCTTTAGAATTTTCACCTGGCAACTGTATGTCGATGTAGACGATTATCGCTACGGAGGTTTCATTCAAACCAATGTAGAAAAACCTCAGGTTATTCAACTGAAAGATAAGTCGCTGGATATGGAAGATGTGATTCTTGATTTTGAAATCATGACGGCTGACAATTGGTACGGAGCGCTCTATTACAACATCATGAGTTTCGATACGCCGGAAGGTTCACGGCATTTACTCTTTGGCTATGATGGTTATCAATTTTTCAATAAAAGAAAACTCATTGATGTGCTGCGGATAGAAAATGGACAGGCGATTTTTGGTGATCCGGTTTTTACGCCACTTGACCCCAGGCGAACAGATTTGATAAAGAACAGAGTGATGATGCAGTATGCCGCTGGGAGTAATATCACTTTGAATTACAATAATGATTTAGAAATGATCGTATTCGATAATCTAATTCCTCATACCGATGGTAAGGGCCGACCAAGTTGGGTGCCCGATGGAAGTTATAAAGGTTATCAGTTAAAAAATGGCTTGTGGGTTTATAGAGATAAAATCTTTGATCAGGTTTCTAAAAAGCCACCGATGCCAGCACCTGTTTTGGACAAGCGAAAAAAAGTAGATATTTTGGGACGTAAACAATAGCGTAATTAATAACGCAAACATGTACAAATCTCACAAACGCTCCGTTCAAAAAACTGCCCACTACTACACCCTTGGTACTGCATCCTCCGATACAAAATATTTTTGGATCGTTTGCCACGGCTACGGCCAATTGGCTTCCCGTTTCATACAGCAATTTCAGTTATTAGATTCAGAAAAGCATTTCGTTTTAGCACCCGAAGGATTCCATCGTTTTTACTGGCAGGGATTCTCTGGAGATGTGGTTGCTTCTTGGATGACAAAAGCAGATCGACTGGATGACATAAAAGATTATACTTCTTATTTACAGGGACTCTACGAGGAGTATCTAACAATGCTTCCACAAAATGTAAAAATCGTTCTTTTCGGATTTTCGCAGGGCTGTGCGACGGTTTGTAGATGGATGAATGCATTCCAACCAAAGTTTGACAAACTAGTGCTCTGGGGCGGCGCACTCCCAGAAGACATTGACTACCAACCGCTCCTACCCTATTTTTCTTTGAAGGAAATCATCTTTGCCTATGGAACTTCGGATCAATTTCTAACCGTAGAAAATAGAATTGAAAAACACATCTCTTTTGCGAAAGCAAATAAACTAGAGATGGCCATCTGGCCTTTTGAAGGAAAACATGAGACAAGAAAAGCTGTTGTAAAACAATTTTCTAAAGAGGTTATAGAAAACGAAATCTAATTCCGCAAAGGCGCTTCAAAAACACCATTCACTAATCGCAGCGTATCTTCTAACAATACTCCTACATTCTTATCAATCCCTTCTTCAACAGATAGTGTGATTTGAAATTTTCCTTTCACTAAGTTTTTCTTTTTATCAATTTCTAATATCTCAAAGTACGTTGTTGGTAAGTTTTCCACCAAGTCATAAAAAGCATAAATCGCATCCTCCTCTGCCGCAGTGTAATAGCAATAAGAACGACTCGGTTGTACAAGACTACTGTAATTAAACAAACTATCCACAACACCTACCTTCAATGGCACATTTGAAAAACTAATATTTCTATTGTATCCCAACGCTTCATCCCAAGCATCCAATTCAATACGTATCAAATTCTCTTTCTGATCTTGCATCGCATAAGCGGTAAAAGTTATAGCTGAATCATTGAGTGCTACAGTAGCTTCGCCAATCAGCGGTTGCATATCTGGAATTTCCAGGATGTTATCATCGTCATTTAGGCAAGAAGAGAAGAGAAAGAGAAAACAGAGTAAATATCCGTGTTTAAACATTGTTGTTAAGTTGGCTTGAAATAATATTGTGAAGCACTTTGACTTTTGGTCACTTATACTAACCCTGTGTTATTGGAAAACGATGCGCTGTTCGTATACTTTAACATTTATCCTAATTTATTACTCTGAATATTCAGTTTTGTCGGTGGAACTTTGAAAATGGATATTAGCATCTCCTCTACAAGAATCAAAAACGTTGCATTTAGTCAATACTTAAAAAAATAGTACTTTAGCAAACCGTTTTTTTAGGATAAAACTCACATCTATGCAGTTCCGTTTTTTTACTAGAGTCATTCTTTCTACAATGGCTTCTCTTTTCTTTTCATTACAGCTATCCGCTCAGGATGTTTCAGTCAGCGGAACTGTTTCCGATGAATTTGGTGATCCTCTTATCGGTCTTAGTGTTTTGCTTAAAGCAGATCCTGGCGTTGGAACAGTAACAGATTTCGAAGGAAAATATACCCTCACTGTTCCCAGTCAATCTTCCGTTTTAGTTTTCCAATACATTGGTTACAAAACAGTTGAACAAGAAGTAGGTGCGCAACGTGAAATCGACCTCACGATGAAACCAGATGCGGAACAACTTGCGGAAGTACAAGTCACTGCCCTCGGTATCAAAAGACAAAAGCGAGAGATCGGTTATTCCACAGAAAGTTTTGATGGCGTACAATTGGAAACCTCCAACGCTCCTAATCTAGTGAGTGCACTCAGCGGTCGTTCGGCTGGAGTACAAATCGCTTCGCCTAATGGAGTGGATGGTGGAACGACTCGAATCACTATCCGTGGAAATAATAATTTCAGCGGCCAGAATCAACCATTAATTGTTGTCGATGGAGTGCCTATGGAAAATAGTCCAGGGATGACAGACATTGCTAGAGGGCAAGACTGGGGATCAGCCATCAACAACATCAATCCAGCAGATATAGAATCAATGAATGTCCTCAAGGGGCCTACTGCTTCTGCACTTTATGGATCAAGAGGGGCGAATGGTGTTATTTTGATAACGACTAAACGTGGTAAAAAACAAAAAGGAATTGGGATCAATTACTCTATACAACACAAAACCATTCAACCGTTTCGATACAGAGATGTGCAGAATGTTTATGGCGCAGGAGCACCTTCTACCTTTTTAGAACCGAGCTTTCCGCTCAATGAGGAAGGCCAGCCAAAGCATCCAACAAATTTCTACCTCGACGATGGACCACTAGGTGAATCCACTACTGCAAGTTTTGGATTTTATGGTACAGGTGTTTCCTGGGGTCCGCGCATGGAAGGGCAAATGATAGAATGGTGGGATGGAGAAATGAGACCTTTTTCTCCTCAGCCTGATAACATTAAGCAATTTTTTGACGACGGAAATACTACGACCCACAATCTCTCTTTCTCTGGAGGTGGTGAAATGGGAACCATGCGTGTTTCTCTGACAAGGACCGATCACAACGCCATTATTCCAAATAGCAAATTCGATCAGACTACTGCAAACGTTGGAGCCAATCTCAATATCTCTTCAAAACTAAAAGCAGATGTTGCGCTAAATTTCATTCACTACAATCGTTTAAACTCACCGACATTGGGTGACGATCAACAGAACTCTTTTGCAAAAGGAGTCATCTATAGTTATCCAAGAAGTTATAAAGGTTTGGAAGAGGAACTTAACTTTGCACCTGACGGAACTCGTTTTGATTATGATGGTCAATACCCGTTTTTATATTCTGGCCAGAACATCTGGTGGAATACTTATAACAATAATACTACATTCACCCGAGACAAGGTGATTGGTAGCATAGCATTGACGTATGACCCTTTCAGTTGGCTAAACATTACGGGACGAACAGGAACGGATTTTAATTTAGAGCAATTTGAAACCAGAAACAATCCAGCAGATTTTATCGGGATTCAAGATGGTTTCTACTCAAACGAACTGACTAGAGATTTTGTCATCAATAGTGATTTTCTTATTAGTACACACAAGGACAAAATATTCAACTCTGCTTTTGATGTTCGTTTTTCTGTGGGTGCCGCACGTTGGAAAAGAAACCTATATGGTCTAAAAGGACAAACAAATGACTGGGCCAATCCAAGAATATTTGCTTTTGAAAATTCTTTGAATAGCTATGCTGTAAATGAAATCGATGAGAATAGAGCTCCTGAAGTACGTTTTGACAAAATCATCAATTCCGTTTACAGCTTTCTGAATTTGTCTTACAACGATTATTTGTTTTTAGAACTGACTGGAAGAAACGATTGGTCCTCAGCACTGCCACTAAATTCCAACGATTATTTTTACCCTTCCGCATCACTAAGCTTTATTCCTACAGAAGCATTTGATATAAAATGGGACTTTCTAAACTTTTGGAAAATTCGTGGAGCCATTGCCTCTACTGCTACTGACGATAACCCTTTCCAATTGGATAGAACCTATCAGATTGGTAACTTTGGTGGCAACCAAACGGCTAGTGCAGACAACCTCATTCCACCAATCGCACTAGTCCCCCAACGAGCCATTTCCTACGAAATCGGAACAACCATAGGCCTTTGGGATGAACGTGTCAACCTCGATTTGACCTACTACTATATTAGCTCTACTGATCAGATTCTGGAAGCACCACTCCCCTCTTCCGCTGGCGCAAACAAAATAAAAATCAACACTGGCGAAATTACCAATCAAGGACTGGAAGCTATTCTAAACGTCAACGTCATTCGACGCAGAAACTTTTTCTGGGAAACCGGCCTTAATATTTCTACCAATAAAAATAAAGTCGTCAGTCTAGGAAACGAAGGAGCTACTCAATTGATTCTTGCAGAAATTTGGGATCTGAATGGACCTGCCATTGCTGTGCAAGCCGGTGATGACTTTGGGACGATCATCGGATACGATTATGTCTACCATGAAAACGGAGGACGCCTGCTCAATGAAACGGGGACACACTATCAGGTTTCTGAAAACAGAGTCAGAGTTGGAAATGCTGCGCCTTTATTTACAGGAGGTTGGACGATGCGTTTTGGTTATAAGGGATTAAGTCTAAGTACCTTAGTTGATACCAAATGGGGTGGAGACATTTACTCCGGAACCTATGTAAGTGGATTGCAAAACGGACAGAGTCCTGCTACGTTGACAGAAAGACAAGGAGGCGGATTACCATATACAGATCCTGAAGGAAATCTCCGAAACGTAGGAGTTATCCTAGACGGCGTTTATGCAAATGGTGAGCAAAACGATGAAGTCGTTCACTACCTTTTCAAATACATTCCAAACGCAGGTGGCTGGGGAAGATGGTTGAGCTCGCCTGGTGTAATCGAAAACACCTGGGTAAAGCTTCGCGAAGTTGCACTGACATACCAAGTACCAAATCGCTTAACTGCCAAGACAAAAATATTTCAAGATCTGACGCTATCGCTAGTAGGAAGAGATTTGTTTTACATCTATACCACTTTACCGGATCGAATAAATCCTGAAGGTTCTAATGGTAGTGGAAATGCACAAGGTCTAGAATGGGCTTCCTATCCTGGCGTTCGCTCTTTTGGTTTTGCGGTAAACGCAGGGTTTTAATTTCAGAAATAATTAGTTATAACAATGTATACACGTTCGAATATTTTTTTATTGATTTTGACATTTTGCTTGGTCTCTTCTTGTGAAAAAGATTTTGAGGAAATCAATGTAGATCCTTTTAGTCCGACACAAACAGAGATTGGTCCGCTCTTCAACGGAGTAATCGAATCTCTCACTTTGCGAGGTAATGAACAGCTTTATTTGAATAATGAAATTCTATACCCGCTTACGCAGCAAGCGGCACTTTCTGCTCCTACTTTTCAAAATCCAACTATTGGACTAGAAGAAATCTGGGAACGATACTACTTGCCACTGACTAACATTCGGGACATTGAAAGTCGTATTGAAAATTACGAAGGTGACCCAGCTGCGATGAATAACATTCGCGCAATGCTCAAAACTGTCCTAGCATACAAGACTTTCAAAGTCACTGATTTATTTGGAGACATCCCTTTCTTTGAAGCAGGTAAAGGTTTCGAAGGTGTTGATTTTGTTCGTCCAGTATTTGATGATCAAGAAACAATTTATAAATTTTTATTAGAAGAATTACAATGGGTAAATGACAACGCAAATCTAGAGACAGAACCTATAACAGAGGGTGGAGAAGCTTATGTAAGCTTGAATGGTTTTGACAATCTGTTTCAGGAAGATATGCTTATGTGGGTTAAATTTGCTAATTCTCTTCGCTTACGTCATGCCATCAGAATGGTAGAAAAAGACCCTGCATTTGCGAATCCAATTATCCAAGAAATCTTGGACAACGACCTTCCACTTATTGAAGAAGGTGAAGACATACAACTGATACCAAGTGCATTAGGTTGGGTGAAAAACTGGACCTTCTGGTCTTTCAATCAGCATAGAAAACTTCGTATGGGTACGACCATCTGGAATCAGATGTCTGAAACAGACGCCATAGACGGAAGCGGTATTTATGACTCACGTGCGCGTATCTTTTTTGAAACGAATAACAACAATGAGTGGGCTCCCTTTCCACAAAACCCAGATGATAATACGACTCCTTCTGGTGGAAGCCCTTACCAAGGTTCCAGAGATTTCAACTACAATTTGAAAGGACAGGCAAATATTTACGCTCCACTAAATTACTATCTGATTCGTGATGAACATGATGTTCCAGAGCTGTTATTTACCGCTGCAGAAATTTACTTTCTTAAAGCAGAAGCCTATTATAGAGGCTTGGGCGTAGCAGCTAATGAGAACGAAGCGAGATCGCAATATGACAGAGGGATCGGCAGTTCCATTTTGTTCTGGCATGCTGTAGCAGCAAGCACTGAAATCTGGGACAATCAACCTCCAGCACTTCCTCCCAACGGACAATTTTTCACCATCAACCATCCAAACGTAAAATTCACAGGAGGAGAAGATCCTCTAAAATTGATATATACCCAACGCTGGATCGATGCTTTCCGCCAGCCCTGGGAAGCTTACGCCCTCAGTAGAAGAACACAAAATACACCCGTAGAAGGAGACCGACCAATGCAC
>JBGCDT010000015.1:0-4087 GCA_045105695.1 Saprospiraceae bacterium | reverse complement strand
GGCTTAGTTATAGAATAACAAATGTAGCTGTTTTAATAATTCGAAGTAATATTTTAGAGATCTCACCTTTCTTCTCTAGATCAAGTTTCACCTTGTAATAAAAAGGGAAATACTATTTTTCAAAAAAAAACTTCTAAAAACAGCCTACGTAAACACGTCAGTAAAAATAGGCTGGTTTTGCCAAACCACTCTTTTAAGTTCAATTTTTTTTCATAAAGTACAGTCACAATCTGGGGTGCCAAACTACATGGTTTCTCCTCCTTTGGTGTTAAAGTTGAAGCCTCATCTATCGTAATTAAGTAGTTTACCAGCTACATATTTTCATAACCTAAACCAAAATCACAAAATGAAATACACAACCTATTGCCTTCTGGTAGTTGCACTCTTTTATCAAAATGTATTAACTGCATTACCCCTTTTGGAAGTAGAATATTGTATTACCGAGAAAGCTGAAAAATTAAAAATTAAAAATTACAAAAGTACTTGCCCAGACTACGAAGAACTTTGTACTGGAAGAATTGAGTTTGAAAACTTTGAAGTTTACGAAGGAGAAATTAGCTACGGTGCACCTCATGGAAAAGGAAAGTACTGGTGGCCCAACGGAAGTTTTTACGAAGGTGAGTTTATAGATGGATACAGAGAGGGCTGGGGAAGACAAACGCTGGAAGATGGTTCTTCATACGAAGGAAATTGGTATGAAGGTCAAATGGAAGGGCAGGGCGAATACACTTTTACTTGCGGGCATACCTTCAGTGGAACATTTTCCCAAGACGCTATGCACGGTACTGGGACGCTCCAAAAGGTAAACGGAGAAATATACTCTGGCGGCTGGAAAGACGGCCTCGCTCATGGAGAAGGAACGTACATATTTACTGACGAAAGTCGATTTGTAGGAACTTATAGTAAAGGTAAGCGAGATGGAGAAGGAACGATTTCTTGGAAATCTGGCGAAGTCTTTAGAGCAACTTGGGAAAAAGACAAAATGGATGGCTTAGCCACTGTGACTTTCCCCAACGGAGATTCTTATATCAGTGAATTCAAAGATGGAATGCCTACTGGCGAATCCAGTTATGTTTTTGAAGAAGGGAGAGAAATTGATGGTGATCCTGAGTTTATTGAACTCATGCTGATGAAGGAAAGTACAGATGTAGCTTCTGCGTTAGAGCCAAATCTTGGTTTTGCTTCCTACGCTATGGCCATCGAATACAAAAAGATAAAAGCGTATGATCTTGCGGAAGATAACTTTAAACAAGCGCAGGCTTTCCTTCCGAATAAGTCAGAAGTAGCTGGGAGTATCCCACATCAAATGGCTTCTCTGAAAGAAGACAGACAAGTAAATTAATTTATTCCAAGCTTTCTGCTGGTGCAAGCCAGCCAGGCAATACACAAAAAAAATAAAGTTGAGGTCATAGCGACCCACCCAAACAACTAAAGAATATAGTTTCTAGTAGCCGATTACATTTAAGCCGTATCAGAATTTTCTGATACGGACTTTTTTTATTCTGGTACTAGGGTAGAATGTCCTGCGGTTAAAATGGCTGGTTTTTATCCTCGATTTTTTATGCGTAAAATCATATTTACATAAACTTAACTTTGGACTAACAATCAATTAACTGTATTGCTGTTTTTTTGTGGCAGAATTTAGAACAAGAATAAAATACAACTTTAATAAGGCTCTTTAGTAAAGTCTAAATTACGATCTACAAAAAAATGATAATGAAAAAATTAAATTATTTCCTACTTGCTCTCATGGCGTTCTCTGTATTATCTCTTAACTCTTGCGGGAGTGACGACGAGACTGATGATCCAGATGGTTCCATTACTTTTGAAGAAGCAACAACTGCTTTTGCAAACTATTTTGATACTGCTGGTAACACGGTTACTGATCCAGCATTCGAAGCACTTTCTATCAAACCAACAGCTGATCTAGGAACAACTTCTGCTCCTCCAGCAGCTATGGAAAACGCAGCTTACAAAGGAGCTATCGACCCTGATGGCGCTACTCCTTGGTACGCTGGATGGAGCTTCTACAGCCGCTTAGTCGCTGGTAACATGAACTCGGATCCACTTGCAATTACAACTGCTGAAACCATCACTGACGATGGTAGTGGAACAGGTACGGTTACTTGGTCAAATGACAAAACTTATGTATTGGACGGATTCGTATTCGTCAACGAAGGTCAAACTTTGACTATTGAGCCAGGTACTATCATCCAAGGAATGAGCGGAGAAGCGGAAGAAGCTTCTGCTCTTATCGTAGCTAGAGGCGGTAAAATAATCGCTGAAGGTACTGCTACTGATCCTATCGTTTTTACTTTTGATGGAGACGCTGGAAACACACCTGCGACTACTCGTGGACAGTGGGGCGGTTTAATCATTCTCGGTAACGCAGGTTTGAATTCTAACCCAGGAGAAACCGCTATCGAAGGTATTCCAACAACAGAAACTAGAGGTCTTTACGGAGGAGATGATAACTCAGATGACTCTGGTATCTTGAAGTATGTTTCTATCCGTCACGGAGGAACATTGATTGGAGGAGACAACGAAATCAATGGTCTTACACTTGGTGGTGTAGGCTCTGGTACTACTATCGAGTATGTAGAAGTTGTTGGTAATCAAGATGATGGAATCGAGTGGTTCGGAGGAACGGTTCAGGGAAATCACCTAATCACTGCTTTCTGTGCAGATGACGGATTAGACTATGACGAAGGATATCGAGGTTGGAATCAATTCTGTATCATCCACCAAGATCCTGCTGATGCTGGTTCTGGAGGAGAGCACGACGGAGGTACCGATCCAGAAGCTGCAACGCCATTCGCAACGCCATTGTTCTACAACGTAACTTCTATCGGAGCGGAACTAAAGCAAGCATTAAACTTCCGTGATAATGCAGGTGGAGAATACCACAATAGTATCTTCACTGGATATGCTACTGGGGTAGATGTAGAATTATTGGAAAGCGAACAAGACTCTTACAAACAGTTTGAAGATGGTAATTTGAAATTAGAAAACAATGTATTCCATGATATTACAGCAGGTACAGATGGAGCTGCGATCTTCGTGGTAAGGCAGTCAGAATAACATTTAGCCTGAGTAAATAAACACCCAAAGTATTCTAAATAGTAAAATACCCGAACAACTTAAATAGTAAAACCCCGATTACTAAAACTAAAAAACTGCATCGCTCACTTGAGCGGTGTGGTTTTTTTCGTAAAGAGCTCGTCTAGCTAACTCCAACATTGGCCCGACTAGTTCTTTTCCACCTTGGGGAATTCTTCCTTAAGAAAAAATAAAACCGCAGCCCTCCATAAAAATATTAAAAGCTGCAGAGCAGCGGATTTCTTGTTAACCTCTGACATCAACCCCTTGTAATAGCTACAGTGTAGCGGCCCTCTAAAAAATAAGACCACTGTTCATTGATTTATGGTTTATAGAAAAATCCAGGCAACTATTTACCCTAATCCAACAACTGATAATCTTACCCTCCGATACTCTGAGAAATTATCGACATCCAGTTTCTTCCACATCTACAATCTTACAGGTAATAAAGTCTTCACAAAAGAGATTATAGCCAGTTCATCTAACAGTCAAATATCACCGATATCTTTACCTGATGGCATTTATTTTTATTCTATTAACTTAGCAGACGGTTCAGAGATTTCCGCAGGAAAATTAATAATATTGAAATAATAATAATACTTCAGGCGAGACAATATATTATGTTGTCTCGCCAGTATATACAACGACTTATGAAAAAAAGAATACACCTTTTAAGCATGTGGTTGATTGTCAGTACACTTTGCAATGCACAAAAGGAAGGTCATATCTGGATGTTAGCTAACACCGCAAATGGAATACCACTTGAAGAACAGTCACCGATAATGTTTAATTTTAACGAAGCTCCTTTCACGATAAACCAAGTTTTAAATGACTTTAATTTCTACATTACCAACACAAGTATTTCAAATCAAGAGGGGGAGTTAGTCTGCTACAGTAATGGGGTTGAAATTAGAAACAACGAACATGAAGTCTTAATTAACGGATCAGATTTCCAATCTCCTACTGCCAACGTCCTCGGCTATCCATA
>JBGCDT010000014.1:0-5777 GCA_045105695.1 Saprospiraceae bacterium | reverse complement strand
ATGGGAATCATATAAAAGTTCATCTGTGTGCCCTCGTTCTTTTGCTAGATCAGCTACAGTATAGGGGTCACCGGCAACCGTAATGTCAGTATCTTCAAAGCGATATCCCCATTTTAATGCAACTACCTTATAGTCACCATCATTTACTTCAGGAAATAAATAAATTCCATTAGCATCAGTAGTTACTTCAAAGCTAAAATCATCATTTTCTAACAATACTCTTGCATCTTCTATTGGAGATCCATTCTCCTCCCTGATAACGAGTCCTGTCACTTCATAAGTTGGTAATCTTGTCAGTTCTACATCACGAATGGTTAGTTCTCCATTTTCAAGCACAACATCAGTTAAAGTTTTAGGGATATATCCTGCTTTTGTATAAGTCACTTCGTAAGTCCCAGCTATTGCTAGACCAGTAGCATAGTCACCAGAAGCATTTGACATTTCTTGATTTAGTTCTGTGGTATTAATGGACACGTCTACTGCATTGAGAGACGCTCCATTGTCTGCATCTGTCACCTTTCCTTCTAACCAACATGCTCTCACATAATCAGGTTCCAGTATAAAGAGGCCATTATCAATATCAGAAATGGCAATGAGACCTGAAGGGAAAAAAGGATAAGCACCCCAAGCTCCGTTGAAGCCAACATTGGAAGGAAAATAAGTATCGAAGTTTCCTACTTCAATCAAATTCTCTGGGTTAGAACCATCTAAGATTATGCAGCCATCTGTGTAATAAGAAATGATAATCCAGTCGTTCCAAACATGTACATTATGTGGAATCACTCCATCTCCAAGAGTCTCCAAAGGCTTGTACAAATCCAATAATTTAATATCCGATGGATCAGAAACATCATAGGAACCGATAGGGGCATTTTCCAATTCGTCTGTTGTAAATAATACATCACCTGCATCATTCAACCAACCATTATGAGTAAATGAAAAATCAGTTTCCTGGTTTCCCAAAGCGATGGTATTTGCTTTATCCGTTACATCATAAACCGTAAAAACACCATCATTAATTTCAGAGGAATACATGAGATTATCTCGAGTATATACATCATGCGAATAAACCGCAGGACCAAAACCAATAATTTCAGGCATCGCTGGATTAGCATCACAATCTAAGTAAATCATCCCCCCACTGTTCAAGTTACAACCTGCTAGGTAAGCATAACCGAATTCATCAATCCAGATGTTATGGCAACGGTTCAACGTTCCAAGGTTTCCAAAGTCAGTCATTTGAATGCTACTTATGGAATTCGGAAGATCTGACAAATCAATAACTGTCAACCCATCATTACTATTTTCATCATCTGTCACTACGTAAGCAAAGTCGTCCCAGACCTTTATGTCTCTCCAGATAGAATTATCACCAGGTACATAACCGACCTCTTCTGGGTTAGCGGGATCAGCCAGACTAACGACAGAGGTGCCATTGGCTGCGCCAACTATGGCATACTCGGTTCCGTCAGGAGCAACATAACCCCAGATATCATTTAGGTCTTGATTGTAAGGTAAGTCAGAAATATAGGTTAAATTTAGTTGTGCAAAAACTACTTGAGTGGCAGCGAGTAGTGCTACCATTGCGAACATCTTCTTGATCATTTTATTATTTTCAGTTTATACAAAAATTCCATAATCGGTTTTGCTAACAGAAATAGCTGATAGCAAAATTACTTTTTAGTCTAGTTTTTCGGATTGAGTTGAAAGGTTCCAAGGAGAGATACAAAAGTAAGTAAATTATGTTCAGCCTCTGTTGTTTTTAATCACAGACAGCGTCAAACGGGAGACACAAATCAGTTTACCTTCTTCATTGTGTATTTCGATATTCCAAACATGTATGTTTCTGCCGACTCGCACTGGTCGTACGGTCCCTGTTACAAATCCTGAACGAACACCTTTTAAGTGATTCGCATTGATTTCCAATCCAACGACACTATGGGTACTAATATCCTCCAGCATCAACATACCTGCTACGGATCCCATGGTTTCAGCAAGTGCCGCACTGGCTCCTCCGTGTAGAAGTCCCAGAGGTTGATGGGTTCTTTTGTCTACGGGCATGGTAGCCTTAAGGTAGTCTTCGCCAATCTCTGTCCATTGGATTCCGAGGTGTTCGACCAAGGTGTTTGCGTTAATATTATTGAGGCCTTCAAGGGTGGCAGGTTGTTTCCAGATCATATTTTTTTTGACTAAAACTTTTAACTAAAATTTCGCTCAGTATACAAGCACCACGAATTTCACATTCGAAGGAAGTCTTCGTTTTGGTTAGCTAACTTAAGTTAACTAACCATACGGAGCGCTTTTAATTTTTATTTCTATTTTAATTTTAATTTTAATTAAATAAAGTCCTCCTCATCCCCCAGGTTCAATCGCGCCCCAGCCAGCTCATTTCTACTATGCTGATCTCCCTGCGCTTTAGCGACGACCATTCCTTCTGTATACGTTTTGAAAGCTTCTTCTGCTTTTCCAAATTGCTCATACAGTTTTCCGAGGTGGTAGTAGGTACCTACGTAGTTAGGGTCGTTGTCACGTAGTTCCAAGTAATACTTCATAGAATCCTCCAGTTGATTTCCTTTTTCATATTCTTTAGCTAGTGCAAAAAGAAGGAAGGAATCTTTTGGTTGACCTTCGAGCATATTTAAAAGTTGATCTAATCGTTTTGTCATATTTAGAGGTTCTGTTATTTTAATTGAAGACGGCAACTTAGAACAATACTAAAGCCGCTAGATTGTGAGAACAATTTTAAACTTCTTTGGTTTTGATATTGAAAAGGCCTTGTACTAACCTTTTGTACAGAAACATCTAGGAATTGATCTCCTTCACTTTTCATGCACAAATTACTACAAATCAACCTTTTACGTATTCATTATTTTCACTTTTTATAAACTCAAAATGCTTCGCTTTTTAAACGAAAAAAAACTATCTTTGCAGCGTTTTTTGAAAAATGAGCCAACGGTTATCCGACCGCGTCTTCACTGGCTCAATTGTCATTAACTCATTTTGGCCACAAGGTCGCAAAATTAAAAATATATCGAATGAAGTTACTTGTTTGTGTAAGTAAAACACCGGATACCACTTCCAAGATTGCCTTTACCGATGGCAACACCAGCTTTGATACCAATGGCGTACAGTACATTATGAATCCTTATGACGAATGGTACGCCCTCGTCAGAGCGATAGAATTAAAAGAACAATTGGGCGCTGGTTCTGTGACTACTATTATGGTAGGCGATGCTACTTCTGATGTCGTCATCCGAAAAGGATTAGCAATTGGTGCGGATGAAGCGGTACGCGTAGATATGGCTCCTAAAAGCGCAATGGCTGTTGCTCAGCAGATCGCCGCTTATGCAAAAGAACAGAACTTCGACATTATCTTTTTAGGGAAAGAAACAATCGATTATAACGGTGGAGAAATTGGAGCAATGGTAGCCGAGCTACTAGATCTTCCTTTCATCTCTTACGGAAACCATATGGAAGTTGCTGGTAATACCGCTACTATCAATAGAGATATTGAAGGTGGAACAGAGGTCGTAGAAGTTGCAACTCCTTTCGTAGTGAGTGCTGCTAAAGGAATGGCGGAACAACGCATTCCAAACATGCGTGGAATTATGATGGCTAAGCGTAAGCCTCTGAATGTAATTCCTCCCGTAGAGGTGGACGATTTAGCTACGGTTTCTTCATACGAATTACCTCCTGCTAAATCAGCAGTCAAAATGGTAGACCCTGAGAATATGGATGAACTCGTTAGACTCTTGCATGAAGAAGCAAAAGCAATCTAAAATGTTTTCCGTTTTAATCATTTTCAAAAAAATTACAACTCTATAATAATGATATTAATTTTTGCAGAAAGTACAAATGGTAAGTTCAAAAAGTCTGTTTTAGAAACAGTAACCTATGGCGCGAAGCTAGCTCAGTCAATGGGCAAAGAATCTGCGGCCCTCGTTTTAGGAAACGCTGATAACGCAGGCAACTTAGGAACTTATGGTGCTAATAAAGTATACCAGATCAATTCTGATCACCTCGCTAATTTCGATAGCCAAAGCTACAGTAAAGCCATTGCAGATGCTGCCAAGCAACTAGGTGCAACCGTAGTGATCCTTGGAAGTAACGCAAATGGTAAATCACTCTTTGGCCGATTGGCTGTCAAGCTGAATGCAGGTGCTGTTTCTAATGTAAATGGATTGCCTGATGTAAGCAATGGTTTCAAAGTAAAGAAAGCTGTTTTCTCTGGAAAAGCTTTCGCTGAATATGAAGTAGGTGGTGATGTGAAGTTGCTCTCTGTGGTTGGAAACTCTATTCCACCTGAAGAAATGGGAGCTGCAGTAGAGGTTTCGACTTTAGATATCGAAGTGTCTGCACCAAAGGTTACCGTCAAAGAAGTAAAGACCGTAGAAGGTACAGTGCCTTTACCAGAAGCAGAGCTTGTGGTTTCGGCAGGTAGAGGAATGAAAGGACCTGATAACTGGGGCATCATCGAAGAAATGGCAGAAATCCTAGGAGCGACAACCGCTTGCTCTCGGCCCGTAGCGGATACCGGATGGCGCCCTCACCACGAACACGTAGGTCAGACAGGAGTTGCTATTCGCCCGAACTTATACTTTGCGATTGGAATCTCCGGAGCCATTCAGCATTTAGCTGGTGTGAATAATTCTAAAGTAATTGTCGTTATCAATAAAGATCCAGAGGCACCGTTCTTTAAAGCGGCGGACTATGGTGTTCAAGGGGATTTATTTGAAGTAGTCCCTCGATTAAATGAGGCGCTCAAAAAATTCAAAGCGGCTAATTAATCAAGTCATTCACTTACTTGTTTAGTATTAGATAAGACATATTATAAAATGGCATTATTTTAAATGCTATTAAGGAATTGGGGTTTTTATTATGAGAAAGCTGTAGCGCTAAGCAAAAGCAGTATCGGCATCCCCCACAAACCAATTTTGTTAAAAAACAAATGGGCTCTTTTAAAGAGTTGCTTAAACGTAACGAAAAGTAATCTTCAGGCGTTTGACACAAATAACCGGCTGGCTCTTGATTTTTTTTGTAAATTTAATCGCCATAGCCTGGAGCCTACACAAATCATCATACTCATCATATGAAAAAAATAGAACTCGATATTGTTGCTTTATCCCATAGTGTTACCCAGTCTCACAACTATGCTGTTGTACTCGGAGAACAAGAGGGATCTAGAAGACTGCCAATTGTAATTGGTGGCTTCGAAGCACAAGCTATAGCTGTGGCTATGGAGCGAATGACCCCTAACCGTCCCTTGACGCATGATCTCTTCAAAAACACACTTGATACGTATCAAGTTGAATTAAAAGAAGTCATTATTAATAATTTACTGGACGGTATTTTCTATGCACGACTAATTTGCATAAGAGACGGCGAAACGATGGAAATCGACTCCCGAACTTCTGATGCATTAGCAATGGCGGTTCGTTTTAACTGTCCGATTTATACCTATGAATTCATTCTAGATGCCGCAGGTGTTATTTTAGAAGACCCTGAAGAAGGCGCACCAAAAGCTGCTGGCACAGAAAAGCCAACAAGAAAAAGACGTAAGAAGGCTACAACCGCTAAATCAAAAGGGCTGTCTTCATACTCTGATGACGATTTAGAAGAAATGCTAGAAGAGGTCCTCGGTCAGGAAGACTATGAAAAGGCTGCTGAAATCCGCGACGAATTGAACAATCGATAAGGTGGCGCAGAGGAGTAGTAAGACTGTTGTTATAATTTTCGTTGATACAACATCTGATGGTTTGTGTCAGATGTTTTTTTAT
>JBGCDT010000013.1:0-13039 GCA_045105695.1 Saprospiraceae bacterium | reverse complement strand
CTTAGTCTCTTGGTACTGGGAGTGGGTGAGCTATCTGATTGACATTAGCATTATCAATATCAAAGACCCAAAAAGAAGATTAGAAATTATTATTGAAAATTTTGTCTACGCTTCTAAAGACAACCCTTCCATAGAGTATGTAAACGAAAGTGTTTTACACCGAGTAGTCATAGCGGAAGGAACAAAAGCTTACCATACAAAAGAGGTAGATAAAGAAAATAGAGATGGCTTCTTCGTTAACTACAAAGAGTTAAGTGATAAGGTAGCACTTGTTATTAAAGAGATTAATTCAGCATTTCCATATCCTCATACGCTAGCCAGTAATCTATTCGAAATGGCTAATAATCAAATTTATTTCGCCCAGCACTTGCCACGGCTTACTGACGTTGCAGTAAAGGACGAAAATTTTGATGAGGTCGAAAAGATGTTGAAGTACTTTGCTTTTGCACTTTTGAAGGGGTAGAATAACTGTTGACTGTTAAACTTTGACTATTAACTTTCCTTCGAACGTAACCAGACGTGGGGCTACTGATGAGTGAAGTTAATAGTCTAACATTACCTCAATTCTCCCCTAGCCCACAACAATTTGTACTTCAGCTTTTCTAACTCCGCTTCTAACTTCTGCAATTTAATTTGAGCCTCCATCAGTTTTTGTTCTCGGCTGTTCAATAAGAAGACAGAGCTTTCGCCAATTCTGAATTTCAAAGTTTCCGCTTCGAAAAGCGTTTGGTAGTTGTCTACCATGGAACGCGTAGTTCTTAGCTGATTCTCGGTGAGGTCCAGCTCTTGATAAATCGCGTTGATTTTGTTGGTGAGTTGTAGTTCTTTGTTTCTGAGTTTGTACTCTGTTTCAAGTTGTTCTAACTGTACGAGTTCGAGGCCAGCTCTTTCCTTTCGTAAAAGTAGAGGATAACTAAAAGTCAGCCCCCATTTATAATTTTCTGCAAAAAGATTGTTGATACCATTGCCCTCCGCATCTGGTCCTCTCCAGTCAAAACCATCTCCCAAAAAATTATAATTAACTCTTAGCTGTGGTTTGAATTGCTCCCGCTTCAATTTTTCTTTGATGTCCAGTTGATCCTGCTTCAGTGTAATTTGAGTCAATTCCGGATGCGTTTGGATGAGGTTATTCAAAAAACTTTCACTAGGCTCTTCTACTCCGACAACCGTGTTGGGAGAAAAATTTTCAGGAAGTAAATCTTCTCTGACTTCCAGTGGCGTCAGGTCTTTCATCCAAAGGTAATTGGACAACTCCAGTCTTTTGTTTTGAACATCAATTCGAGATTGCTCCAACTGTATGCTTCTCGTCTGAACTTGAATAACAGCTTCCAAGGTATCAATGGCTGGTTTGTCTCCCTGTAGAAAACTTTCTTTGACCATTGTAAATCGATTTTCAGAAAGCTCTAATGCTGTCGTGTAAATTTGCATTACCTGATACTGGTAGGCCCAGTTCCAATAAGCGATAGAAGCATCTAGTATGACTTCGTTGACAATGGCTCTTCGCTCTTGCAAATTCATATCTCTTAGCAAACGAGCTTGTCGGACCTGTGCTCTTCGCTGATCAAATAATAGACCTTGCATCAGATTTAATTCAACTCCGACTACGGCCTGACCATTTGCAGGCAAGCTATTTTCAGGATTTAAAAACTGGCCGTCCGTCCACAAGTAGCCCAACTTCACGTCCGCTCCAAACCAGGTTGGAATTTTCAATCCTGCCTCTCCGATTCTAAAATAATTCTTTTCATCAAAAGTCTTATCCTCATATTCTCCAAACCACTTCGGATCAAAAATACCTCTCGATTCTAGTATTCTTGCATCTCCTTGATTTTCCAATAAATTCGCTTGACGAATGACCGGATGATACTGCCTAACCCAATCAAGATATTGATCCAACGGGAAGACTTCCTGAGATTCGGGGACTTGACCAAGGAGACTTGTTGTCAAAAAAAGTAGTAAAAAAATTCTAACCAAAGCGTTTCGCATTGATAAATAGTTGTTTTCTAAAAGTGGAATTAGTTTATGCTCTTTACTTTGCTACCGACTTCACTGGCGGTTTAAATTTAGAGTCATTTTTCTGTACATCATTCTGATAGAAATCCGCTGGGAATCCGTTGAGCTGTCGCCAGACTTCATACCACACAGGCACGTCTTTTAATAACATAATACCCTGTACTCCAGCACCTACACGCAACAACTCAGGGAAAGTTTGATCCTCTTTATTAGACCGCACCATGATCCGATACATGTTATTATCATTAGGAATGTTATCAACAGCTACAACATCACCACTGTACGTTCCAAAGGAAAAGTCTGACCAACCAGAAATAATAAAGGCCTGCCATCCATCAAAAACCAAACGTACCTCATGACCTATTTCTACAAGTGGTAAATCCATTGGCTTTACATATAACTCTGCTGCTAACTCTCGCTCATAAGGAACAATTGTCAAAAGCTTATCACCCTCCTTAATGATTTCTCCTATCCCTGATTTTATTGTTTTTGTAATATAACCAGCCTGGGGTGCAATGATGTAATAGAGTGAATTTCTCTGTCTGTAATTTTCGTATTGATTCTTCAATTTATTCAAACTCCCCTCCGCATCATAACGAGTAGAGAGTGTAGAAAAACGAGTAGACTCTGCTTTTGCAATCTTATTGTTATACTCATTTTCAATATTCTCCAGAGCGATCTGAGCAATACGCAAATCATTACCACTTTCCTGTAGTTTATTGCTTACGCTGACAAGCTTTGCATTCTTCTCTTGCATTTTTAAACGCTTCCCTTCCAAGTCACTTAGTGATTTAATGCCCTTTTGGAAAAGTGTATCTGTTCGTCGGTATTGAAAATCTGCGATCTCTTGATCTACTTTGGCCTGTTCTAAAGCAGCTTCCTGAGATTGCTGTTTGAATTCAGCCTGTTTTATTTTGTTTTGCAATTGCTCTTTTTTGAATTTCATTTCTTGTCGCATTGCTGCAATCTGATCTTCAATGGCTTTTGCTTTTTGCTCGTTACTTTCAATAGCCCCTGCTTTTGCTTTTACTTGATTGGCTGTTCTTTCCACTAAATCAGGATCAAAATAATCTGATTTCACCTCCGATAGAAAAGCAACAGTATCACCAGCCTCTACCAATTCTCCTTCTCGGACATACCATTTTTCGATACGTCCTGCAATGGCTGAATTGATATCCTGAGGACGTTGGCTAGGCAAAAAAGTATTCACCTTTCCTTTCATCTGAATGTTTTGTGTCCAAGGCAGGAAGAATACAACTATAGTAAAAATAAGGAATACGATAATCCAGACGGCAAACATCCGATTGGCCCGCGGCAGTTCGTTTCGCTTCAAGCAATTCAGGAGTTTCGTATCAACTCGATTCATAATAGAATTATGAGAAATATTTAGCATCGGAATTCTTTTTTGATTTTTTTTTAAATCAGTTTCTCTTTGAAGATTTCTTTAATGGTAGGTAATTCCTTTATTTCATCGTACTTCCCGTTCCCTACTATTTTACCATCCTGTAATACAATAATACGATCACATCTGGAGGCAAATTCTGGATTATTAGAAATTGCAATCAACGTCCAGTGCTTCTCTTCTTCTGTGAGATAATCAATGATTATTTGCTTTTCTCTTCGTTCCAATCGAGGCATAAAATTATCTAACAATAATATCTCTGGTTGGAAGATCAAGGTTCGAGCGAGTATAATTTTAGTTCGAACGCTACGCGGAACATTCAGTCCATTGGCGATCAATTCAGTTTTATAACCGTCTGGTAATTTATTGATAAAACGATGCAGCCCAATTTCTTTTGAGGTAGCCAGTACTTTTTGGAAAGTAATGTTTTCATCTCCCAGTGTTATATTTTCTAAAATGGTAGAATTAAAAATTTCATCCTGGCTACTCAGTGTACCAATCTCTTTTCGCAAAGAATCCAGATCTATATTTTTCAGTGGAATACTATTGTAAGTAATCATACCGGTATACTTGGTATACAAGCCACCGAGCAGTTTGGTCAACGTTGATTTTCCTGAGCCATTGAAACCTGCGATACAAACTTTCTCTCCAGGAGCAATCTTAAGAGACACACCATCAAGGGTAGGATGTACAGCATCTTCATATTGGAAAGTAACTTTGTCTAATTCTATTTCGATACCTCCATCTTTTTCGTTTAGTTTCTCCAAAGAAATTCCTCCATGCTGTTCTAAAGGCAAGTCAGCCACAAAGCCAATTTTTTCTAATGCCGTCATCACATCATAAATATTATCCATATTCAAAATGAGTTTTTCAGCAGAATTCATAATTAAGATTACGATAATTTCCGCAGCGACAAACTGACCGATACTAATTTGGTTTTCAATAACCAAGGAACTACCCAGCCACAACAAGGTCGCAGTAATAACGGCCTTGAATAACACTACACTTCCGTATTGTATCAGCAAAATATTAAAGTGCTTTTTTCTTGCATCCAGATAGCTCCAGACCAAGTCATCCGTTCGACGAATAGGAAGGTTAGACATTCCCGACAATTTAAAAATACGCATTGCACGCCCTAGTTCTTCCAGCCAATGTGCGACCTGATATTTGTATTTACTTTCTTTTAAACTGGTTTTCAGTCCTTGCTTTCCAGTTAACCAAAAGATGGCAACCAATATTAGCATCAGTAGCAAACCAAAGAATACAAAGAACGGATGATACATTGATAGTAGGATCAATCCAAAGACAATCTGAAGAACAGCAGTAGAAAAATCAATTAAGATTTTAGGAATACCTTTCTGCAAAGTAATCGTATCAAAAAATCGATTAATTAATTCCGGTGGATAAATGCCCGTAAGTTCTTCTAACTTGAGCCGTGGAATACGGTAGGCAAATTCGAAGGAAGAACGTGTGAAAATTCTACGCTGCAAAGTCTCTGTTACGGTCAATTGCATTACAGTCAAGAAGCCATTAAAGGCTACACCTGCAGTGATGATTCCGATGAGGAGATAGAGCGATGAGGAAATTTCGCCACCGACCATTAAATTAATAATGGCTTGTATACCAAGAGGCAACGAAAGTGTGATGATACCTGCAAAGATGGCGTAAAGGTAGATGTACCCTATTTCTTTGCGATCCAGATCTAGAAGTCTGAAAAACCGTTTTGTGGATTTCATTTATTTGGAAGCTGTTTTTTTGTTTTCTATTAGTTTGTCTAGTTAATGTTACTTTGGAATTTCGGAGTTATTATTTTCCATATAATTTTTAATCGCAGGTACTCCAGCGGTTACCCATAAACCAATGACGCCAGCAATGATACAGAAGACTCCCGTAAGAAAGAATTTAACATCAAAGAAGGTGTTATTAGAATAATAGTGAAGGTACTCGAACGTAAAACCAACAACAATTAGGAGGATGGAAATGAGGGTTGATTTTTTCATTGTAATCTTTTTAAAAGGTGGATGAGGTGGATTGGGCAGATGGAGTAGATAAGGTTCCTTTCGGCCAGTTCACCGTTTTTTATTTATTGCTAATTTTAAGTTACTACTACTCGTTTACTTGCTTAGATTTTGAAAAATGATAACTCGTATTAAAACCACAATGGTGAATCCTTGTCCACCTCATCTACCTTTTCAAAAAACCACCCCCGTCCGAATATCCTCCTCCGTCTTATGATGAGGAGCCGCTTTGAAATCTTCATCTACATTTACAAATACAATTCGTTCTACGGAGATAATTGTTTTTTTACTAAAGAGATTACGAACTTCACAACGAAAAGTGATAGACGTTCTTCCCAGTTTAACGAACTCCAATCCAATCTCAATCACATCTGCTTGCTTGGCTGAACTAACGAAATTAATCTCTGACATAAACTTCGTCACTACTCTGGAACTCCCCAACTTTGTCATTGTGTAGATCCCTGCCTCTTCGTCAATCCACTTTAATAGCTGACCTCCAAAAAGTGTATCATTCGCGTTCAAATCTCCGGGCTTAATTAATTTCCTTGTGAAAAATTTCATAAAAAGTTATATCGTTTTTTTATTCCAGTTTCTTATAGAACCTAGATTTGAGTCAAAAGTTAGGCGGATTTCTTTTGGAAAAATCCGCCTTAAAACCTAAACTCCAAACTTATAGGAAACTGTCTTTTATATCTTTAGCCTGATTATTCAGACTTTGTTATTTATTAATGATCGGACTCACTCCGCTCTCCGTATCCATCATCATTGGCACGTTGCCTCCACTGGTAATAATTACTTTTGCATTAGGTGATTTAGCCAGTTCCTGGAAAGCTTCTATAGATTTAAATTTCAAAATCTTTGCATCCAGTCCTTCTGCGATAATGAGCTGTGCATCTCTCGTTCCCTCTGCTTCAATTCGTTTTTGATCAGCCTCTCTCCTTGCCTGCTCAAGTACGAACTCCATCTGCTGTGCTTGCTGTTCTGCCTGTAATTTTGACTCAATAGCTCTAGCTAAACTAGCTGGCAATTTTATACTCTTCAACAGTACCGCTTCCACCTCTATTCCTTTTCCTTTCATAAGTACCATCATCTGATCGCGGATGGCTTTTTCAATAGTGGCTCTTTCGCCAGTGTGCATATCTTTTGCATAAAATCTGGAGGTAACATCTGCTACAGCAGATCGGAATACGGGGAGAATAATGTTGTTCTCGTAGTTTGTTCCAATGTTACGCAAGAGGTTCGGTACTTTTTTTCCATCTATATTATAAAGGATAGAAACTTCTGACCCAATGGTTAACCCTTCTTTGGATGGAATGTTTAAGGCTACCTCCAGATTTTCGGTTTGAGTTGAAACTTTTATAATTTTAGCTACAAAAGGATTGAAAGCTTTGACTCCACTATCGTAAGTTTTGTCTGAGTATTTTCCTAGTTTTCTCTTAACCCCAACCTCCCCTTCTCGGATGGTAGCACAACTGGTAAAAAGAACGGTTGCTAATAAAAATAACATCGATTTAAAAACAAGTTGCTTATTCATAAGGCTACAATTTTTGTGTTAATAATTTGGGTTTACTTAATGTAGAAGTATTGTTAGGCCATACTCAATTATTTTGTTCTTTTTGATTAGTGTCGGAATCTGATCTTTGATTAGCAGTTGTAATCTCTTTGTTACAAACTAAGCCTAGGCAGAAAAACTCCAGCATTTCTTTGACCTGTTCATTTAGGATTTGACCTTCGCCGTCGTCACTTTTCAGGTCCGTCAGTCGAGGCAAGTGGCGGGCGAAATACAAATTGTTATTTGCAGTTTCTACAATCGTACTTGCCAATGCTTTTGGATATCGAAAACTAGGATTAATATCCTCAATGATGGTTGCTATTTTATTACAGAGGCTTTTGTAAGCTAGGAAGAATCCATCTTCATTTTCAATATCAACCAACTTGTGGTGATACGCCTTTGCTCCTTCGCGCACTACAATTTTGTGCAATAGCTCTTCGTCTACAAATTCTATCGCCATGTTTTTATTAGCCGTATCTACGATAATATTCAAGGCAATCTCCAACCGTTGCATGGGGTCTTTTAGGTTCATGGTGTTTAGCTCAATTCGAGCAGACATCCACTCCCAGTACCAGTTTAGGAGATAAACAAACAAGTGGTGCTTATTTTCGAAGTAGCGATAAATGGAAGCCTCTGAAGCAGAAATGACTTCCGCTAATTTTTTAAAGTTGAACTGCTCCAGCCCTAGTTCATCTATCAAAGGCACACTGCGCTCGATGATCTTACGACCCAAGGTCGTTTTCTGGGGATCTTTGACGTACAGATTTGAATTGATTTCGAGTTGAACATAAAAGGGTTTCATGGCTTCCATAATTTAAGAATTCTTAGGGGACTTGTGGTCAAAGAATTCGTTAATAAAAGAGAGTGTTTTGTTTGGGTTATCAAAAGCATTTTATCTTTCGGCAATCTCTAATTGAGCTAACCGTTCTTTTAGTTTTTTACGGGCAATGTGGATTCGGCTCTTAATGGTTCCCATCGGTAATGGAGCCATTGCTTTTTGAATCTCTTCATATTTATATCCTTCATAGTACATGCGAAAAGGAATTCGATACATATCATCCAAATCATCAATAACCTGATTGATTTCATTGGCGTTGATTTCCAGTTCTCCAGCATTATTAATGGACGCTCCCTGGAAGTATTCGTAGTAGCTCACCTTTGCATCTTTTCCCTCTTGTCTTTTCTTTTCTTTTCGATATTGGTTAATGAATAAGTTTCTCATGATCGTACTAAGCCATGCTTTCAAATTCGTATTTCCTTCATATTTGGATTGGTATCTAAAAGCACGTAATGCCGTTTCCTGAAAAAGATCATCTGCTAGGCTAGCATCTCTTACCAAGTTCATGGCGAAGCCTCTGAGGGAGCCGCTTACTGCATTGAATTCCTGAATAAATTGTGGATTAGCCATAATATTAATTGATTTAGTGGTTGTAACTTTTATAATAGTTTTGCTATTTAATTTTATAGTTGAACACTCGATTTTTCAAAAGGTTTAGCAAAACTAAAAAAAAAGATAATAAATCTATTTTTTTTGATAGTAATACTTCTATTGTGGTTAGCATTGCAACTTTTACACCACTCATCTGTTTACCCTTTACATAAGTTTTTTGACAACAGTTCTAACTTATGACAATCAATTTAAAAACAAAAAAATAGAGTATATAACTCTATAAATCAGTAGCTTATGAAAAAATCAATTGCAATAATCTTCACAGCACTCCTAATTATTACAGCTTCTACCCTTTCTGCACAAACCGTCAGAATGACTAATCAGCAAACTGCCAGAGAATATGCTGTAGAAAATAGAGCAACTACTGTTTTACCATTAATTCAGAAGGCTGATCGGCAGATTCGCTCCCTAAAATATATGGAGGCCATGCTCACTCTAGACAATGCAGTAGGCTTAAATCCGTATTCAGCAGAAGCATTATTACTAAGAGCGCGAGTCAAAAAGATTATGGGTATGAGAAAAGAAGCTCAAGAAGATTTCTCACAAGCCTATCGATTGAATCCCTATGTTGGGAATTTATATGGGTATCCAGCGAACAGTAGCGTCGTAGGCATTATGGATTTGGAATCTGAGAATGCAGTACAAAAAATGACGACTGATCAGAAGTTGAACTACTACTATTACGCACTAGATAACATGGCGTTGGATACAGAAACGACTAACGAACAGATGGTGGAGATAGAAAGAGTGCTACGATATTTAGAGACTGAAAATATTGAAGATAGTCAGACTTTGTTGGACAGTATTTTAATTAAATATCCAGGCTCTGCTATTGCACATGACCTTAGAGGAAGTCTCTATTTAAAAGAAGGAAAGACACTTGCGGCTTTAGATGCCTTTTCAAAAGCAGTACTGATAGAACCGGAGTTTGCCATCGCCTGGTACAATCTTGCGCAGGTTGAACGACAACTAGGACACCTCGAAAAAGCAAAGACTTATCTTGACAAAGCCATTTCATTACAGGAAGGTCTGACCAAAGCGTATTTCGAGCGAGCGGTCTTGTCCAAAAAATTAGGTGACCCTGAATCTGCGCTTGAGGATTACGAGCGCGTCATAGATATGAATGGTAAAAATTACATGGAAGCTTACATCAATCGTGGTTTGACCAAAAAGATGTTGGGCGATTACAACGGAGCCATCACAGATATTGAGCAGGCGATCAAGGAGTTTCCTGACCAGCCAGAGCTATACAAAAACAGAGGAAACTTAAATCTGATCTTCGGTTTGCAACGAAATGCTATTGATGATTATTCAAGGGCCATTAAGTTGGATGCAAATTATGCAGAGGCCTATTATAACCGAGCTATTGCTTTCTTCCAGTTGTTTGATAGAATCTCAGCTTGTGCGGATTTGGATAAGAGTATTGAGCTGGGGTATGAGCGGGCGGTTGAGATGAAGGGGTATCTTTGTGGGGAGTAGATTTGAATTTCCCTAGTTCTATTCAAAAAATAGAACTAGGGAAACACTCATTTTCTAGTTACACTTTTTGAAGGGTCAATTACTATCTCATAACTAAGCACTTTTCATTTAATTTATTCCCTAGTGTAATGATATCTTCCATCCTTGCAGTTGATGCGACCCAGTATTCAGGAATTCCTTTCAGTCCATAATAGATACCAGCAAGTCCACCTGCTATTGCTGCAGAAGTATCTGTATCATGGCCAATATTAATAATGGAAAGAATAGTTTCTTCATAATTATTCTTTTCTAGAAAAAACCAAATGCTTGATTCAAGAACTTCAATTACATACCCTCCCGATTTCAAATCGTCAATTTTAGTTTTTCGAATGTCATTTTGTATTACCCTTTCAAAATGCTTTCTTTCTATCGTAGCAAATTCCATCTCATCCCAAAACTGCATAATTTCGGCTCGCATTTCAGAATAAGCAATCTCCTTATTGATCCCCATCAATAGTTTCTCTGCAAGTTTAAGATAAATAAAGCAACTCATGGCTGCTCGAATATGCCTATGAGTCAATGCGGATACTTCCCAGACAATATCAAATTGCTCTTTGACTTCTTTTCCTTTTATGTAGAACAACAATGGGATGATTCTCATCAAGGATCCGTTTCCATTATCATATTCATTTCCATAAAACTTTTGCATCTTAAGTTCACCTAAATCATTTTCAGCTATTATCTCTTGAAGTCTCGAAATCGCTTTTGAAGTAGTCAATCCAATATCAAACAGCTCTCCTCTTGCTGACCAGTAAGCTTCGTTTTTCCAATTGATAAACCTTTTAGAAATATCTACTAAATCATAGCCTAGCACTAATGATTCAGCTAAGCAAAAAGTCAATGAACTATCATCAGACCAAGTCCCCTCGGGCTGATCGTAAGTTCCATAGCCAACCATACCTTCAGCAGGGCTTAATTTCATCGCTTCTCGAGAATTAAACTCAAAGGGTACTCCAACTGCATCTCCTACAGCAACTCCAAAAAGCGCATCAATAACTTTGTTTGATTTCATATCTCTAATTTATTTTTCCATGACTGAAGAGTAACACTTTATCATTATGGTTATCAAAAAAACTGTCAAATTTTCACCCCACAAATTACAAAATGACATTCTGAAACTGACAACTTTTCAGAAAATGTTAAAATCCACTAGCTTTTCAAAACAGTACCAAACATTGGAATGAGCCTTGTTGTTTTTCAAGTACAATACTAATCTAATACAGCTGCTATAGCTAAAGATATTCGATTCAACTACAAACGTGTAATTCAATTGTTTAACTTAAATTTTAGAAATAATGTCACTTCAGAAAACAAATTCTAACAATAGTTCTACAAAACACATTGCTACCTTTCAACAAGCGAAATATCGTTCAACACCAAATAAAAGTAGGACTTAGTAGAAGAGCAAAAAGTTCATAAACACCAGTTAAAAATTCGTTCTTTTTTCAAAGTATGTCAGCCGAATGATCTTTCCAAATTAAATGTGCAACACCATACACTTCAAGCACAATTAGAGCGTTTTAAGAGCAAGTATCAGGAGACTCGAATGGCTTTCTTTGATTTGCTCAAACCAGTTTTGCAACAACGGATTTCCGAAAGAGGGAATAGCCTTGCAGCTTAAAACAAATAAATAATAACCATTTAAATAAACCGCGTTATGACTGTTGAAATCAAAGAGTACAAGCCTCAATTCGTAATTGTTCAGGAAGTAAGTACCGGCAAAACGGTGAAGTACCCCAAGCAGTTTTTTACCAAAAGGTGGAAAATGGGACTCATCCAAGTCACTAACCCTCGAGCAATTCCTACTTGCGTTTAGTTTAGCAACCATTTATTCACAAAACTTTTAACTATGATTGCAGATAAAAAGAAAGTTGTAAAAGTTGGAAATGACAAGCATTTTGTAAGCTTACTATTTCCTTACTTAAGTATTCCAGTTAAAGTTTGCCATAATTATTATAAGCGATTGATAGAAAGCAATAAATACGATATCGTAGATGCTTAGCCATTAATCACTTCCATAAAATTAACTTCAAATTCTAAGGGATTGCAGCTATGCGATCCCTTTTCTTTTACTCCAAACCTTCATAGCTACCATCATTATTTGTACTTCTACTCATCTCTTCTTTCTACGTAAACTGACAAAAGTCACCTCCTCCAACTAACAAAAGTCATAAGACCTAAGCTCCTTCGCCCCTACCTTTGAGTTATTATTTAATCAAAGAAAAACTTTATGTTATGGTAAGAATAGAATGTCTAAAACTCGGATTCGGAACAATGTTACTCAGATACTATTTAATGATGGCCATTGTCGTTGCGGCAGGGTTCTCAGGTAGTTGGCTACTAGGGATATTGGCACTACCAGTATTCATAAGTACATTACTAGGTATGACACTGAAATTCGGGAAAGCGGAAAAAGCAACAGCGGTTAGTCACTTACCAAAGAATGATAAAAGATTACATGCAGCTTAGTTACAAAAGAAACTGATAAACCTTATAAAGGTGTTCTAGATTGTGTTAATAAGAACCTCCACATGGTATCATGTGGAGGTTTTTTTGCATCATTATTTTAGTGATTGGACAACAACTAGAATAAAAAACCCGATCTCAAAAAAGAGACCGGGTCGTGACTAATAATTATAGATTGTTAACCCCTAATTCTGATAAATCATCTTCTTAACTATTGTTTTTCTATCTGTTACTAGCTCGTAGTAAAATACGCCTGCGAACAATTTTTCGTTAGAAATTACGACATTGTTATAACCTTTATCGTAATCGCCTTCTACTTGAATCAACAACATTCCACTTGCATCATAAACATTCAACGTAGCAGTACCTGCAACTGGTAAATCAAACCCGATTAGTGTTTCCACATTAAATGGGTTCGGTCTATTCTGATACAAATGTAATTTATCACTTTTCAATGTTCCTTCGTTGAATCTCAGTTCAATATCCATCAATTCCAAGTCAGCATTGTAAGCTTCTGCAGCAGTGTAGCGAGAGTCGAAACTCAACACTTCACTCAACTTAACATCAGCCTTAGCGGTAAATGAAACCGTGAATACTGCTGCATCTCTCAACAAGCTCTTTGC
>JBGCDT010000012.1:0-11556 GCA_045105695.1 Saprospiraceae bacterium | reverse complement strand
TAAAATATTAAAAATAAATGATGTTGTCTTTGATAAAGATAATCATAAGAAATATTGCGAATTAAGAGCCTTCTTAAAGCGTTCAGATGTTGAAAGTATTTCAGTGGTGATTCAACGGGGAGAAGATGTATTGAATTGTAACTTGCTGAAATTTGATTTGATGAATGCTCTTCGAAGTTTTAAATAGTAGCAGTGAAGAAAAAGTATCACAGGTTCAATATGGTCATAGTACGTTTTTTACCGAACGATTTTTCTACTTAATCAAGAAATTTCCCAAGAGTAACATGCTTTCAACTTATAATTGATCACTTCAGAGAAAAAACCACAAAAATATTCATCAAAAAGAATAGAGCCTAAAAGGTCGTAATAATAGATCCGTTTCACTGTATGATGTAATACTAGTGTTTGAAATAGAATGAAATTAATAAATTTAAAAACGATGGTGATTTAGAGGAAATATACAAAGTAAGTTTACATCATTTGTTCTAGTTACTTCCAAAGCCTTCATCACCTTTCTACCTTTAGCTAAGGAACAATCCCCAAAAAATCCATTCTCAGTAATCGCCGCTTCCTAAGGCCAAGTTTCACATCAATAATAGCCTCTCCAAGCCCTACCGGGTGACAAAAATCACCCTCTCCCATGACCCCCATCATCCGCCAAAAAATCCATCCCCATTACCTTGCGACCACATTCTAAAAGCAAGGAAAAATGAAAATCATATTTCTACTAATCGGAATTAGTTTAATCGTAGCACTGGGCTTTCTCTGTGCCTTTTTCTGGGCCGTCAATGACGGACAGTATGAAGACGATTATACACCTTCCGTCCGCATCCTCTTTGACAACAACAAGGAAGACAATCCATAAAATTCAATTCTAACTTCACACAAAATGATACTACTTCAAATCCTTACTTACAGCGGCTTCGCCATCCTTTTTGGAGCAACACTGTATTTGGCAAAATCAAGCAAGGAAGCATGCTCATTAAAAACAATCAAAACGGAAAAGCACTATGTCTAAAGTCGAACAATTTTATTATGACAACAGCATTGTCCGAAACTTCGCGGTAGCTTCTGCTATCTGGGGTGTTGTGGGAATGACTGTTGGCTTACTGGCCGCCCTCCAATTGGTCTGGCCGGCTTTTAACTTAGGATTTGCGGAAACTACTTTCGGTAGAATACGACCACTGCATACCAATGCGGTGATTTTCGCATTTGTGGGTAATGGTATTTTCATGGGCGTTTACTACTCCCTTCAACGTTTGCTTAAAGCTAGAATGTTTTCTGACTTCCTCAGTAAATTCAACTTCTGGGGCTGGCAAGCCATCATCCTCGCTGCTGCACTAACGCTACCACTAGGCTATACCTCTGCAAATGAATATGCAGAGCTGGAATGGCCAATTGATATTGCTATCGCACTCGTATGGATTGCCTTTGGTGTCAATATGTTTGGAACCATTCTCAAAAGACGAGAGAACCACATGTATGTGGCCATCTGGTTTTACATCGGAACCTGGGTGACCGTTACCATTCTTCATGTTTTTAATAATATTGAAATACCTGTTCATGGATTGAAGAGTATTCCAGTATTGGCTGGTGTGCAGGGAGCTTTGGTTCAATGGTGGTATGGCCATAATGCTGTGGCTTTCTTCCTGACAACTCCTTACCTCGGACTGATGTATTACTTCCTTCCGAAAGCGGCCAATCGTCCGGTGTACTCATACAGATTATCGATCATCCACTTCTGGGCTTTAATCTTCATCTACATTTGGGCTGGACCCCATCACTTATTATACACCTCTTTGCCTGACTGGGCACAGTCACTAGGCATGGCTTTCTCCCTCATGTTGATCGCTCCTTCCTGGGGTGGAATGTTGAACGGATTACTTACGCTACGTGGTGCCTGGGACCGGGTACGTACTGACCCTATTCTGAAATTCATGGTGGTGGCCGTTACTGCTTATGGTATGGCTACTTTCGAAGGACCAATGATGTCTATCAAATCTGTAAATGCCATCAGTCACTATACTGACTGGACAGTTGGTCACGTACACGTTGGTACACTGGGCTGGAACGGGATGTTGACTTTCGGGGTACTTTACTGGTTGCTACCAAGAATCTATGATACAAAATTATACTCCACTAAACTTGCTAATGTCCACTTCTGGATTGCGACTTTAGGAACCCTGTTTTATGTCGTTCCACTTTATGTTGCTGGATGGACACAGAGTTTGATGTGGAAAGAATTTACCGCTGACGGATTTTTAAAATATCAGAACTTCCTAGAAACAGTTACGCAGATTATTCCAATGTATGCCGTGCGTGCTTTAGGAGGTACGATCTATCTCGCAGGTGCATTCTTGATGTGTTACAATTTGTATAAAACAGCGAAGCAAGGGACACTCGTTGCTAATGAAAGTGCAGAAGCTGCTCCTCGTCCAGTATACGTAAAACACAAAGGAGAACACTGGCACAGATGGATAGAAAGAAAGCCAGTAACCCTCTTAGTTGGTTCATTGATAGTCGTTCTGATTGGTGGTTTAGTGGAGATATTTCCTATGATGCTGGTAGATGAAAACGTACCAAAGATCGCTTCTGTACAACCTTACACTCCATTAGAATTAGAAGGTCGAGATTTATATATCCGCGAAGGATGTGTCGGTTGTCACTCTCAGATGATTCGTCCTTTCCGTTCTGAAACGGATCGTTATGGCGAGTACTCTAAGTCTGGCGAGTTCATCTATGATCGTCCATTCCTCTGGGGTTCCAAACGAACGGGGCCAGACCTTCACCGAGTTGGTCAAAAGTATCCAGATAGTTGGCACTACAATCATATGTATGAGCCAGAGCTGATGTCGCCAGGTTCTATTATGCCTCCTTATCCTTGGCTAATTGAAAATGATCTGGACACTCGATACACCGCAAAGAAGATTCGCGTCTTGCAAACGCTGGGTACTCCTTACCCTGATGGATACGATGAGATTGTAGAAAAAGAAATGGAAAAACAAGCGGCGCAAATTGTGGAAAGCTTACGCGCAGATGGCATAGAGCAAGATGGTCTGGAACGAAAAGAAATCGTAGCGCTGATCGCTTACTTACAACGACTGGGGACGGATATTAAGCCATTGCCGCAGGCGACGGAGTAAACTTTTAACTTCCTTCGATCTTAAGCGACTAAACAAAGGACTGAGCGAAGTTAAAAGTTAAAGGTCAACAGTTAATAGTTTTAAAAATCAAAAAAATGTACAAATACATACTTCAAAGTGCAGGTGACATCAACTGGATGGCCCTGTTCGCGCTCCTCACTTTCTTTTGTGTTTTCGTAGTCAGTGCGATTGCGATATTCGGAGCCAGCAAATCTTATGTTCATAAAATGTCTCATTTACCATTGGAAGACAGTTTACCTTCAAACACGGAAAATTAATTTGGTTATGATAAAGCGAACCCAATTTTTGAAAAGAATAACAATATACTTACTGGCGATCCTCTTTCCATTTTCGGCGGCGATAGCTGCAGTGGACAATGTAACGCCAGGAGGTTTTGCACATCGCTTGGGCGATATGTTTTTGATCTTCGGACTGGTCTTCGTCATTGCTGTATTGGCCTTTCTATGTAATCTGGTTTTTCAATTTTTGCAAATTCAGAAGCAAAGAATTTACGAAGAGCAGGGAATGGAAATGGAGCCAATAGATGATACTTCTATCTTTGAAAAGACCTATGACTGGCTGGTTGGCTTGAAGCCAATGGAACAAGAGAAGGACATCATGCTAGACCACAACTATGATGGAATTCAAGAACTGGATAATAATCTGCCGCCTTGGTGGTTGGCTATGTTTTACATCACTGTTGTTATGGGCGTTTCCTATTTCGCTTATTATCATTACTATGATTACGGGATGTCTTCGCATGAGGAATATGCTCAGGAGATGGAGGTTGCAAAAGCTGCTCAAGCTCGCTTTTTGGAAAAGCAAGCGAATTTAGTAAATGAAAATAATGTTACTGCACTGGAAGATCCGCAAGCATTGGCTGGTGGAAAAAACATCTATGATACGAAGTGTGCTTCTTGTCATGGAGTCTTTGGAGAAGGTCTGGTCGGACCTAATCTTACGGATGATTATTGGTTGCATGGAGGCGACATCAAGTCTGTTTTCAAAACAGTAAAACATGGTGTTCCTCAAAAAGGGATGATCGCTTGGAAGACACAAATTAACCCAGCTTCCATACATCAGGTAAGTAGTTACATTATGACTCTTCATGGTACAAACCCTGCAAACCCTAAAGAAGCTCAAGGGGATCTTTATACACCTGTAAGTGGAGAATAAGTCGCTAAAAAATTATGTCACAGGAAGTTACAGATACTGAAAAATACAGAGATAAGATTGCTACCGTAGACGAGCATGGAAATCGGAATTGGATTTATCCAAAGAAACCGGTAGGTAAATTTTATGAGTATCGGAAGTATGCCAGCTATGTTTTGTTGTTGTTTCTTTTTGGAATGCCTTTCATTAAGATCGGCGGTGAACCTATCCTGCTCTTCAATATTCTTGAGCGACGTTTCATTGTTTTTGGGATCAACTTCGGCCCGCAGGATTTGCACTTGTTGGTTTTTGGAATGTTGATTTTCATTATTTTCATTGCTTTGTTTACAGTGGTGTTTGGTCGTTTGTTTTGTGGTTGGGTCTGTCCTCAGACTATTTTTATGGAAATGGTTTATCGCAGAATTGAGTACTTCATTGAAGGCGATGCGAATGCACAAAAAAGACTAAATCGTTCTGCATGGACGGCAGAGAAAACATTTAAAAAAGTAACTAAGCAATTTATCTTCTTCTGCATTGCCGTTTTGATAGCCAACACTTTTCTGTCTTATATCATAGGTGTCGATCAGGTTTACCAAATCATTACAGAACCAGTGAGTCAGCATATGTCTGGCTTTATTTCTATGATTGTTTTTTCCTTTGCATTTTACTTTGTCTTTTCGGTTATGCGGGAACAGGTCTGTGTTACGATTTGTCCTTATGGTCGTTTGCAGGGGGTTTTATTAGACAAAGATTCCATAGCCGTTTACTATGACTTTGATCGTGGTGAGCCTCGTGGCAGAATGAAAAAAACAAAACCTGCAAAGAAAAAACCAGCGGCTTGCGACAATCCTTGCGCCGCTTGTCGAGCAGGTGCAGAGTGCAAAGACGATAAGAAAAAAATAGCTGCGGAAAACCCTATTACAGCCATTCAAAAAGAACTAGGAGATTGTATTGATTGCAACCTCTGCGTGAAAGTTTGTCCTACCGGAATTGACATCAGAGATGGTATCCAGCTAGAGTGCGTCAACTGCACCGCCTGCATGGATGCCTGCGATGAAGTCATGGAGAAAATCGACCGACCGCTAGGGTTAATTCGCTACGATAGTTACAATGGTATTATTGAAAAAAGAAAGAAGATTTGGACTCCGAGGGTCATGGCTTATACCGCTGTGCTTTCTGCTTTGATTCTTTTAGAAGTTTTTCTTTTAGTAAATCGTGCGGATGTAGAAGTATTGTTTTTAAGAACGCCTGGCATGCTCTTCCAGAAGACTGAGCAAGGAGATATTAGCAACTTATACAATTATCAAATTGTAAATAAGACCAAAGAAGCCATGCCGCTGGAATTCCGTTTGGAAAACGTGGAAGGAGAAATTCGCTTCGTCGGAAACCCACCTTCTGCTACAGAAGATGGTTTGACTGAAGGTGCTGTTTTTATACAAATAGACCCTAATGATCTGCAAGGAAAAAGTACCTCCTTAATCATAGGCGTATATTCTGAAGGAAGAGAAATTGACAAAGTGAAAACGAAGTTTCTAGGACCTATAAAATAAGAAAGACGCTTAGATTACTTCTGACCTGGGGCTTTCGCGCAGAGAGCGCAGAGAAAAAAAAGTTCGCGCTGACACTTCTCAAAAGTGGCGGTGAGAATTCTTTTTCTAGCAGCTAGGCGATTCTAGTGGCTAATCATAACAATACATTTACGTATATAAATTTACAAACATGAAACTCAACTGGGGCACTGGCATAGCGATCTTTTACATCTCTTTCATGGCGATCATGATCTTTATGGTTATGAAAACGACAACTTACGACAATAGTCTAGTTGTCGATAATTACTATGAAAAAGACTTACAATACCAAAGCCATTTTGAGAAAAAAGCGAATAACCAAGATTTGGCTCAAAAGGTGGTCTTCGACTTCTCAGCTGTTGAAAAAACAATAGATTTACAATTTCCAAAAACGCTAAATAGCATCTCTGGTTCTGTACGATTATACAACCCCATCAGCAAATTCGGAGATGTAGACAAACTGGTGAAGGTAGACAGCAACAACACTATGAGTATTCCGCTTGACAAACTAAAACCAGGACGCTGGAAAGTACTCCTCGATTGGAAAGACAGTCAAAAAGCCTATTACACAGAAACAGAATTCGTACTATGATCCTTTGGTCAGCCATACTACTGGGATTGGGCGGAAGCCTCCACTGCGTAGCCATGTGCGGACCTATAGCTATGGCACTTCCACTAACAGCCCGTGAAAAAAGTCAGGTGATCTTTCAATCGCTACTATACAATCTGGGTAGAGTCAGTACCTATGCATTGATGGGGTTTTTCTTTGGCTTCATGGGCTGGGGAATAGCTTTGTCGGGTTATCAAAATGTTTTGTCTGTAGCGCTTGGCGTTTTGCTGTTAGTGACGGCTGTATCTTCCTTTTCTATAGAACAAAAACTATTCAGTAATACTTTTCTAACAAGAATCTTACAAAGCATTACTAAAAAATTGGGAGAGTTGCTCGCCATTCATAACAATACTTCTGCATATCGTATTGGATTGGTAAATGGACTGTTGCCTTGCGGTTTGGTTTATGTTGCTTTGGCGGGTTCGCTGGCTACAGGTAACCATTGGAGCGGTGCGCTTTATATGTTACTTTTTGGCTTAGGGACTTTACCGCTGATGCTTGGCGTGATGATTTTTGGAAAATGGTCGAAACCTTTCTTTCAGTCTTTCAGGAAGTTTATTCCTTATGGGCTTTTTGTCTTTGGTGTTTATTTGATCTATAGAGGGATGTTGCTAGAAGTGCCGAGGGAATTGAGCTTTTGGGAAGCGAATAATTTTCCAATGTTGTGTCACTAGTTTTTCTCAGAACAACACATCAGTGGTACGTTTTTATTATTCCATCTCTAGAATATCTTCAATAAACCCATGCAAAGTGACCATCTGATCATGTCCCAATTTCTGCCCTGAATAAGAAACAAAGTAAAGCGATAAAAAAGCAATAATCAATACCGGTACACTGTACAAAATACTGGCTCCTTGTCCCAATGAAAAACTTGAATAACCAATAACACTCACCACTACTATAGCAAAAGCAATCAACGAATAGAAAAAAATAAACATCGTCCAAACCTCAGGGCGAGGTCCATAGAGACCACGAACCAAGGTTCCAGATTCCATCTCTTCCAGTGTTACGCTTAGTTGAGGCGACCAATAATGTTGCTCTTTTTTCGGAAGAAATATTCTCGCATACCGCTGTTTTGCATGTCCTTTACAAGGAGCATCTTCCGAGCGAAGTGCTGTATTTATCTTTTCGATTATCTCTGTTGTGGAGAACTCAGAAGTGAATTCAAATCGGGGCCGGACGCGGTATGGTGGGAGGTGTTCTTCTGCGTTGGAACTCATCTGGTAAGTGTTGGTTGCTAAAGGGTGAACTGTGTAAATCTAGTTTATAACTCAGTAGAAGCAGATGATTTTCATCACTAGAGTGCCTGCTATTCGTCAGCCTATCAACAACTAGAGGTGCTTTGTTTAAAAGTCACTGAGGCTAATGATTTTTATCACCATAAGTTGCTGCCAACCTGTTTAACTTTATTGGAAGTTTAAGAAGGTAAAATCATATTAGTATTGTTTAGATGAAAGACTCTGTTTTATATTTTGATGAAATCGGTCTAAAAGACTTACCGATTGTGGGTAGTAAAAATGCTTCTCTGGGTGAGGTTGTTCGACAGTTTCAACCCAATGGTATTTCTGTTCCGGAAGGTTTTGCTACTACAGCAAGAGTTTATCGTGATTTCCTAAAACAAAATAACCTGGAAGCACCACTCGCGACGATCCTAAGTCAACTGGACACAACGACTTTTCATAATTTGTCTCTCGTCGGAAACCAAGCAAGAGCATTGTTAGCTAAAAGTATTTTTCCCTACCACACTCAGGTTACCATCATTGCTGCTTACCTTGGACTCGCGGAAAGATTGGAAGTAGAAGGAGATGTGATCGTACGTAGTAGTATTGTTACAAAAGATAAAATCGTTTGCGAGTTTGCTACAAAACTAGAAAATTTTAAAAATATAAAAGGAGAAGACGATTTGCTAGCGGCTTGCAAAAAATGCTTTGTTGCACTTTTTTCAGATCGCTTCATTAAATGCTGTGCAGAAGAAAAAGTTAATCCGCTAGATCTTGATTTATCCATTGGTGTTCAGCAGATGTTACGTACTGAAGAGAATAATAGCACTTCAGGCCAGCTTACCCTAAACAAGGAGGAGCTTAGTAAAATCACAAACTGGTCAAGTACTATCAAAAACCATTTTGCAAAACCTGTGAATATTGAATGGATGAAAGACAGCAACAGTGGAAAACTATATGTAGTGCAGGTAACCGAAGAGTGTTCAGGGCATTAAAAAAAACTATTACTCTTAAAAATCCAGATGAAAAAAGAGCGGAACCTGCATTGATCCGCTCTTATTACTTTTCTGCCTTTCGAGGCAAGCAAATTCATAATAGTCATCTACTTACCGCAATAATACTCCATTATTATTTTTTCCGAAAGACTAATCTTCTAAATGCAAAACCAACAAAGGTATTTCTGCATTTAAAATCATTTCTTTCGTCATACTCGTATGTGTCAAACGTTCCCAAAGCGTTCTGTGGCGAGTAACCATTACGATTAGATCTACATTTTTCTCTACAGCATATTCGTTGATTCCCCTCCAGAAAGAATCTCGTTTTACAGTGTGCAAATCCAATGGGAAGTTCTTTGGTACTGCTTCTCTGAATAGTTGCTTTAACATCAATTCTTCAAATTTCCAATCCTCTTTATTTTCCTCTGGATCATGTACATGTACGAGGTGAACGACTGAATCGAACGTAGCAGAAATATCTATGATTTCATGGAGCATATTTTTATCCGCAGACTCATAATTACCAGCATAAAGCAAATTGTCAATCCCCGTAAATGTCTTGTTAGGTGGAATGAGCCAAACCGGACAATGCGCCTTTTGAGAAACGGCAGATGAAATAGTTCCAAGCAAATTATTAAGCAAGCCCTTTTCCCCAGTTGTACCCATTATGATGAAATCACAATCATCTTGTTTGGACATTTTTACCAATTCCTCGGCAGGAAATCCGATGATCACTTCAGATTCTAATTCTAGTTTTGTCAATATATCATCAGTATTTTCTTCTGTTCTTCTTTTTAGGAATTGCTTCATTCGCGCTTCCTGTGTTTCTCTAAGGATAGAAATGTCTGGCATAGTTACACTCACGTTACTTCCAGGGTGTGTGACGTGTACAATTTTGAGTGGTCGATTGGTGTGTACTGCAAGCGCTTTTGCATAAGCAAAGGCATTGGTAGCAGCCGGAGAGAAATCAGTGGGAACAATAATCTTTTTCATTGGTTGTTAAGTTTTAGTGATTATTACTACCGTAAAGTTGAAGTTTTTGTAACTTCTGCACATTAAGAAAAATCACTGTAGGTGGTGATTTTTATCCATATGGATGGGCTTTATATTCTCTAATTTTGTCTTCTAAGGAGTTGAGAAACAAGAGCTTATTCGTGAATTTCATTAGCCATTTATTAGTTATAAAACTCTTTAGAATATGAAATCTCGAAAAGGCTCCAAATCCATAAAGATGGGAAATCAGGAGATCTTAAACGCACTATACGAGGAAGCAACCATTGGTATGATGGTCGTAAACACAGATGGCTTTATTGTGAAAATAAATCCTTTTGCTGCTAATATGTTTGGTTACGAAAGTAATGAGCTACTAGGAAAAGAACTGGAAGTTTTACTTCCTCAGTCCTTTCGAAAAAAGCATGTTGGAAATAGGCAAAGTTATATGAAGCACCCCGTTCCTCGAACCATGGGGGCTAATCTAAATCTTTTCGGCTTGCATAGAAACGGAACTGAATTTCCTGTAAGGGTAAGTTTGAGTCACGTAAGAGATGGCGCCAATATGCTTGCTATCGCATACATCCACGATGCTACGGAAGACCTTCGAAAAGCGAAACAACTAGAAGAATTGAATCAACAACTGGAAGAGAAAGTTCGCGAAAGAACGCAGTCTCTGATGGAAAATGAAACCAAACTCGAAAAGGCATTAGAGAAGGAAAAACAATTAAACGGCCTTAAGTCGCGCTTCGTTTCTATGGCTTCTCACGAATTCCGAACGCCACTAAGTTCCATCCTTTCTTCTGCTGGATTGATCGGCAGATATACGGACACAGAGCAGCAGGACAAACGAGACAGACACATTGGTCGAATCAAATCTTCTGTAAATAATTTGACCTCGATTCTCAACGATTTCCTTTCTTTGGAGAAACTGGAATCTGGAAAAATATCTTCTCAATTAATTGAGGTCAACCTACCGGATTTTGTAACAACTTTATTGGATGAGATTAATATGCTTCCTAAAAAGGATCAGCAAATCGTTCATCAGCATGATGGCCCAGAGTTCGCAAATGTAGATCAACATCTTCTGAAAAACATTTTACTCAACCTCCTGTCAAATGCCGTGAAGTATTCTCCGGAAGGCTCTAAAATAGATTTGCTTTCTGAAAGAACTGCAGATGCACTAACTATTAAGGTATGCGACTACGGTATCGGTATTCCGCTGGAAGATCAGCAACATATGTTCACTCGCTTCTTCCGTGCAAACAATGTTATAAATATTCAGGGAACGGGACTGGGGCTGACGATTGTGAAGCGTTATCTGGATTTGATGGATGGGAGTATTGGTTTTGAATCGGTAGAGAATGAAGGGACTACGTTTGTGGTGAGGATACCGCAGTGATGGGGGGAGTCAAAACAAGATAATTATGTACGCTGTTTATTAGGCAGATTATGTAGTGCTCGCTAATTAACTTTCTGTTTCATACAATTAGCGAAGAGAGATATTTGATCTTTGTTACAATTTTTTAGTTGGTAAAATATGGATATCTTTCTTTATTTTTTTACGAATATTTTATCTAGTTCTTGATACATCTTAAGTGATTTTTCTCCTTCTGATTTAATATTGTTATATAGAGAATTGGCAATAACCCTAATCGCGTTTTTTTCATTTTCATTTAAGATTGGATATTTGTATTCGCTTTCGTTCATATGGAAAAGAATTTTTCTTTCTCTGTCTTCATGTGAATCTTCATCATTGTTTTCTTTGCAAATTAGTTCTAACTGTTTTTGCCATGTTAAATATTCTTTATTGGAGTCTTTCCTTCTTTTGTTACAATTAGCACAAAGTGGTACTATGTTCCCAGGATGATGTAACCC
>JBGCDT010000011.1:0-27107 GCA_045105695.1 Saprospiraceae bacterium | reverse complement strand
TTTGAATGTTGACATCCAAGAATACGCTCCTAAGAAAATAAAACTAGCCGTTACCGGAAACGGAAATGCATCGAAAGATCAGGTCTCCGCGATGCTGGATACCATTCTCAAACAAAAATTACAAAAGGATTATTTCGATGCGACAGATGCGCTGGCTACTGCGGTTTGTCATTATTATCAATCTGGTAGAAAAGGAATTGGGAAGAAGCGTTATAGTGGTTGGGAAGGTTTTTTGAAAGATAATCCGGGTAGAAAGAAAAAGTAATATTGTTATTGCTTAGCGGTCCAGCCAATCTTTGAAACTACCTACTCTTTCTCTACTAACTAAGACTTCGCCATCTACTCTTGGCTCTAATTCTAGAATCAATCTTCGGTTTTGATAGTTATGGATTTTCTGAATGGCTCCGTGATGCAACAGTGCCTTTCGGCTAATTCGGAAGTAGTCATTCGGGTTAACCATATCCTCCAACTGATCCAAAGTATAATCTATCGCATGCCGTTTTTTATCATGGCAATGTGCAAACACCATTCGATCCGCAGCATAGAAGTAAGCAATCTCTGCTACTGGAACTTGTATCAGCTGCGTTCCAATTTTCACTAAAAAACGCTCCTTGTATTTTTTGCCAGCAATGGCCTGGAGCATTTTCTCAAAAGTCTGTTGGTTGTAAGAAACAGAGGGCTGCGTCAGTCGCTCGAACTTTTGGATGGCTTGCTGTAGTTCTTCTTTTTCTATGGGCTTCAGCAAATAATCAATACTGTTTACTTTGAAGGCTTTGAGGGCGTACTCGTCGTAGGCTGTTGTGAAAATCACGGGGACTTCTATATTTACTTTGGAAAAAATATCGAAGCTTAGTCCGTCTGCTAGTTGGATGTCCATGAAGATGACGTCTGGGGAGGTACTGCCCGGTTGGTTTCGTGCAGCAGACAGGTTATGTAACCATTCTACCGAGCCTTTTACGCTGTCTAGGATTTCTAGGATTTCCCATCCGGGCACGCATTGTTGTAAGAGACTGACCAAGCGGCGAGCGGCGGGTTTTTCGTCTTCTATGATTAGTATTTTTTTCATTTTTTCTCTAAGCCCTTGTATTAATCAATCAAAGGAAGCGCTACCGAAAACCGATCCGCTGTCTCCTCAATCAGTACCCTCACTTGTGTGAAAAAAGAATAACGGCTCTTGATATTCTCCAAGCCCATTTTGGTAGAATGCATGACTTGGTTTTTTCGCTGTAGCTTATTTTCTACATATAGTTTTCCATCTTTGATCATTACGGTTATCGAAAGCGGTTGCTCTGTAGAAGTAATGTTATGCTTTATGGCGTTTTCAATCAAAAGCTGTAAGGACAGCGGTAAAACCTTCTTCTGTAAATGCTCTTCGGGAATACTCACTTCCACTTGTAGATTTTCTTCAAAGCGTTCTTTTAGCAAAAATAAATATGCTCTTAGGAAAGTCAGTTCTTCTTCCAGCGTCACCAGTTCTTTATCTTTTATTTCTAAAATGTAACGATAAACTTTTGATAATTTCTCTACGAACTTTACTGCTCTTGCACTGTCTTCTGGGATGAGCTGCGCCAGCGTATTCATGCTGTTGAAAAGGAAATGTGGATTCACTTGGTTTTTCAAGCCTTCCAGTTGAGAAGCTATCTGTTGTTTTCTTAAACGCTCTTGCTCCAATAAAGAATTTTGATATCGGCTGTAATAAAATATTCCATCATAAATCGAGATTACCAAGAAGCAGACGGTAAGTGAACTAATGGTCGTACCTAATGTATTCGGATGATCCTCTGAACCAAAGAATCCATGTAAATCTTCTATAAAATAATCAACCCCCAGTTTCAACAAAGCATAAATTACCAGTACTAAAACCAACTGAGCAGAAAGTCGCATCTTCAATTGATGATCTTCAAAAAATCGATCTCTACAAAATAAGATTACAGCTCGCAAGCAAAACCAGAAAATCACTGTATAGACAAACGATATGGGAATGCAACCAAATAACCATCTTGGGTCCAACGAGATTTGTTCATGAAACATTAGCAAACTGCTCAAAACAGAAACTACAGGAATTCCTAGCAGAACAAGCCACTTGTCATCTATACCTATGAGTTCTTTTTTTGAGCGCTTTAGAAACATCAATGATTTATTTTTTAGGTTTTTTAAAATTGGATTTGATATTTAAAATCTGGGAAGAAACCAATTTGATATACATTGTATAGCTCTTCGCTGGTTTCATTATATCGCTGAGCGAAGATGTTTTTATTGTTCGTTAAGTTACGAAAATCCAGATAGAAGGTTTGTGCAAATTTTCTTTTTTGACTGTTCATTCGATAGCCGATTTTAGCATCAAACCTGAAGTAAGGGCTATACCTTTCGCTGTATGCTCTGCTTTCGTCTCGAACTGCAAATCCTGCGTTGCGAGATTCTTCCAAATCAATAGGGGTATAGTACCGTCCTCCGGCTGTGGTCAAGTTCATATCGAAAGTGATGGCGTTTTGTTTTGCTTTACCGACATACCATTCTTTACCAGCTAGAAAATTAAATGTGTATCTGTTGTTAAAAGAAGTGTTTCGTTCTACTCCATCGCTTGGTGTGTAGTTAGAATCGAATATTGAAGCAGTGACTAATCCGTAGTAACCATTGCTAAAGAATTTCTCAACCGTTAATTCAAAACCATAGTTATTTCCAGTTCCATCATTAATTAAATTGGGTCTATCATCAAATCCAAAATCATCACCGGTATTCAAAACGGAGTAGGTACTTTCAAAACGATCTACCGGCACATCCGTCAACCACTGGTAATAGGTCTCTACTTTAATCCTCCAATTAGTCCCTACCTTTTGATCGAAACCTAAGACCAAATGATGACTTCTTGTGAATTCTAAGTCTTGATTATTTCTATTAATTGTTCCATCTGCATTTGCAAATTCAAAAAAGTAAATCGGCAAGGGTTGCATCTGACTGTGGAGTCCGTAGCCCAGACTTAGTTTTGAAGTAGGCGTTACATTGTAGTTAATGGCAAGGCGAGGTTCTACGACTGTTTGGTCATTCAAGGCCAGGTACTGTCCGTGCAGACCAGCGTTGATTATTAGTTTTTCCAAAGGCTTGTAGCGTACTTGTGCATAAGGTTGTAACAATGTGATTCCGCCATCAAAATCACGTAGTTGTCGCCACTCTGGTTCCAGTTCTCGAGTCCGACTGAAAGCATTCATATCAAAGTACTCCGCTAAAACACCAGCGCGTAATGTCGCTTTAGCATTGAATTTTTTATTGATAAAACTATTTATGGAATAACGATTATTGGTGTCCTCCAAATCAAAACGAGGAGATTCCGTCCCATCGTCCAACAACAAATCTTCATTATAAGCATTGCCAGAAGTAGACGCAGATAAGGTCGTTTTTACGTAAGTGGTTTCATTTAAAATATAACGATGATTCATTCCTACAATGGCCAACTGACTGGTTGCATAAGCATTGATGTCATTACGATCCGAAAATAAATCATCCTCTGTTATGTCTTCAGCAAGGAAGTCGATATTACTCACACCACCTAAACCAAAGAAGGAAAACTTCCCTGCTTTACCATTTCCAAAATCTAATTTGAAAGCCAGATCCTGATAACGCGGTACGGAGGCCGTTCCAACATTGATTCCCGCTCGCTGCGCCAACTCCACAAAAGAGTAACGATAACTGACCATGTAAGAACTATTTTTCTTTTTGCTCAAAGGGCCTTCCGCCATGAATTCCAAACCATTGAAAACCGTAAGCTGTGTCGTAAACTCATGACTGTTTCTGTTTCCATTTCTAAAACCGATATCAAAAACACCAGCGTTGGCATTTCCATATTCGGCAGGGAAAGCGGAAGTCATGAAGTCTGAGTTCTTCAGCATGTTCGTATTCAAAGCGGAGATCGGTCCGCCAGTAGAACCTAAGGTATTGAAGTGATTTGGGTTCGGAATCGGAATGCCTTCCAAACGCCAGAGGACACCAGTTGGGGAGTTCCCACGGATCACAATATCGTTTCGTCCGTCGTTCATTGCGCTTACTCCTGCAAAGTTACTGGCCATTCGGGAGACGTCGTTGGCGCCACCGGAGTAGCGAGTCACTTCTTCGAGAGAAAAGGTTCTGGCACTGATACCAGCCATTTCATTAATCGTCTGATCTTTTTCAACTTTTGCCGTAACGACCACTTCGTCCATGTTGATGGTTGATTCTTCCATTGCCAAATCGAGGATGACTTCTTTACCAGCTGTCACTAAAATATTCGGTAGCGTCACGGTATTGTACCCGATGTAGCTGATGCGAAATTGATGACGACCAAGTGGAACGTTTGTCATTTCAAAGCGGCCGTCAATATCTGTGGAAACGCCTTTGCTTTCTGCGCCAGATAGTAATTCTATAGTAGCTCCGATCAAGGGCATATCTGCCTGTTGGTCGATGATGCTTCCGCGAACGGTCTGAGTACTTTGTTGAGCGAAGGTGGAGAAACTGAAAAGGGTGAACAAGAGGATGAAGGACTTCGTCAGGGTATTACGCATTGTAGTTAATTTTAGAATTTGATTTTTTAGATTGTGTTTATCTGTTTGAATTATGCTACAATATTAATGGGTGCATTTATAATAAAACAATCTTGTCGTATGAACTGTCCATTTTTTTGGATGAATTGTTCAGGGACTTTAAAACAGTGAAAATTGTACTCACTCGAAGCTAATTTCTACTTCGCATAAAAAAAGACAAAGAAAGAATTTGCGACTTTATATTTTCTTCAAAAGCTATTGGAAACCTTATATTTAAAACACCGCGAATGTAATCCATTCTTTGTTTAAGTTTAATCATAAGAACATACGAAATGGATAGCATCCAAGAACCACAAACCCATCTAATATGAAACCCAAGATCTTACTACCGCTCTTACTGCTGTTTTGTTCTAGTTTATTATTTAGTCAAAGCAGTAATTTTATTCATGTCGATCAATTTGGCTATTACGAAAATGCAGAGAAAGTAGCTGTCATCAGTGATCCGCAAGTTGGCTTTAATTCATCGAACAGTTTTACACCTTCTGCTACTTTAGAAGTTAGAAATGCGGATACAGATGCTGTGTTTTTTTCTGCAGCTCCAGTTGTTTGGAACAACGGCGCTACGCAAAGTACTTCTGGCGACAGAGGTTGGTGGTTTGATTTTTCTACCGTTACTTCGCCGGGAACCTATTACATTTACGATGTTGGCAATGACGAAAAGTCTGCTGAATTCGAAATCAATAACAATGTGTACACGGAAGTTCTAAAAACAGCCGGAAGAGCTTTTTTCTACAACCGTTGCGGACACGCCAAGAATGCACCTTATGCAGAAACAGGTTGGACCGACGGCGTCTCTTTCACACAAGACGAAACCTGCCGATACATCTACGATCCAAATAATACAGCTTTAGAAAAAGAACTCAGTGGCGGTTGGTTCGATGCAGGAGACTATAACAAGTACACCACCTTTGCGGGGCCAACCATACATGATTTACTCTGGGCTTACCAAGAAAATAACAATGCTTTTACAGACAACTGGAATATCCCAGAATCTGGAAACGGTATCCCCGACATCATCGACGAAGTAAAATGGGAACTGGATTGGTTACAGAAAATGGTCAATACAGATGGTTCTACTATTATCAAAATGGGCAGTCAAAACTATGCTGAAAATGTGAACGCTCCTCCAAGTAATAATAATGACACTCGCTTCTACGGACCGACTTGTACCTCTGCCTCTATCTCTGCTGCTTCGACACTGGCACATGCGGCGAAAGTATTTGGCAACTTCTCTTCTTTGTCTTCTTATGCACAGACCTTGGAAGACAAAGCCATTTCAGCTTGGGATTATGCTTTACCATTTATAGAAAATAATACATTAGAAACCGATTGTGACGATGGTAGTATTGTGGCAGGAGATGCGGATAGAAATGTGGAAGCGCAGGTTGAAGAGGCGCTGGGAGCGGCGATTTACTTATTCGATCTGACTGGAGATGCAGCGTACAATAACTTTGTAGCAGATTATGTGGATCAGGTTTCTTTTTTCGATTTTGATGATTGGAATGGAGATAGGATTGCAGTAACCGATCCACTACTATTATACACTACCCTTAGTGGCGCCGATGCACAAGCCGTTTCTGATATTCTGAATTCGGTAACAACTTCTGTTAGCAACAACTGGAATAATTATTATGAATTCTCAGGGCTGGATTTGTATCGTGCTTTTACACCAATTTGGGCCTTCAACTGGGGTAGCAACAGAGCGAAAGCACACTACGGCATTCTAAATCATTTGCTTTTAAAGTATAATATCAACCCTGCTGCAAATACTGCCTACGAACAAAAAGTGGCAGAGCAGATTCATTATTTCCATGGGGTGAATCCGATGGGCCTAGTCTACATGTCTAATATGAATGAACTAGGTGCAGAAAAATCTTGTAATGAAGTGTACCATACTTGGTTTGATGATGGAAATGCTCTTTGGGATAATGCGCAAACCTCTACTTATGGCCCAGCTCCAGGCTTTATTCCTGGCGGACCTAATCCAAACTTTAGTGGAAACCCTAGCCTCAGTCCACCAAACGGACAGCCTGCTCAAAAATCATATTTGGATTGGAATACTAGCTCTGATGCTTCCTGGGAAATCACGGAGCCAGCCATTTATTATCAGGCTGCTTTTATTCGCTTATTGGCTTTAGCGACACCAGATATTCCGCTTCCGGTAGAATGGATTGGCAATCCGCAGGCTACGTTAATTAAAGACGATGTGCAAATCGATTGGTTTACCAGCACAGAATTACAAAATGAAAAATTTGAAATAGAGCATAGCTTGGATGGCAAATCTTTCTTCCGCCTCGGCACTCAAAGAGGAAATGGTAACAGTACACTTACAAATGCTTATCGGTTCTTACATCGTGATGCGCCTGTGGGTATGAATTATTATCGTATTAAGCAAATTGATTTTGATGGTCGTTTTGAGTACAGTTCGATTGCTTCTGTAATGGTTGAAAAAAGAACGCCACTGACGGTTTTTCCGAACCCAGTAAAAGATCAGATTTTCTTACAGGGGGAAGCGGCGAATTATCAGGTTCGGGTTTTTGATGGGAATGGATTGGTCGTTTTAGAATTTGAATTTAGAGGTGATGCGGAGCAGTTTGATGTGTCGGAATTGGTGGATGGGGTTTATGTGGTGCAGGTGCTGGATTTGGATTCTGGGGTAGTGGAAGTTGTTCGGTTTTTGAAAATGTGATATTATTGCAAAATGACAAAAAAGGAATTCTTTACCAATTTAGAAGAAATAGTAACTGATCATATTTTCATTGCTATTGACAAAGAAGATTTACAAAAAGAAATTGAGACTAATTGTTGGTCTATCAGTATCCCAATTCAGTTGATTGAGAAAATTAAAGAAGAAGAACTAACTAAATTTATAGAACGTATCAAACACAATAGAAAAGATCAACTAAATAAATCAGATAAAAGAGTTGATTTATTATACTACTCCTGGCATGATGAAATGAGTAGTCAATTTAAGTTTAACTTTATTAACGCTAATCACAATCAGTTGCCATTCGGCATTCCAATAATACAAGTAGAATCGGAAAGTAAAATTTTAACTAATTTCTTAAAGAGCAATTCTCAAAAAGCTATAAGAAAAATGGGTAGTAGTGCTAAAACTGAGTTAGAAGTATACACTGAAAAAATAATAAATTCTTATTAACCAGTCTATCTTATAAATTAACATACAACGCCTTCTCATTTTTTGAATAGTGCTTAACTCTAACATAGTACGAAAAACACTTACCTTTGGACTTCTATTTCAATAACCAAAAAATATAAACAATGACTAAAGCCCTCACCACCACCCTCCTACTCCTCCTATGCGTAAACCTCTGTGCCCAGGAAAAAGAATCCACCGTAGCCGCCGTAGCAATGACCTCTGAAGATAGCGCACCCTATGACGTCTCTGCTATCCCAGAGGGAAAGCTGGACATCGAAACCCTCGCTGAAGTACTCACTGCTGATGCAGAAACAGATCGCGAAAAAGCAGAAGCCATTTACCACTGGGTTGCCAATAATATAGCTTACGATGTAAAGCTCTATGAAGATTTCCGCTCTGGCGAAAGAGACAAAAAAGGAAGCAAGCGTATTCGCAAAAAGGACATGCCAGAACACAACGCTAAAAAGGTAAAAAAGACTTTGCGTAATAAAATAGGGATTTGTGAAGACTATGCTCTAGTTATAAAAAGTCTTTGTGATGAAGCTGGATTAGAATCTAAACTTGTGAAGGGGTATATCCGAATTGATCCAGCAAAACTTAGAAGCACTGGCGAAAAGCATGTTTGGAATCTCGTAAAGATTGACGACGAGTGGTTGCCCATAGACGCGACTTATGCCGCTGGGTATTTGGATAAGTACAATGAGTTTGTTTTCGATTATGATGAAAATTATTTTCTAGCAGATAAAAAGCGATTTAGCATCAATCATTTACCACGAGACACTTCGCATATGCTGACAGATACCATTATGCTGCGTAGTCAGTTTAAGAATTTTCCAGTTATTGGATTGGGATACTTTGATTATAAGATCGATAATTTTGAACCGATTTTAGCTACTCATGAATTAAAAAAGGGAGATGATTTTAAAGTGACTTTTACCTCTCCGAGGAATATTAAACAGTTTACACTTTACAGAGAAAAGGAAGATCGAACGGATATGGTAAAGAGAATAAAAAAAGGAGACACTTATGAATTGGTTGTTTCCAACAGGGATGTAAAGACCGGACGAGTTATATTGTATGGTGACAAACAATTAATTGCAGCTTACCGGTTGGTGATTCGACGATAGGTTTCAAGTAGTCAACTTGATAAAAAGCGAGTTTGGAAAATTTTCCAAACTCGCTTTTTTAATTTTTTTAGTCTTTTTCAAGCGGTATTCTTACTGCTTCATCAATTGTTTCGTAAAAGTCTTTCCATCTTGCTGCAAAGTAACAAAGAGTACGCCTGCTGCGGCTTCGCTAATATCTAAGCTTAGATTGTTTTCCCCCTCTGTGAACTGGCGCTGAGTTTTCAAAACACGACCACTTGCATCTGTGAGCGAAAGACTTAGTCCTTCTGTCTTTACCATATCAAAAGAAATTTGAACTTCGTTTTTAGCTGGGTTTGGGCTCATAGAAAAGTTTGCAACTTCCAGCATATGGTTTTTCGTTTTGTCTGACTTCTCTGATTTTTCAGCACAATCTTTATTTGGATCTAGTTTAAACTTAACTGGCAGATTATAAGCTACTTTTACTTTCTTGCCTCGTTGCTTTCCAGGAATCCATTTCTCCTCCATGTTCATCATTTCGTCTACGACATCAAGAACAGCTTCGTCTAAACCGTGACTTTTCGACCTAATAATTTCTGGTTGAATAACATTTCCGTTTTGATCGATGACGAATCGAACAACGACCATACCTTCTACTCCTGCTTCTTGCGCTTCCTTCGGATATTTTACATTACTGTAAATAAATTGCAACAGCTTATTTCTCGAGCAGTTTTTCCGCTCTTCTGCGTTTGTAATATCTTCACAACCTGGGAAGCGAGGCATCTCTTCTACGACTATGAAAATATCATCTGACAATTCGGAGGTTTCTTTTTTGGTTTCTTTTACCTTTGTTTCAATTACTTTGCTTTCTCCGTCCAGTTTGAATTTTACAGGAAGATTATAATACACTGCTACATTTTCGCCATTTCGTTTTCCAGGAATCCAATAAGGCATTTGTTGCACTACACGTAGTGCTTCCTCGGCACAACCGCCGCCAACATTCCTTACGATTTCAGGTTGAGTGACTTTACCTGTTTTGTCAACAACAAACTTTATTACAGTTGTTCCTTCTATTCCTTCCTTTTGAGCATCCTCTGGATACCTTACATTTTTATAAACAAACTCCAAAAGTTGTTGCTTTGAGCAGGCATCTTTTTTACTCTTCTCTAAATCTTCACAGCCTGGGAAGCGAGGCATCTGATCGACTACTTTGTAGATCGGGTCACCGTTATCTACTTTCATAACAGGATGTACACGGTTTTCATTTGCTGTAATTTTTTCGTTTTGTTGTGCAAATAAATCTGTCTTTGCTAATACAAACAGCAGACATAAAAACACAGGTAGTGCTAGTAAATACTTCCAACGGGCAGTGTTAGTAGATTGATTTCTAGTCATCATTTTAATTCTTTTTTTAAGTTGTGAATGAATAAAATTATTCGCCATAGCCATACCAGGTCCCTTTTGAAATTGCTGCAGCAGTAGGAGGCCATATTGCTTTTTTGTAGTGGTTTGAAGAACGTTGTGATCCGCAAGATATTCGTGAACATTGCGAAGTGACATTCTGTATAAATAGACGAGTGGACTGCACCAGAAAACAATACTTAGTATTTCTGCTAACAATACATCTACGCTATGTTTTTCTTTGATGTGAATCAGCTCGTGACGGATGATGCTTTTTAATTCATCGGACTCGTACTCCGCTGATTTGCTGATAAAGAGATAATGAAAGAAGGAAAAAGGCAGGTGAAATTTTTCGTTTTTCACAAAAGTGAACTCAGTATTTTGCTCTTTTTCGCTTGATTTATAATGTTTTATGATTTGCGCTAAGCCAATTAAGAATCGGAAACTCATGAATAAAAACCCAAATCCATAAATCCATAATAAAACTTCCTGTATAGAAACGCTTTCAGAGATTGGCGTCGCAACCACCGTGGCTATCTGAGATTCAACTTGCCCAACGGTAACAGTAATGGTTTCTAAATAACCAAATTCTTCTTCGGAAATAACCTCAGCAACCGGAAACTCCACCAAAGGAAGTACAAGTCCTAACAATAGTGTTACAACTAAATACCAGCGGTTTGTTTTGAAAAAAGTTTCTTTACTCAGCCAAAGAACGTAAATCAAATAGAAGGCTGTCCAGCAGATACTGACTTCGAGTAAATAATTTATCATGGCTTATTTTTTAGATTTTTTCTTAGGGTCCTCTGTTTCTTTTTCATCGATCAATTCCGACAAAGCTTTGATGTCCATTTCGTTTTCATCAACCATAAAAGAAACCAAGCGATCCATAGAACCTTCAAAGTAATTGCTCACTAGATCTTTCAGGGATTTTTTACTGTAGGCTTCCTTACTGATTATTGGGAAATACTCATAAGTACGACCGTAAGCTTTGTGGTCAAGAAAGCCTTTCCCTTCTAAGATGCGAACGATAGAAGAAATGGTGCTATGCTTTGGCAAAGGATCTCCCATTTTTTCTCGAATATCTTTTACGATACATCGATCCAGCTCCCAAATGATCTGCATGATTTCTTCTTCTGCCTTTGTTAACTTTTTCATATTTCTATTTTCGACTTTGGTGGATTATTTCTTTTAGTTGTGTTACTCGCTCACGACTATATTCTGCTTGCTTTTTATGACCAGTCGCTAAATACTTTTGATATTGGCGCAAAGCCATTCGTTTATCTTTGTAAAATAAATCTGTATTCCTAGCTATGTAAAAAAGGTAGATCGATTTTTCCGAATGTGTGTAAGCCTCTTCATAATATTCCAGCGCTGTTTTATAATCTTTTTTACTATCATAATGAGCGGCCAATTCTTCATAGTAAGTATCTACTTTGGGAGAGATCGCTTTTCTAATCGCTTGTTCTAAATGATAAATACTTTTCTCTTCGTCCCCCTTTCCATCATAACCGATAGATAAATAGTGATGTGTATGCTCCGTATCTTTTTCTTTCAAAACCACATGCTCTAGTTCTGCAATACATTTATCTATGCTATCCAATTTCAGATAACTCACGCCTAGTAGCGTTTGAAAATAAGCATTCGTATCACCAAGCATTTGTGCTTTTTCTAACAATGCAATTACATCTTCAAAAGATTTCTTTTTATTTTGAATCCTTGCACTGGTGTAGATCAGTTGAGGGTTATTTTCAGACAACTCCAGTCCTTTATTTATAATCGACTCCGCATATTCTAAAGCCTCTACATTCAAATAGGCTTTAGCCAATTGATTAATAACCACCAAGTCTTTTTCATTCAACGTGTGCGCCTTGTTGAAATAGATCAGACTTTTCGCAGCTTGTGCAGTATTCAGTGCATTGAAAGCATTCAAGCGATAGTAATAACTGTTGGTGCTGTCAATCAGAAGCAATTTATTATAGTAGATTTCCGCCTCTCGATGATTGGATTCTTTTTCATAGAGACTTCCCAGATTGCTGATTGCAACAATATGTGCTGAGTCTTTCTTTAGAATTGATTTGAAATAAATTTTCGACTCTGAGTAGTTCCCCGCTTTTAAATAACACCAGGCAAGCTTGGAAAGGTACTCCAGGTTTTCAGGATCATTCCGCTGACATTCGTAAAAATGACCAGCAGCTTTATCGTATTGAAAGGCACTAACCGCAGCGATGCCTTTTTGATATTCTGTTTCTGAATCGAAAGAGATAAGATTTGACTGAACAGAGTCCTGACCAATTGCAACAGCAATCACTAAGTTCATCAACAGCGTATATATTGTCTTTGTCATCATGATAAGACAAATGTAAAACGAATATATTAGCCATGCAACTATTTAATTAGTTTTATAACGTAAAAATACGTTATTCTATTTAAATGCTCTTTTTCACTTGTAAACAGAAGCGAAAAATCAACGAATTAATAACTTAAATTGAAATAATTGAAAACGAATTAGAAGTCGTAACATCTTACCTGTCCTCCCCTTCTACTACCTCTAGAACCCTTTAATTTGAAAGGATTTAGTTTCAAAGCAAAATAGAAATCGGAACCTGTAAATTTACTTTGTTTAAAGTAAGAACCTAAGTTGTCTGTTCCAATAGTCACTACGCCAAGGCGAGCAGCTAGTCCCATATGAACCTGTTGATAGTTTAAAACATTTGCTGGCAATAGGAGTCCAAACCAGCGATACTCTATCCTTGGGGCTAACGTAAACACATTGTTACGATCTATATAGTGCTTACCAATAGGGATACGTTGAATGAGCGCTCCACCTAGATAGAAGTTATCTGAGAACGCATAATCTCCATGTATATTCAATGCAGCCGGGAGCCAAATATTGAAACGATCATTTTGAAATGCAGCCGATGGATCACCCAGTGACTCTTCACTAAGGCGAGCAGCTACATCAATAGGATTTGTAAGATTCTCGTATTCTGAGTAAACAAGATCGAAAGGGCCTTCTGTTTCAATTTGATAACTGCTGGCATTTCTAACAAAATTTACACGTCCTACATCCACAAGTGCAGCTCCAACTCGCCATTGATACTTTTCAGGTTCCCCCTCGAAGACAAACTGAATTCCGAAATCCAAACCTGCCCCAAAACCATTAATATTTTGCATTGGAGAACTATTGCTATAAATGTCGGCATTAGAAGTAGTGAAGCCAAACTCTGAGTCTACCGACTGGATTTGCAAAGTATCTGTTCCTCTTTTAGTCAATAAAAAATCATCATTCACAGCTCCATAAACGCCTTCTATTCCTCCAATCAATTTCAATGTCCCACCTAATGCCATGAGGCCATACCAAGTATCTATCTTCTTACTTGCGCTAAGTCCTAATTCGCCCCAGGCCATCAACGCCCCCTTAAAAGGAGTGGCAGAAATCCGTTGATCTCTGGGTACGGCATCATAAGGATAATAATCAAGAGTAGTAGGTAACTGACGGGTCTGTCCTCCCATTCGGAATTGTGTGTACAAAGCAAAGCCCCAATCAGAATCTAGATTTAACATCATTGATGGCCCCATAACCGAAACTAGCCCCGAGGCCCATTTTTTATTATTGCTTGTAAAATAATCTGCAATCAAAGGATTCTCAGGCATGCTAGCAGGGTCCTCTAAAAAATCTGGACGAGAGCGAATATCAGATGCCCGAATCATATCAAAGGCACTTGCGTTTTCTATAAAGCCATAACTATTGTCGAAAAAGCCTCCAAAAGAGATCAGGTTGACATCCCATCTGTAAGGACTAGTAACTGGCAAAGCAGGATTAAGCAGCACGCTATTAACGCCAGCGTAGTTGTCGAGTTTCAAACCCAGTTGTTCTTGCGCAAGTAATGGTTTTGCACAAAACCCTAGAAAGATAATAATAGTAATAGTGTACTGCAGGAATCTCATAGGCTACAATCAAATTAAGCCCTCACAGTTGATAGACTGGGGGCATAGCTCAATTTTGCAAGAACCGTGCTAGTGGAAAATTAATTAAAATGAAAAGATAAAGGAAATTTAAAAGATCCCTAGGATGTGAAGTCTTTGGGAAGACAACCTGATGGAGCTATGGAAAAGTTCGCGCTGCGGCTTTCAGATGGCGGTGATAATTTTCTTCGAACTCAGATGCAATTCTACCAGCTAATTTAAGAACTCTAGCCAACACACAGACTGCTTCACCAGCATCTTAAAAAACAGAAGAAAACCTTGTCTGCCTCACCAACCTTATCGTACCTTATAAAAACATTAGTCAATATACTCCACCAATCGAAGTAAGCGAATACCGACGCTCAATTCCAGAGTTGTATTTCGAACCAATTGTTCTGGGTAAGTATTATTGTTACTGTTTGTACTTCCAAATCCGTTGTCAATGAGACGGGGAACATTTTGTTGCTGGCTATACTGATTACTAATATCTGGATTTACAGAGAGTTCGATAAGCATACCAACACGTTCAGCAAACTCAAAATCAATACCCCCTCCTAAGATCATCCCATAGTTCCAATCTCTAGTAAAGTCATCAAAACCATCAATTGGACAAGTTCGTTCTGCATTTCTATAACCGTTTTCACGAATATCCATGTAGTTACACAGATTAGTACTTAAAGTATATTCACCTCTTATCCCCAGCATATAATAAGCAAAAGTGTTAGTACCAACTTCAAACCTTTGTTTAGCTCCTAGCGAAAGTGAAATATTATTAAACTTATATTTGTCTGTAGTTCTACTCGTCAAATTACCATTTGTATCGAAAAATTGCACCCGCACAGCTGATCCTCTGACGTGATAACCACTTTGAGCAAAAACAGAAAATTTGCCATCTGTAGGTAAGGACTCTATAAAGGCAACAGCTTGATAAGAGAACAATGGATCTTTATCAACATTATTCCATTTCTGAAATCCGGCATTAACGCCCCCTTTTACACCAAAGACAAATCCGCCATAATCCTGTGCCTGTAAAAGCATTGTTAGAAAAATAAAAGCCGTAGTAAGTCCTAAAATCTTTTTCATGTAATTTGTTTGTTATGTTATCTCACTCTTAGTCGTTGACCAACGCTGATAATATTGCTGGCAGTCAATTTACTGAGTTCTTTAATCCTTTCCACTGTCGTATCGTATCGCCGGGCGATTCCATAGAGGGTCTCTCCTTTTACAACGATGTGGAAAGCCGGCCCTGCTGGTTCTGGATTACCATTGCCAGTTTCAGTTCCCACTCCATCGTCATCTTCAAAAACTTCCTCTTGCAAAGTATCGAAGTCTTCTGACTCTTCAGGTTCTTCTCTTTCTACTTTCTCGAAATCTATGGTTTCACTATTATCCATGAAACCATCACCTTCTTGGCTTTCCTCTTCCTCTTCAAATTCATTTACTTCTCCTGAAGTATCACGTAGTCTTGGTTTCTTTCGAATTTTAAACCAGCCTCTAAGTTTTATTTTTTGACCCGCTCTTGGTTGTTCTCCAGATTCTAGTCTATTCCTTTTAAGTAACTTGTTTAGGCGTACACCATACATTTGAGAAATTTCGTACATCGTCTCTGTTCCTCTCACCAAATGATACTTCTTATCTTTTCCACGATAACCACTTCGCTTTTTCTTTAGAAATACCTTTGTACCTTTTTCAGGTACAACCGCTTCTCGTTTTAATTTTTCATTGTACTTGACGAGGCATTTTGTTTTTACATCATTATTGAGAGCAATATCTCTGACTGTTTTTTGTCCATCAGCGATTACGACATCTATCCCATTGATTATCGTTCGATCTGCCGCGAGAAAGATTTGATCGTCTGGATCAGGAGTTACGTCTCCATTTCCTGAAGACATTTTATCAAAACGATTTAGCTCATGTCGTTCTATCAAGCTAATAAGTTTTTCTGCGTAAGTAGGGCTTGTAGCATAGCCTGCTTTTTTCAATCCTCTTGCCCAGGCCTTATAGTCTGTAGTTTTTAATTCAAATAGAAATCCGTAACGGTATCGCTTTCGAGGGTCTCGGAGAAACTCAGAATGAGCAACATAACTATCTTTAGCCTTTCGGTAAACGCGAAAGCAAGATTTGATTAACCTGCCATTAGCATCATAATCATCGTCTTCCAGAAAGTAGGTTTTACCAGTCCATTGCGAACCGCATTTCATTCCAAAATGATTATTGGCCTTTCTGGCTAATGTACTTTTCCCTCCATTAGATTCTAGTATACCCTGCGCGAGTTTTATACTGGCAGGCACACCTGTTCGTTCCATTTCCTTGATGGCAATCTTCTTGTACTTTTTTATATAAGCTTCTCTTGAATCGCTTTGTCCGTAAACGACGAAAAAGGTTAGGCTGGAAAAAAGGATAAAAAATAATGACTTCTTTAACATCTTATGATATGTTTTTTCCTCGCTTCTATCAGTGGAGGTTCCCTGGGTGTTTTTCATGTTACTTTCAAACTGCTTCTTTCGTCTCTTCTTTAAGAATTCAATTAGAAGCTGAGAAAAAATATTTTGACTCAAATCGAAGCTTTTTTATGAGCGCATAGCATGCGCTACGGGCGAACAAAAAGCTGTAGAGTTGAAACAAAGAATCATTTCGGAAGCATTAATTGAGTTTTAAAGAACTTCAATATTTCAATACAAATTGTAAAATCAGTCTGTATAAATATTGTTAGTCTGTTCTTTTTATATATTTGCAAAAGCTTAATATCAAAAACCAAGCCCTATGTCTCTAAAATATATGTTCGCAGTGCTTGTCACTTTTGCCTGCTGTTTATCTTGTAAAGATACAAACTCCGTCGAAAGTCCAAAAATGACGCAGAGTCAATTGGACAGCATCCGTCTTGCTGAAGAAAAAGCAACGGCTGATACTAAAATATTTGCTTGGGTAAATAACCTTCGTGTACGCGAAGAACCCGATACTAAAAGTAAGATTGTGATAGAATTGCAAGAAGGCGATTCCGTCATTTATTTAAAAGAACAGACTGACTTCACGCAAAAAATCACGCTCCGAGGAAAGTCCTTCGATGAGCCCTGGTTGAAAATAAAAACCCAAAATAATAAAGTCGGTTGGGTCTACGGAGGAGGTGTAAAATTCTATGCTCCAAAGGCAGTTAGAAAACCAATGCTTTACGACAAGTGTTTTGAATATCTAAAAGAATACCGCCAAGTAAAATTCCAAGCTTGCTTTGAAGAAGAACAAGCTAAACAATTTAGAAGAACAAGAGGCATCGTTAACTCTTCTGAAAAGGGACTAAATCTTCGTTTACTTACTGGAAAAAAAATATCCTTAGAAAATGACACCAGTGCGCACCGCCCTGTTCGATACCGTTTCTTTTATTACTATCCTAAGATGAGCAGTTTTGTAGTGGAAGCTACTTATGAAGATGGAACTGACTTTATAATCATTGATGATAAAACGGGTAAACGAACGACTGTTTGGGGCTATCCAAAACCTTCTCCTGATAACGAAAAATGGGTAACAAGTTTCGTAGGCGACAAGGCGGGCAAAGGAACTAAAGGCGGAATGCAAATTTTAGCTTATATAAATGGTGGCTTGGAAATCATATGGGAAGAGGGCATGAAAACGGAGCCGCATGTTCCCTATTGGCTGGATGAAGAAACGATTGAGGTGACTACTAAGCGGAAGGGATCTTCTAAGACGACGGTGAAGACGCTAATCAAAAAAGGAAAAGATTGGATTTGGAAAAAATAACTTTTGAGGTTTTACCACAATGGACCTAAAGGCAAGCCCATTGTGGTAAACTAAAGGAATCTAACGTTACAAAACACGATAGAAGGCGCTTTTAATTTTTATTTACATTTCAATTTTCATTAAAGAACTACCAGTGCTTCGCCTGATAAGGATAACGTTCTGCGTACAACTTTTCTACCCGCACCTTTAGCATCTCTCTGAACGCTCCGAGGTTTTCCTTTGTCTTTGCAGAAATAAAAATGTTGTCATGATCATGATCGTTTTTCAAGTTCTCTTGCAACTCCGCTTCAATATCCCCTTTCACTTCATCTTCCAATAGGTCATCGAAATTCTTATCCCGATACAAATCTATTTTATTAAAAACCATAACGGTTAACTTTTCAGAAGCATCTAGATCTTTAAGCGTTTTGCTAACTGTTGCAATATGATCCTCATGCTGTGGATGCGAAATATCGACAACGTGCAACAAGAGGTCACTTTCCCGAACTTCATCTAAGGTAGACTTAAAACTTTCCACCAAGTGATGGGGCAACTTTCGAATGAAACCTACAGTGTCAGACAATAAAAAAGGCATTCTCCCGAAAACCACTTTCCGAACTGTCGTATCTAAAGTCGCGAAGAGTTTGTCCTCTGCAAATACATCAGACTTACTCAGTAAATTCATCAGCGTCGATTTCCCAGCGTTGGTATACCCAACTAGAGCGACTCGAATGAGTTGCCCTCGGTTTTTACGTTGGGTTACATTTTGCTGATCGATTTTTTCCAGTTTCTTTTTTAGGAAGGAAATCTTATCTCGTACGATACGTCTATCCGTTTCTATTTCTGTTTCACCAGGACCACGCATCCCGATTCCCCCTTTTTGTCTGGAAAGGTGAGTCCAGAGTCCTCTTAGTCGTGGAAGCATGTATTGCATCTGAGCGAGTTCGACCTGTGTTCGGGCCTGTGCCGTTTGTGCTCTTGCCGCAAAAATATCAAGGATCAAAGTAGAGCGATCTATGATTTTCACTTCCAGCATTTCTTCAAGGATACTTACTTGTTTACCGGTAAGGTCATCATCAAAAATGACTGCTACGATATTTTCATTAGCTTCCACGTAATCAGCTACCTCTTGTATTTTACCAGAACCGACAAAAGTTTTGCTATCGGGTCGTTGCAACTTTTGTACAAATCTTTTTTTAGATCTTGCACCAGCAGTCATTGCCAGGAATTCGAGTTCGTCGAGGTATTCCGTTACCTGCTCCATCGTTTGATGTTGCTGTACAACTCCGACGAGTATAACGTCTTCAATTTCTGTTTTTAATCCTTTGTTTCCTTTTTCTCCAAGGTTCCATTCGTTTGCCATATAGTTGAGTTGGTTTTTATTTTTTGTTTACCACAAAGTTTTTTGTGATCTATAATTAAAGTTGATAACCTGTGTTTGCCTCTTTGTAGAACTCTTCTTAAATACAAAAGGTTCAGTTTTATCGAATCCATCGAACTGGGTTCATTCGGGTTTTATTTTTCCAAACCTCAAAGTGTACTTCTGATGTATTAGAAGCCTGATCGATGTGCAAGTGGCCGATGACTTCTCTTGTACTAACGGTCTCTCCTTTTTTCACTTCTACGGTTTCTAAATTTGAATACACCGTGTAGTAAGTTCCATGTTTGATGATTACCATGTAGTGATTGCCAGGGATGTATTGTACGCCTGCTATCTCTCCATTAAACACCGCGAATACTTTTTCACCAGGTTTGGTTTGAATGTCAATTCCGTTATTAGTGATCTGAATTCTTTTCAAAGTAGGATGAGGTTGCTTACCAAAACGACCCGTGACAACTCCATTATTGACCGGCCATCCTAAGCGCCCTTTGTTGTTTCTAAACTGCTGTGCTAATCGAGCCGTGACCGTCCTATCAACTCTTGAGGGCGATTCGTTTTCCCTCCTGGTGGAGCTACCGCTCGTTGTATTTTTTTTCTTTTTCAGTGCATCGGGTGTTCTTGCTTTGCGACGACTGGCCATTATTTCTTTTTGGATAACATCCTCAATGGCTTTATTCAGACTTTCGTGGCTGCGTCTTTTGGTAGCTAGCTCGCTTTTTAATTTCTGCTCATCCTTCTGAAGAGATTGAACGATTTCGTTTTTATCGTTTCTCTCTTTTTGCAATAAGTTTTTTTGCTGCTCTGTCGTGTTTATGAGTTCCTGTTTACTAGACCTTTGCCGCTCAAGTTGATCTACTTTCAGACGAAGAGTCTCTCGGGTAGAAACCATTAGTGCTGCTTGTTTCTCTCGGAAGTCTTCGTACTGCCGGAGGTATTGCCAGCGCTTAAAAGCTTGATTGAATCCATCTGCGGAAAAAATGAAGAAGAGTTTATTGCCTGTTACTTTTTGTCTATAAGCCTGACGAGCAATTTCGCCATACTCTTTTTCAAGGTTATCCAAATCTAATTCTAAAGCATTTACCACTTTATCTGTTCGGTTGATAACGCTATCCGCATTCGTTATTTCTTCACGAAGGGTAAGGATGAGCTGCTCCCTTTTTCTGATTTGGTTCTGAAGTGTTTTTAGTCGGCTGAGGTTTGCTCGTTTGCTACGGGTTGTTGTTTGCAACAATTGATCGGCCTTCTGAATATCCACCAACAACTGCTTACGTTTTTGCTCTAGCTCTTTTCTGTTTTGGCTATAAACCGAAAAGGTACTCAGCAAAAAGCAAAGCAGTAGTAGCGCTCTAATCAACCTTGGTATAATGACTGGGGATTTCAAAAGTCAGACTTTTTGGCTTATTCAATTCTACTTTGGAAAATTTGATATCCAATGAGACATCTCCTGTTTCCGGGCTTCGAAATTGCAAAGCTCTAAAGTAAGAAAAAAATTCAGTACCACTTAAGGATCGATGGTCTCCAAATTCTAAGTCCGCTGTACGCCTGTCAGAACCTTGCTTGAAATACATTTCTTCTGGGTAGAACTGTTTACCGTTAATGACATAGGATTTTGTAAGACTATTGTTATATAAATCTGTCAATAGATAATGCGTGCTGTCTTTTGAAGATTTTAGAACAGTAGCATCTGGAAGTAAAACTGCATTACCGAGTAAGATATCTTGCAGGTCTGTCAACTCCATTGGCAAATTAAATTGCTTTTGCAAATAAGATATATCTTTTGCCATGTAGGAATTCTCCAAACGATTGATCATAAAAACAGAGTCCTTAGTAATCAAGGCTCGAATACCTTCTATTCCAAATTTCTTTCCGACCACCCAAATCGCACTATCTTTTTTCATGCGAATGTAAGTCGTTGCTCCAATACTGAAGTCATCGCTATCAAAGTCTATTTTAGCTTTAGCATCAAGCCAATCTGCTTCTACTCTACTTTGGTTTATTTTTTTGACAAGGTAATTCGCGGAGCGTTTTTTCAGAGAAGAGGAAGCCCCTCTTTTGGTTCCTTTACAGGAAACGATGGAGAAACAAAACAATAGAATTACGTAGAAAAGGAAATTAGAGCTTGGTGTGTTTTTCAAAGTATTCTTGGTTGGTTAAAATTGTACTTAGGTTTCCTCATAGAGGTAGAGAGAGCGCGGATTTTTTTATGGAGGGTTATTCAAACATTCGACTATTAATTCCTCTACTGCACCCCCTTCCCAGAAATCTTCTTTTCTAGCTCTCCAGACTTCGATCCTTTGGATTGTGCTTTACGCCAGTATTCAATCGCTTCATCGGTTTCACCTAATTGGAATAAAACATCTCCGTAATGTTCCAAAGTATCTGGGAATCCATCACCTCCGTTTTTCAATGCTTTACCGATCCACGTTTTTGCTTCCTTGTAATCCTTTGCTTTATAGAGTACCCAGCCGTAAGTCTCTTGGTAATTCATATTACCAGGCTTGAGTTCATTGAGGTACTTGGCTAGTTCTTTTGCTTTTCCTAGTTTTTCGCCTCGCTGCGCTAGATGGTAACTGTAGTTGTTCAGCAGCTTTGCATTATCAGGATTGATGCTTAATGCTTTATCGAAAGCCTTATCCGATTTTTCAAAATTCTTTTCTTCTAAATAACTCAACCCTAATCTGTAATGCAAATCCTGCTGCAAGGTTGGATTCTTTCGAGACATCATCAAGGCCTGCTTCCACGAGCTGATGGCCTTTTTATTTTTATTCAAATGGTATGACGCAATACCATTATAGTAATAGGCGCGCGCTTGGTTTGGAAAGAAGTCGAAAGCTTTCTGAGTCACTTCTTCTAGAGCTGCGTAGTCTTCCTGATTGGTATACAAAAACATCACCTGCTCCCATACTGGATAGACCGTTCCGTCCAATGTAAGAGCTTTGTTATATTTTTCCAAAGCAGCCTTATCTTCTTTAATGTGGAATAGAATATCTCCAGAAGCAGCAAAACCTTTGGCTTCATCAGGGTGGAGTTTTTCGATAGTCTCAGATAATTCAAGAACTGATCTTCCTAAGGTTTTGTCTTCCGTTTCTACGACCTTATTAATAAAGGGAAGCAACTCCTTAATCTTCGCATCTATCTTTACTGCCGGGTTATTAAAAATAGGTTTTAAAGACTCTAAGTATTGAATATCGTCCATATTGCCTTTGGAAGAACCTGCCAATGCGAGTTGTGCTTCTGAGTCATTTGGATCAAGTTCTAAGATATTTTTATAGACTTCTGCCGCTAAAGTTTTCTCTCCTATTCGATTGTAAAACCCTGCTAATTGTCTATGGTATCTTACTTCGTGTGGATAGACCTCGATGAGTTCTTTATAAACTGCTGCTGCATTCTCTGTATCATTCAAAGCCAAATAAACAGAATGCTTTTTACGCGCAAGTTCTTCGTTTACACCAGTAATTTGTCCGACCTTATTGTAAACAGTAAGTGCATCTTCAGGACGATTCGCTTTCATCAGATGAAAGGCCCACTTTGATAAGAAATAACTATTGGTTGGTTCCTTTGCCGAAAGCTCTTCATAAACTTTAGCTGCTTTATCGAAACGAGATGCTTTGCTATGAACATCCGCCAAGAAAGTCCTATACCAAGGGTTTTGGTCATCTATAGAAATGGCCATTTTGATAGAACTTAAAGCTTTATCGTCTTTGTCTAGTACATCGTACATTCGAGCCAATTCGTAAGCAGCGGCATCGTTTGAGTTATCTCTTTTGAGGACTTCTTTGTAAAGTGTAGCAGCGTTTTCATAGTTTCCTAAAATCTTTTCACGACTAGCTTCTATGAACACTTTTTCAATGTTGACTTCCTCTTCAGTCACTCGACTTGTTTGTGCGACAAGGAATCCCTGACTAAATCCAGAGATCCAAATGACCACAACCAGAGTATAAAAAACGGACTTCTTGTTCATATTTTTAACTAAAACTGTTGACTAAAACTTTTAACTAAAACTTCGCTCAGTTTTTTGTGTAAACTAAAACTTCACTCGGTTTGCAGTTCTTAACCGAAACTAAAACTGCACTTAGTTCGTGATTGCAGCTACAACTGAAGTTTAGTAATTCACGTTCATCCACGAAAGAAGGAAGTTTTAGTTTTCGTCTTAGTTCCTTAAACGATGTAATTCGAGTAATCTCCTATGCTGATGTCAGATGCCTTACCTTCGTAAGTCGCTTCACTTCCCAGCATTGAATCTTTTAGGTTTGCATTAGTAATTGTCGTATTATGTTGAATAACACTATTAGCAATAACGGAGTGTTTCACTTCTGAATTGTCCCCTATGGAGACGTATGGTCCGACTATGGAGTTACTAATTTTAACATTTTCGCCGATGAAGCAAGGAGGAATGACAACTGCGTTTTCTAATTGTAATGATTCTGATACCAGATTCTGATCTTTTTTGAGATCCAACATTCTAGCATTTGTGTAAACGACTGCTTCCTTGTTTCCACAATCTAACCATTCGTCAATTTTGCCTGGCTGAAATTTCAGTCCTTTTTGCTTCATGTTTTCCAAGGCATTGGTCAACTGATATTCGCCTCGGTCCATGATGTCATTATCTAAAAGGTATTGGAGCTCATTTCTCAGATTCTCTCCATCATTAAAATAATAGATACCTACAATTGCTAAATCAGAAACGAATGTTGGAGACTTTTCAACAAAGTCTGTAATCACATTGTTCTCGTCCACTTTCACTACACCAAAAGCAGAAGGGTCCTCTACTTGCTGCACCCAAATCATTCCATCCACATTGGCGTCAAAATCAAAACTGGCTTTGAAAAGTGTATCCGCAAAAGCAACTATACAGTTACCTGAAAGGCTTTCTGCTGCACAAAGAATTGCGTGTGCGGTACCAAGTGGTTCTGTTTGGCGATAGACCGATCCTTTAGCACCTAGTGATTCTGCTATTGCTTTCAGTTGCTCATTCACTTCTTCCCCAAAGTCTCCTGTGATAAAAGCAATCTCTTCTACCTTTCCTTTATATGAAGCAGTGAGATCTTCTACTAATCGTTGTACAATCGGTTTTCCCGCTACAGGTACCAAAGGCTTAGGTACCGTGAGCGTGTGTGGTCTAAGTCGAGAGCCTCGGCCGGCCATAGGGATGATAATCTTCATAATGTCTATAAGTGGTTTAAATAATTACAAATAACAATGATAGCTACAAGTCGGACTACTCAAGCCGCACAAATATCGTCTTTTTGAGCGAGGGAATAAGTCCGCCTGCAAATAATTGTTAAGTATTACGGAAAAAGGGTGGGATAGGTTTTGAGGAACTAAAAATTTGCTCAGTTCTTTGAGTTGACTAAAACTTTTAACTAAAACTTCCTTAGACCGTAGTGAACTGCGGAGCCTGCGCACTGAGCGAGGTTTTAGTTTTAGTTAATAGTTTTGGTTTGAATTTGAACCTTTACTCAATCACCGTCACCTTCAGCATGTTCGTTCTGTGGCGTCGATGGAGCGGCATACTACCTGTATTCACAAGGATATCTCCTGGTTCCAGTTCCATTCTCTTTTTTAGAATTTCAACTACATCTTCGATAGTTTCGTCCGTAGTTGTAAACTTGTCGTAATAGAAGCAGCGGACTCCCCAAACTAGGTTCAAGGTGGATAACATCTGATGCCGATCAGAAAAAATATAGATCGGGCTATTAGGTCTGTAACTTGAAACCTTAAAAGCGGTGTACCCTGAGCTGGTCATTCCCACAATACCTTTTGCGCTTACCTCAACAGCTGTCTTAGCTGCATTGAAACAAACAGCGTCAGAAAGGAAGGTACGTGATTTTGGAGAAGGCCTTGGCTGTCTGCCTTTGAGGGTGAAGCGCTGTTCTGCCTCTTCAATTATTTTATTCATAGCCTTAACTACTTTCGCAGGATGTAATCCTACAGAAGTCTCTCCACTAAGCATAACGGCATCCGTTCCATCGAGAACGGCATTCGCTACGTCAGTGATTTCAGCACGAGTTGGACTTGGGTTAGTTATCATACTGTCCATCATTTGCGTAGCAACGATAACAGGGCGTGCACGTTGGATGCACTTTTGGATAATCATCTTTTGGAGGTGTGGTAATTGTTCCATTGGAACTTCGATACCGAGGTCTCCACGAGCAACCATAATTCCGTTGGAAGCTTTGATTATTTTATCAATTCTTTCGATGGCTTGTGGCTTTTCGATCTTAGCGATAACCTTTGCCTGATGGCCTTTATTTTCTAAAATTCGCTTTAGCTCTTTTACTTCTTTTGCAGAACGGACGAAGGATAAGGCCACCCAGTTGATAGAAGGTTGATCTAGGATAAAAGCGATATCTCGTTTGTCCTTATCTGTGATCGAAGGCATGGAGATATCTGTATCCGGCAGATTTACTCCTTTCTTGGAAGAGAGCTTGCTACCAAAAAGTACTTTTAGTTTTACGGTATCCTTACCATTGGTTTCCATGACTTGCAGAACGATCTTTCCATCATCGACCAAGACTTTTTCACCCACATTTACATCTTCTGCAAAGTGTGGGTAACTCATGTAGATTTTATCTTTGTTACCCACGCATGGCTCATTCACAAAATTCAGAATGTCTCCCTGCTTGATAGGTAGTCCATCGCCTTCCATCTCTCCTACCCTGATCTTCGGGCCTTGCAAATCGGCAAGTATACCAATGTGTGTGTTGTACTTCTCATTGATATAGCCAATGTTATTGATTACTCCCAGGTGGTCTTCGTGACTACCATGAGAGAAGTTGAGTCGAAAGATATCTACACCTGCTTCTACCAATTCTAGTAATTTATCATAAGCACTACTTGCCGGTCCGACAGTGGCTACTATTTTCGTATTTTGAAATTGCGGTTCTTTCATAATGATACTCTTGTTTTTAGTTAGTGTGAGGTGTCATGGCACAAAAAAGACACTTTAGGGCAAATGTACACTTAGTCCGTTGTAAGAACAACAAAGCGAATTAGAAGTTGTGCTCCCATGACACATTTATTTAAACTGAGTAGTTTGCGTAGGAGAGATTTTCAGCAAATGTAGGTAATGAATTGGTTTCTGCAAATTTAAGCGCATTTCAATTCTGATTATTTCAATCGTCCCCGCTCAAAGGATTTTTGCTCCACTTCTCTAGCTTCTAATCTTTTTTCAAGCAAATCAATCCCTTTTTTAAAATCTAAAACACCACAGGTAAAAATATCTACAGCAGCATAGTTGTGTTCTGGCCAGGTGTGAATAGTCAGGTGACTCTCCATAATAATGACAACTCCAGATACACCTAAAGGAGAGAAGTGGTGAAAATTACTGTTGACAATGGTTGCGCCCATCGTATTGGCAGCCGCTTCCATAATCGTCTGAATGGCTTTTGGATCTTTGAGGAGATCGGTAGCGCATTGGTGAAATTCTAGGATGATATGTTTGCCGAGGTAGGTCAATATTTTTGTTTTTTTTAGAATGTAACTTTGCGTGGGTTTTGTTTTCAAATGCTAATCACAATTCCCGCTTTACAAACTCTTGCTAGTCGCTATTTTCACCGCACGAGGTCGCAAAGCTAAACCACAGTTTTTCATTTTAATTTTCATTTCAATTAACCCCTCTCTCCCGCCTCAAACGCTCCCAGTCCTCCAAAAAATAATGCAACAACACCGGCTGGTCCAAACGATTCGCTTCAATATCTTCCGGCTTAGCAACATCTTTTTCAAAAAGAAACAACTGCGGAACAATCGAAGCATCTAAGTATTTTGTAGCAACTTCTTCTTTGTACTTGGTAGGATCGACCTCATGGTTT
>JBGCDT010000010.1:0-4511 GCA_045105695.1 Saprospiraceae bacterium | reverse complement strand
AAAGCTGGAAGAAGAACCGAAAAAAATAGCAAGAAAGGATCCAAAAGATAACGATAAAAAAGGCGGAGGAGATAAAAAGACTGAAAATTCAAAATCAAAAATAAAATGGTCAATACAAGCCAGTACTGGACTTAGTTATGCCAATCAAACATTAACTCAAAAAACACCTTCTACAAGTCTTCTATTAGAACATAGAAAAAACTACGAATCCTCTCTAGAGACACTACACTTCGGTTTCTCAATAGCGGCTCAACATAAATCAGGTCTTGGTCTAAGCATCGGCTTACAACGTTCTGAAATCACGGAACGATACACCTACCAAGACACAAGATCAGAAACAAACATGGTCGATGCGGTAGTTACTCGAAGAATTAATCTTAGCAATGACACCATAGATATCATGGGCGAATTACCACAGGTAACTAATATCATCATTGATAAAAACATCTACAATAAATATACGCTACTTGATCTTCCTGTTATTGTTTCTTATCACTATAGATTGAACGAATTCTGGAATATAGGTGCAGAAGCTGGACTATTGATCAACCTCTCCTTAAAGACAAAAGGAATCATACCAGATGCTTCTTTACAAGATGTAAATATTGATACTAATCAAGGAGATGTTTTCAACTCTAAGATTGGTTTGGGGTATCATTTTGGAGCAAGCGTGGGAAGGAATATCGGCAAAAAGTGGAGTCTTAATATTTCTCCGATGTTGAGGATCTATCCAAAAGATTTTGCTGTAGATACTTATGAGCTTTCTCAGAAGTATGTTTTGTTTGGAGGAAACCTTGGTTTGACTTACCACTTCAATTAATCAGCTTTTCAAGAGCTCATTGCTAATGAATATCTAATTGGTTCTGTTACAGGAAATCTTCTTTTCTGTAACAGAATTCTAATATTCGGACTATTAGTATTAATTTAGAGTCCATAAGAGGAGCAACTTCTATCCATCCAAAGTTATTCAAACTCAATTCTGCTCCCAGAGATGTTCAAGATCCCTTGAATGAAATTTCGTATTTCTGCTTTCGAATTGCAATGTTATACTACATTGCCGCTCTCTTGAAAGCTTCAAAAACCAGCCCTTATGAAAAACGTTCTCCCCATCGTTCTGACTATTATTTTTAGCTGTAATGTCCATGCTCAGAACTTAGTTCCGAATTATTCTTTTGAAACTTTCTCGAGCTGCCCAACAGGACTTAGTCAAGCAATACTGGCGCAACCCTGGGTTCAAACCTCATTAGGAACTCCTGATTATCTTAATGCTTGTAATCCTGATAATTTTAGTGTGCCCTCCAATATTTTTGGAAACCAACCTGCATCTACCGGAGATGCCTACATGGGAATGTACTGCTCTATAGGTTCTTCAATAAGTGAATACATTACAGCCCCTTTGACGACTCCGCTTGTTGCAGGCAGTTGTTATTACGGCGAAATGTATATCAGCCTCGGAGAGAGTTTTAGTAATGTGGGAATGGATAAGGTAGGGATGTATCTGACGGATGGATTTCCGAGTGCTGGTGGAGGTGGAGAGATCATTGCAAGTCCTGCTCCTCAGGTTTATGGAAATACGGTAGCAATAGATACGGATAATTGGGTCCAAATTAGTGGCGTATTTGTAGCTGATGGAGGAGAGAGCCACATCACGTTGGGGAAGTTCTTTCCGGATAGTGAAGTCAATACAATCGATTATGTGGATAATCCAGGTAGTAATCTTATAAGTTACTATTATGTCGATGATGTATCTCTTTTTGAAATAGAAAGCGACACAGAATTGGATTATCAAATATGCAGCGGAGAATGTGTTACTATAGGTTCCAATGACTATTGTGATCCTGGAACTTATACCGTAACAATTCCCGAATGTACCAACGGGGTTAATTCTTTTACAATCAATATTTCTGTACTGGGCTCTGATCAAGTTGTGATTGCGCCAATTTCCAATAATTTAGATTGTAACAATACTTCTACAACACTTGATGCCTCAGGTTCTTCTGGCTTAGCAGGTTCTTCTTCATACGAATGGACAGGCCCTGGCTTTTCTTCCGATAATGCTGTTGTAGATGTAAATGTACCAGGCTGGTATACTTTTGAAATTATTTCCCCAATCGGATGTCAGACGGAAGATTCTATAGAAGTCATAGGTGATTTAAGCGAACCCGATCTAGCTATTGCACCATTGGGTGTATGGGATTGTATTTCTTCTAACATTACTATTACAGGTTCTTCATCAGTTTTCGGATCAAGTTATTTGTGGACAGGCCCGGGGACTAATACCCCCTTCAATCAGGCCAGTGTAAGCTCGCCAGGTACCTATCAACTATTGGTTACGGGGCCAAATGGATGTACGACCTCAGATGAACTAACGATCCCTGCAGACTACTTTATCGTTCCGGAAGCAACTACTTCTGTGACCAATATGTTGGACTGCTATACAACAGAGGCGACTTTAGTAGGAAGTACGAATATTGGAGGTGCGGATTATTTATGGACGGGTCCAGGAGTCAATGAAAGTAACCCTAGTGTTACGGTGAATGAACCAGGCATTTATAATTTTTTGGTTACCAGTCCTGCTGGCTGTTCCTCTTCCGCGAGTATAGAAGTTTTTGCAGATGCGACTCCGCCCGATATATTTGCAGAGGTGAGTAGTCCGGTAGATTGTTCCACGGGTACTATTCAGCTAAATGGTTTTTCTACTGTTGATGTTCCTATCTATACATGGACAGGCCCTAGTACATTTGAAGAGTCTGAAAATATCAATGTGACTCTTCCAGGAACCTACACCTTCGCAGTCATAAACCAAGAAAATGGATGTACTGCCAGTGCAGATGTTATCATTACAGAAGAAGAATTAACGGTACCAACATTTATTTCTGTTACAGAACCCGATGCGATCGATTGTATTAATACGCTAGCTCTTCTTTTCGGAGAAAGTGACTTGCTGTCCCCAATTTATTTGTGGACAGGACCCGCCGGTTTTGAAGATGATAATTCGCAAAACACTTCTACGACAATGCCCGGTATGTATATTTTTACCGTTACTTCTGCCAATGGCTGCTCTCTTTCGGAAACGGTAGAAGTATTTGAAAATACAGATAACCCCGATCTTTTGATAACTTCAGATGGTTCTTTAGGATGTGATGGAGGCGAAGTGATCTTGACTGGAAGTACATCTGTCATCAATTCAGAATTCCAATGGACCGGCCCTTCAGGTTCAACAAATAACAATACTCTTACAGTTACGGAACCAGGCACTTATTTTTTAGAAATAATAAATCTGGATAACGATTGCTCGTCCATAGATCAGATCGAAATAACGGGTGATGCAACTCCTCCGGTTTCAGATGCAGGGGTAGGAGGCGTCTTGGATTGCACGACAGCCTCCTTGACTTTAAATGGTGGAAATTCTACGGGAGACAATTTAATTTACCAGTGGCTAAATTCCTCGAATGAAGAAGTCGGAACCTTAGAAGAATTGTCAGTAACGGTTTCAGATATCTATACTTTGGTAGTAACGAATCAGACGAATGGTTGCACCTCCATAGACGAAGTAGAAGTAACGCAAGATGCAAATGTCCCAACTTCGAATGCAGGAACAGATGGTGTATTGGATTGTACAAATGCCTCTTACGTTTTAAGTGGCGGTAATTCAAGTGGAGATGATCTGACTTACCAATGGTTGAATTCTTTAGATGAGGAAGTAGGAACAGAAGAAGAACTATCAGTAACCGTTTCAGGCACCTACACTTTAATAGTAACGAATCAAACAAACGGTTGCACCTCGATAGACGAAGTAGAAGTAACGCAAGATGCAAATGTTCCAACCTCAGATGCAGGAGCAGATGGCGTGTTGGATTGTACAAATGCGTCTTTAGTTTTAAGTGGCGGTAATTCAAGTGGCGATAATTTGACTTACCAATGGTTAAATTCCTCAGACGAAGAGGTGGGGACTGCATCAGAACTTTCAGTAACAGTTTCCGACACTTACACTTTAATAGTTACAAATCAAACGAATGGTTGCACGTCCATAGATGAAGTAGTAGTAACTCAAGACGCAGCAGTTCCAAGTTCAGATGCAGGAACAGATGGTGTATTGGATTGTACAAATGCCTCTTACGTTTTAAGTGGCGCGAGTTCAAGTGGAGATAATTTAACTTATCAATGGTTAAACTCTTTAGATGAAGAAGTAGGAATGGCAGAAGAACTTTCCGTAACCGTTTCAGACACCTACACTTTAATAGTTACAAACCAAACAAACGGTTGCACCTCCATAGATGACGTAGAAGTAACCCAAGACGCAGCAGTTCCAAGTTCAAATGCAGGAGCGGATGATGTGTTAGATTGCACAACAGCTTCAGTAATTTTGAGTGGCTCGAATTCCACAGGAGGCGACCTAACCTATCTATGGTTAAATTCCTCAGATGAAGAAGTGGGAACAACAGAAGAGCTTTCCGTAACGGTTTCCGACACCTACACATTAGTAGTTACAAATCAAACAAACGGTTGCA
>JBGCDT010000009.1:0-49062 GCA_045105695.1 Saprospiraceae bacterium | reverse complement strand
TGGGGGCGGAGGGCATTATTAGTTGCTGTCTTTTTTTTAGCCATTTAAAATATGGATTTTATTTTTTGCTTTTTGGGAAGTGGAAAGATAGGCAATAATTAGTACACTAAATTCAATTTTCGACTAAAGCTTCCTGCATTCCTTTTCGGAAACGGAGGACTTTAAAAAAAGCTTCGATTTCGCTTTCCCAGCTTCCCCAGGCAGGACTTGATGTCGGCCAACTTTTGGTCAGTGAATCTGCTAGTGCAGGGTCAATATAATAAGACGCATTTTGAATCATACTCTTTAGTTGGAATGCCGTCCAGTAACTGCTACTATATTCTGCAATCCATTCTTTACATTTTATTATAAAAGATGTTGTTAAGTTTTTGTTCCAAGCGTGCTCGTTTTTTTTGATCAGAAAAGTGATTGGATCTTCTTCGGTAGGAAGCTGGTCACAATAGTCTAAAGCTGGAATGGCAATGCGGTTGAACGCCTGAGCGGATAGATTCTCACAAAGCTGCTTTGGCTCAAAATCTGACCACCGATCAATGTGATGATGATATAACCAAAACTCCAAAATAGCCACCGCCCAATTATCATCTTTGTGCAAAGCCGCAGCATAGGCCAATGCTTGTAACAATATAATGGCGTAATCACTTTTAGCGAAAACTTCTATCAGTGTCTCTGGGTTTTTATCAAAATGTTTTTCCCAACGAGCTGGAGGAATGATGGCCACCATTTGTCCCAGGCGGCTGGCACGCAGTCCACCCCGCATCCATTGCTGGCGCGGATCAATTCCATCGCGCAGCATCTCAGGAGTAATTTCATCGGGCAGTTCAATAGCAGGTTCTTCTTCTCCCTTTTTATTTTTTTTGATGGAAATCAAATTTTCCAAATGGCTCCAGGTTCTTTCTAATAATTTAGAACCAGCTACTGATTGCAGTAAGATAGCAGCTTCCTTTCGCACCTCTTTTCTACGGTCCTCCAAGACCATTTCTAGGAAATCTTCATCTCCTAAATCTACAGTATGTTTAAGCGTTCGCAAAAATGATTTTTTCTGCCGATGATCCAGCTCAGGCCAAATTCCATTCAATAGTTCCAGACTTTTAGCTTTATCGATTTCTCTAAAGTTGCGGAAATTTTGCAGTTGATTTTGGAAACTGCCACTGTCCCAGTTATCTAGATCCGGTTCTGCAAAAAGGCTTGCCCAAACGGGATGTTGTTCTGCGAGCCATCGAGCGTGATTACCCATTAATGATTTGAGTAGAGCAGCTTGCTTCGGTCCTTCAGAAGCTTGCTCTAGGAAGGTAGGCAACTGTTCCGGTGGTAAAGTTCTATTTTCTTTTTTAGCGATTTGAAAAAACTCAGGAAGTATCCTTTCATATGGTCCTTCTATGATTTGTTGCAAATAACGAGTGGCTTTCGGAGAGCAAAAACGTTCATTGGAATCATCAGGACCAAGAGGAAGTTGCCCTTCATGAGCATGAGGAATAAAACCTGCTTTTTGCTTCATCCGCCATTTCGTAGCTGCAATCAAAAGCATTCTAGCAGTGTCTTTTTCGTTCACACCTAGTTCCTTGATCTGCTGTTGCAAATCGGCCGGTATCTCCGTTCGATCAGAGCCTAGCAAAGCGATGCGAATGAGATCTTTCATATTGCGATTATTTTGAAAACAGGTGTGGCTTTTAAAATTATACTCGTCATAATGGATGCTGGGGAACTAATAAAGGAGGACGAATAGTCGCTAAGGTATTAAAACAAATTTTTAATCCTACACATCAAAACAAAACATAGTAACGTTTTAAAAATCCATGTACACCAAAGTATTTTTTATAAAAATCCTAATCTGTCTTTCCCTATCGGGAGATGCTCAGGATACGGAATCTGCTTTCCAACACTTTGGAGGTCGAATTGGGGTGCAGTTTACTATTGGTCAACCCGTGAAACGGCTCGGTCTTATCGCTAACGCTTATTATCAACACGATTGGTTTCAACTTAATGCAGAGTGGCAAGGCTATCGAAACTATGCTAGCTATGGCCCAAAACGTAAATCTTGGGAAAGCCGCAGTAGTCTTGGTTTGATCGGAGCCTTCGGTAGAAAGGAAGAAACGGCTAATCCATTTATTGATATACTCTTCCATCAGACTGGGCGTAGATATGCAGCGGGTTACGCTTTCCATTATTACAAAGACGATAAAAAAACTTCTCAAGGAGCAGGCTCGATTGCTCTCCATATAGATGATTTTTATGTCCTTACGGAAAACGATGCGCTCGGCTCTACCGTAGGAAAAGACAACTTCAGAACGGGCGGTTTAGCAATTGGCTATAGATACCAAGACTGGACTTATGAAATCAAAACGGTGCTTTGGACAGGACAGACCAGAGGCCAAAAAACCAAAACTTATCGTGGAGAAGAAGCTAAAGATTATCCTGCTCGCTGGGGCTATCGCGACATTAGCAAATCGCTTTACGGAAAGTATTCTCATGGGGTATTGGCGGCACGTGTGCAATATGTTATGCCCTATGGACACGTTGCTCAGATTGGTTTTGGAGTAGATGACGAGCGCATTCGAAATTTTGTGCAAAATAAACTAATGCACGACATGTATTTCTGTCCTGCGAGTTGGACCACGGTTCGGAATCTTCATTTTCCGATGGTGGATTGTGAGGGGGAAGCGTATTGTTTTCGGAAGGAACAAGAGCTGAAAGAGATGAGACTCTTTTATGAGGCTGGGGTGAATGGGGGGAGGTTTTACTAATGAAAATTAAAAGGCCACTCCCTCTCGGAAGCGACCTATCAGTCGTCGAAAACTGATCGTATTTCTATTGTTAGAAAAGGTGTTGAGGAAGTTGCGACAGAAGGAATTAACGTCCGTCGTAATGCCGTTAACCTCAGACCGTTCACCGACAAAAAATCAATTCAGTTTGTACTTCACCGGGATATTATACTGTACCCGAACTTCCTTCCCACGCTGCTTCCCAGGGATCCAGTCCGGCATCATTTTAATTACTCTGGCAGCCTCGGTCCCACAACCTCCACCAATATCTTTCAATATGTTGATGTCTGTAATACTACCATCTTTTTCTACAACAAAACGGAGGACTACGGTTCCTTCGATTCCGTTCTCTCTGGCAATAGGTGGATACTTTATATTGCTGTAAATGAATTGCATCAGTTTGTTAGTTGCGCATTCCTTACGTGTTTTTTTATCGGCGATAATTTCTTCGCAACCATCGAAGCGGGGCATTTCTTCTACAACTACGAAGATGGTCTCTACCTCTTCCAGTTCTGGTAAAGGCTCTACTTTAGGAATTACTTTTTTTACCGCAGGTTCTGTGATTGGCTCTCTCGGTATATCAATCACATCGATTTTTTTATCAATTACCTCTGGTTCTGGAGTAGGGTCATATTCAATGTCTTCTGGGATGATTTCGGTAGAAGGTTTTACAACTGTTGGAGGTGGTACTCGTTTTACCTCATGTTTTGTACGAACGATTTTTACTTCTTCTTCGAATGGAATAACAACAAGGTCTTCTATTTTACCTGGATCCGGGTAGCTCGTCCAGTTGAAAGCATAAGTTACTACAGCTAAGGAAAACAACAAGGAGAAATTAAATATCGGCGTTCGCCATTTTTTGAGTTTGGCAAGATAAGGGTGGCGTGGATTGATTTTTAGTTTTGACATGACATTGTTTTTTAGCCCCGAAGAGATACAACTGGTTTGTTGTTTCTTCAGGAAATTTGAGAATTAAAATAATTGCTCGACAGACTTTTTTTGTTGACGACTGGGGAAAGCTTTCAGCGCTTTTTTTGTTGGGCGCTCGAAAGTATAGATGTAACGTGAGATTGTTTTGGTGGGTGAGGTTCTTTTTTTTGCTATTAAACAATGCTCACTTTAAAATGTAAAATTGAATCGTAAGGTCGTATGAAATTAGTTACTTACTTCTACCTCAATAGTTTTACTGTAATACTCGGTAAGAGCCTTTATTTCTCTTGGTGTGCCATCTCTTCCTTTTTTTGTTTCTATAAAACGATTTTTTCTAACAATATATACACGGTGGTTGCCAGGTTCCAAGTTCTTGATTTTAGAGGCAGGAATGATGAGCTCCGATTTTACGGTTGGACCATTTAAAATAGTACTGGTGGTACGATCTTTTTCATTAGTAAATAAAAACACTAGACTTTCTTTATCACCGAGTGGGTTGCCCTTCCAGGTCAGAAAACCATCTTTGGAAGGAGATAGTTTTTTGCCAAAAGAAAAATCTTTTAATTCTGGAATGACAATCACATCTTCTTCTTTCTTCCCTTGTTCAGAGATCATTTGGAAAGCCATACGGGACGGAGCTTCTCCTTTCTGATTCAATTTATAGTAAGACCTCTTGCTATCGGATTGATCCAGACGCATAGGGTTGTCATTTAACAAAACACTACTAAAAGTTATTGACATTTTTTCATCTTCTTTTGACTTACTGAAGAAGGAAGCCTCTGCTTTTAATTCTTTCTCATCAGCAATATATCGTGCGTAGTACTGTACTTGAATATCTTCTATAGTTTTTATATTCACCGTTTCGCCTGTCGGTGTAGAAGAGGATTTAGGATCTGATTTACAAGCGAAGAAAATTGTTGAAAGGGCAAGGAGTAATGATATACTTAAAAGCTTTGTCATAATTAGTATTTGTTTTTTGCAAAGATAGAATAGCATAGCTATAAACACTAAATTTTCAAAAGAAGCAAACTACCTTTGCAGACAAATTGATTCAAATGAAGAAGGTACTTATTACAGATGATGTTCATCCGCTATTGACAGAAGGTTTGACTGATGCAGGTTATGTTTGTGACTTTCGTCCAAAAATAAAACTAGAGGAAGTCAGAGCTATCGCAGGAGATTATGTCGGGATGATTATCAACAGTAAAATTTTGATGGATAAGCAAATGCTTGATAAGGCTACGCAATTGAAATTCGTAGGACGCCTTGGCTCTGGTATGGAAATTATCAATCAGCCTTATGCCGCTCAAAAAGGAGTAGCTGTCTATAACGCACCTGATGGTAATTGTAATGCAGTAGGAGAACAAGCACTAGGGATGTTACTAGCCTTGGCGAATAATTTACTTCGAGCAGATGCGGAAGTACGTCGGAAAGAATGGAACAGGGAAGCCAATAGAGGTTTTGAACTCCAAGGTAAAAAAGTGGGCATCATCGGTTTTGGGTATACCGGAAGAAGCTTTGCACAAAAGCTAGCTGGTATGGAAGTCGAAATACTCGCTTACGATAAGTACAAGGAGCATTATGCAGATGAGTATCGTTATGTGGAAGAAGTTGATTTGGAAACCTTGATAGAGAAAAGTGATATCATTAGTTTTCATTTGCCACTTACCCCTGAGACCCATCATTATGCAAATGCTGAATTCATAAAAAGTTGTAAGAGCGGTGTTATTTTCATCAATACTTCGAGAGGTCATGTTATACCTACAGGGCTTTTAGTGGAGGCATTGGAATCTGGAAAAGTACGCGGAGCCTGTTTAGATGTCTTTGAAAATGAAAAACCACAAACGTTTACGAAAGGTGAAAATACATTGTTTGAACGCTTGTATCAGTTCCCGCAAGTTGTCTTAACTCCTCACATTGCAGGCTGGACAGTAGAATCTAAAAAGCGCTTAGCTGAGATCCTCTTACGTAAAATTCTAACAGGAAAGTAGCATAATAGTAATCCAGTTAAGAATTAGAAACCTGACTTATAATCACAAGGCGGTAATGTAAGCCCAAAGATTAGCCTTAACTTGCACATAAATTCCAGGGAAACCTGCATTTCAACCCATCTGCCCTTTCGACGAATTCAATTATTCTAATACTGAATTTAAAAGCAATTACAATGAGACTACTGCTTTTTTCGAGCTAATGAAAAAAGAGTAGCGAAAACTACAATGCGAAAAATAGATGTAAGACGAACACTGTACGAACGAATAAAAACGACCTGCAAACGACACAACGGCATTACAAAAAATAGCCTCAAAAACTATCTGTCAATGCTAAGACAAAGCCACAGCCGAATTTTTGGTTTACTCTGTTAATTTCCTTAACATTGTGCGCTAAAATCAACTTGAAACAATCGTCAATTTTTTCAAAAAACAATTTTATATGGCACGTTATTTTTTACTCTCACTGGTTTTTACTCTAATCGGGACGGTAACGTTTGCGCAAACATCTCTTAACGGTAAAATCACTGATGGTGAGACCGCAGAAGAGCTGATCGCTGCAAACATTGCTGTTTACAAAGAAGGAGTATTCATTACTGGAGTTACCACTGATTTCAATGGTAACTACAACATTCAATTAGATCCTGGAACGTACGACGTAGAAGCTTCCTACATCGGTTATTCGCCCAGCAGAACAAACGGAGTGGTTGTCCGAGCCGGTCAGGCGAACAAACTAGACCTAACACTCGGTGTAGGTGTTAGCCTCGACGAAATCGTAGTTACTGATTACAAAGTACCGCTCGTAGATCAAGACAACACCACACAAGGAGCCATCGTCACAGGCGAGGACATCCAAAAATTTGCAACCAAAAGTATACAAGCGGTAGCTGCTGCAACTGCTGGTATGTCACAAGTAGATGATGGAGATGGGCTGACCGTTCGTGGATCTCGATCCAACGCAACAGATGTTTACGTTGATGGTATCCGTGTAAGTGCCAGTCAGGTACAGGAAGCGGATGTAGAGCAGCTTCAAATTATCACAGGTGGTATTCCCGCTTTTTACGGGGATGTAACAGGTGGTATTGTTTCTATTACTACTAAAGGACCTTCATCAAGATTTTCTGGAGGAGTTGAAGTTGAGACTTCTGAGTACCTAGATGCATTTGGGTACAATCAGGTTCGTGCGAACTTCAGTGGTCCTATTCTAAAGAAGAAAGATACAGGAGAATCCATTATTGGTTTCCGTTTTTCAGGGGCATATACTTCCCGTGTAGATGATGATCCATCAGCTCTAGATGTATATGTGCTTACAGATGAAGCAAGACAGCGGTTAGAAGAAGAGCCTGTTGTAGGAGTTAGACCTGCTGCTGAGCTTTTGACGGGTAATGATGTTAGAACGCAATCTTACAGACCAGATGAAGAGTCGCAGAATCTTAACTTAACAGGTAAAGTAGATGCTAGATTAAGTAAAAATATCGACATCAGTTTGACAGGAGCTTATGTAGATGACCAGGATAAATTTACACCTGGTGGTGCTAGAGATACCTGGAGATTATTAAACTCTCATAATAATCCAACGGATTACACAACTCAATACAGAGGAAACTTCCGATTTCGTCACAAGTTGGGTAGAGCTAATGTGTCAACTGGAGAAGACGGCGAAGTAGCAAAGAAGCCTTCTATAATTCAAAATGCTCAGTACGTTTTACAATTTGGGTATGAGAAGGAGTTGGGTACGGACTACGACCCACGACATGAAGATCGTTTCTTCGATTATGGTCATTATGGAACGTACAATTTTACTGATGGTGAACCATTATTTGATTTTACGCCTATCGTGGATTTAACTGATCCTTTGAATCCAATATTGAGAGATTCATTTACACATGCTTCATACGATCGACCTTTTACAGGATACTCAAAGGAAGGAGCTGCTAACCCAGTTTTAGCTAACTACAATAACAGTTCTGCTGATCAAGGGCAAGTACCTATTCTTATTGCGAATGGTATTATGGCTGAACCACTAGAGGATATCTGGGGTGGATTACATACTAATATCGGACAGGTGTACAACAGATATAATAAGAATGAGACGGATTTAATCACAGCTAACGCGACCGTTTCTTTTGATATCATGCCTAGAGGATCTGAAGAAGGAAGACACTCTATTCAATTGGGGATGCTCTTCGAACAACGTTTCACTCGATCTTACACAGTAAATCCAGAAAGACTATGGCAAATTGCACAACTTAGTTCGAATACGCATATTCTTGGTTTAGATACATTAGATGTTATCGGTACTCAAGGAATAGCAGGATTTTTAGATCCAGATAGTATTCAACAGTATGATATTTACAATACTCAAATAAGTGACTTAGATGACGCACGTTTTTACAAAGCAGTACGTGCTCCGGAAGTTGGTGTGGAACCTATCAACCCTGCTCTTAGTGGTCTTCATGCATATGTTAATGTAAATAGTTTAGACCCATCTAAATTATCGCTTTCTATGTTTGCACCACGAGAATTGACTGATACACCTAATATCATTGATTTTTATGGATATGACCATTTAGGGAATAAACTGGATAACAGTGTTACGTTTGAAGATTTCTTCACTAGCGTAGATCCGGATGGAGCAAGATCTTTCTTAACACCTTCTAACCAGCCGAACTACCTTGCATTCTTTGTACAGGATAAGTTTACTTTCAAGGATATCATATTCAGAGTTGGATTACGTGTTGATCGATTTGATGCAAATACCAAAGTATTGAAGGATCCATTTTCTTTGTATGAAATAGCAACAGTTAATGACATAGCAGACTTAACTGGAAATGTTCCTGATAATATTGATGGAGATTTTAAAGTCTATACTGAAGGAAGTGGGTCTCCAACCGTTAAAGCATTTCGCGATGGTGAGCAATGGTTTACTGCTAACGGAACAGAGGTGAACGACGCAAGACTGATTTTTGGTAACGGAGCTGTTTTCCCAAGTTTAAAGAATCCTGATCAATCAAATATCAAGGCTTTAAACTATGAGGTAAGTAATTCCTTCGAAGATTATAAGCCACAGATCAACTGGATGCCTCGTCTGGCCTTCTCTTTCCCTATTTCTGATGCGGCTAACTTCTTTGCGCACTATGATATTTTGGTACAGAGACCTCCTTCAAATGCAATCGTGACGCCGTTAGATTACTACTACTTCTACGACAGAACACCTGAGAATAATGCGAATCTAAGACCTGAGAGAACCATTAGTTACGAGGTTGGTTTCCAGCAGAAGTTATCTAACTCTTCTGCGATAAAGATTGCAGCATACTACAAGGAGATGCGTGATATGATTCAGTTAAGAAATTATACACAAGTAGCTGTAATCTCTGAATACCTTGCTTTTGATAACCAGGATTTTGGTACAGTAAAAGGATTTTCTTTCCAGTATGATTTAAGAAGAACTGGAAACATTTCGGCCAACATTAACTATACGTTACAGTTTGCAGATGGAACAGGTTCTGACCCTGAGTCTGCTCGATCTTTAGCTAATAGAGGTAGAATCCGTAACATTTATCCATTGAACTTTGACGAGCGTCATCGTATCGTTGGTCAGATTGACTACCGATATGATTCAGGTAAAGGATACAACGGACCACGTTGGTTTGGAAAAGATGTTTTCGCAAGTACAGGAGTAAATTTACAAGCAGTTGCAGTATCTGGTCGACCTTATACTGCTAGATTAGTGCCTACTAACTTTGGAGGTGCGGGTACAATTGGAGGTATTAACGGAGCACGTCAGCCTTGGAACTTCACACTGAATGCAAGAGCAGACAGAAACTTTACACTTTCAAAGCCTGGGGCTAAGCGAGCATTATCATTGAATGTTTACTTCCGAGTTCAAAATTTACTAGATGCAAGAAATATAGTGAATGTATACTCTGCTACTGGTTCTCCTACAGATGACGGTTTCCTCGTTTCTCAAGTAGGACAAGATCAGTTGAATGAATTATCTGCTCAAGAAGCAGCATTCTTCACAGATGCATACAGCTGGACTGTGCAAAATCCAAACAATTTTACTCGTCCAAGAAGAATGTATTTAGGAGCAATTTTTAACTTCTAACAGAAAAGATAGAACGATGAGTTGTTTACAAAACAACTATTATTAAGAACTTGAATTCAAATAAATTAAATTGTTATGCGAATATTTCTAAAATATCTAATGATCACTGCGCTGGCATGGAGCATAAGTTTCCCGGCATCTGCGCACATCAACCCCAAATTGCAGGGGAAAAAATCAAGTAACAGCACTACTGCTGCTACTGTACGAAACGACTGTTCGCCCGGTCAAGAGCTGATCGAGCAGTCTATTAATAATGTAAGAGCTGCCTTGCTTACTAGTGGAGATGTCTGGTGGAACGGAAGTGATGCACGGTACGTCGTACCTAAGGTAGATCCAGCTTCTGGACTTCCTGAAGTCTCTACTATATTCGCTGGTGCGGTATGGTTGGGAGGCTTCGAAGGTAACCAACTTAAGATCGCCTGTCAACAGTATGGATCAGGAAGCGGTGAAGTAGACTTTTGGCCTGGACCGTTGGATAGTGAAGGAACTACTAACGCTGAAACATGTGATAACTGGGATCTTCATTTTAGAGTAACGGGTGCTGAAATAGATGAACATCGCGCAAAATTTGCTGCGGGTGAATACAATGAAGAAGACATACCAGATGGTGTTAAATTCTATCCTGGAAAAGGAAATGAATACTTTGCAGACCGTTATGGATTCGAACTTCCTAACGCAAAACAAGGACTAGGTGCATTTCACGATGCAGATGGAAATGAAATCTACACTCCATTAGGTGGAGATTATCCAAAAATTGATATTCGTAAATGTCCAGACGACGTAATTGTATACCCAGACGAATTAATTTCTTGGTTTTATAACGATGCAGGAAATACGCATGATGAGACAGGAGGGGAAGCAATACGTATGGAAGTTCAGGTACAGGCATTCGGGTTTGTTACTAACGATGAGCTGAATAATATGACCTTCCAGCGCTATAAGCTAATTAATAGAGCATTATCAACAATTGACAGTTGCTTTTTTGCTATGTGGGTAGATCCAGATTTAGGTTGTTATACAGATGACTATATTGGTTGTGATACTTCCAGAAGTTTGATGTATATCTATAACGCTGATGAATTTGATGGTCAAACTGGATGTAGTTGTCCAGGTGGGGTAGAGACTTACTGCGATGATATTCCATTGTTAGGTGTAGATTACTTTAGAGGTCCTGAAGCACCAAAGGTTTTTGGTGCTAATGGAGAATTAAGAGATCCATTACCTCTAGAACCAGCAGATACTCTGGTAGAACTAGGTATGTCCTCATTTACTTACTTTAATAACGGAGGTGAGCAGCCGCCACCACCACCTGGAACAGATGATCCAGATATTGATGTGGAATTTTATAATTATTTATCGGGTAGCTGGAGAGACGGAACTCGTTATACGGTAGGAGGAGATGGCTATAATCCTGGAAGTACAGATTTCATAAATTATGCCTTCCCTGATCCACCAAATATGACTGGTGGTTTCAGTATGGCTCAAAATGGATTGGCTGAACGAGATAGAAGAACTGTACAAGCTTCAGGACCATTCCGACTAGAGTCTGGAGCAGTGAATGAATTGATTATTGGAGTACCTTGGGTACCTTCAGTTGCACACCCTTCACCTTCTATTGAAAAATTAACAGTAGCAGATGATTTAGCGCAGGCATTATTTGACAACTGCTTTCAGAGAAATAATGGTCCAGATGCACCTAATGTTGATTGGATAGAGCTAGATCGAACAATAGTAGCTTTACTTAGTAATGATACCCTTGAGGAATTGACTAATAATGCATGTGAACTGTATTCAGAAAAAGACCTTCGTATACCAGATGGTGTTATAGGTATTGACAGTACTTATGATTTCGAAGGTTACTTACTTTATCAACTTGCTTCACCTGCAAGTGCGAACGAATCAGACTTACAGGACCCAGAGCATTATAGACTTGTTGCTCAAGTGGATGTAAAGAACGATGTAGTAGATCTTTACGAATGGCAAACATTCCAGAGTCCTATTGCGGAAGGTACTAATTACTTTGTAGCTACTGAAAGAGTTGTTGGAGCTGGTAATGAAGGGATAAGACGTTCTTTCAAAATCACTACTGATTTATTTACAAACAGCCGACTAATAAATCATAAGAAGTACTACTACAGAGCAATTGCTTACGGACAGAATAGTTATGAACTATTTAGCCCTGTAACTGGGAATGGTCAACCTAGACCGTTTATAGCTAGTTCCAGAAATATTGGAGACGACGTATCTGGAGCAAGTTATTATACAGTGATTCCTCGGCCTACAACGGACCTAGTCCTTAACGCAGAAGTGGACGATGCGTTGCAAATTACTCGTGTAGACGGAGTAGGGGCAGGAGAGAACAGTTTGAGAATTACAGACGATACAAGAGACAAGATTTTAGCGAACGGAGTTGTTGATACGATCGTATACCAATCTGGCGCAGGGCCAATAGAAGTAAAAGTATATAACCCACGTGAGGTAGTAGCAGCAAAGTTCCAGTTGAAGTTTATTGATGAGAATTTAAATAACGAAGTACTAGAGGATAGTGCTTACTGGGAAATGTTAGTAAGAGATCTAGATGATGACCGAGTTCTGGATACTATCAGATCGAAATTTTCCATAGAATCGTTAAATGAAAGACTGATTAAGGACTATGGTATCTCTGTGATAATTGCTCAATCGGACGATCCGGGTGAGAATGCTGATAATACTAATGGTGCTATTGAAGCCGTGAAGACTTACGAAGACCAAAATGGTGCTCAGTGGTTAAGTGGTATTCCTGACGGAGGACTAGGTGTTTTCGGAGAACGACCATACTATAATTATCTTCAAACAGCTCCAGGGGAAGCTAGCTTTGAGTTGGATAGAAGAAGTACTTTCTCTGCTCTTGGAGATGGAACTTGGGTGCCTTACACTCTTGCAGATTGGAATCCAGATGTCAACTCACCAGGCTTTATATCTCCTGCGTGGGTGGATCCTGGATCAGGTAGTGTTCGATTTGGTAACCCAATGGATTCTTTAAACAACGTTAACATCGTATTTACGTCTAACAAAGACTTATGGAGTAGATGTGTTGTTGTCGAAACTGCTAATAGGCTTTACGAAAACTTTGAAGGCTTTTACGAACCTGAAGGTTTAACTCCTCAATTTAATCTTCGAGCAAGCTCATCTGTAGATAAGGACGGGGCGTCAACATCTGGTACAGGCATGGGGTACTTCCCTGGCTATGCAATTGATGTTGAAACAGGACAAAGACTGAATATTTTCTTTGGAGAAAATTCTATCTACGACTGTGAACGATATCCTGATCTATGTGAAAATAATGAGCTACAGAATAACAGAGCAACAGGAGGGGACATGATCTGGAATCCAACAGACGAACGATTTGTAGTTGCAAGTTCATTCCCAGTTCAGAATACACAGTTGGAGGCTTATGATGGTGGTCAGCACATGATCTATGTGACTGATGAGCCGTATGACGAATGTGAACTCATCAGACAACGATTGTCTAGTGGAGTAGCAACAGATAAAACTCGTGCTTTGCGTAAAGTTAGATGGGCTAATTTCTCACTGATCGAGCAAGGTGAATCACTGCTACCTATTTCAGAAGGTTTAATTCCTAATGATGTTACTGTACGCTTGCGTGTGGATAACAAATACATGGTTGCGAATGATGAAGATATGGGGACGAACAATGGATACCCATGCTACTTGTTTGATACGGATGGATTAGCTCCAACGGAAAGAGTATCAGATGATGAAATCAACGAAGCATTAGATGCCATCACGGCTGTACCGAATCCATACTATGGATTCTCCGAATACGAAACAGATCAGTTTTCTAATATCATTAAGATTACAAACCTTCCAGCCAGGGCGACTATTACTATTTATAGTTTAGAAGGGAAGTTCATCCGTCAATACAGAAGAGATGAGCAGTATGAATCAACAGATATGGAAACAAATCCAGGTCTAAGAAACAGACAGTTTTTACCAGACCTAGAATGGGATCTGAAAAACAATGCTGGTATTCCTGTAGCGAGTGGTGTTTATCTCATTCACATTGATGCAGGAGAACTAGGAGAACGGACCCTCAAGTGGTTTGGTGTGGCAAGACAGTTTGATCCATCTGGATTATAAACTTGTCGGTTTACGATAAACATACGGTCTGAAAGGACGGTATGTTTATCGTTTTTCCACAGCATTTATTTTTATAATTTTTCTGGACGACAATAATTCGCTCGTTTGACTAGAGAGCCAATTCTTAATAAGTGAGGTCGTCATAGATTTTTTAAATTGAAATAACTATGTCAAAATATATACTTACGTTTTTTGCCTTTCTTCTGATGCTACCAGCTACTGACTTAACAGCAGGTAACCCAGATAGACAAGGGGAGGCAGGTGCTGGACAACTTCTGATGAATCCATGGGCTCGTAGCTCTGGACTTCACAGTATGAGCACCTCTTTTGTTTCAGGAGCTGAAGCTATGCGAGTAAATGTCGCTGGTCTAGCTCGTATTACTGGAAATACTCAGCTTAATCTTGGGCACACCAGATATCTTGAAGGAACAGATATTGGTCTCAACTCGATCGGGCTAGCGCAAAAAATTGGAAAAAATAGCGCGCTGGGTATTAGTATCATGGCTGTTGATTTCGGGGATATTCCTCTTACTACAGTAGATCAACCTAACCCGCAAGAGGGAGGTGTTACCTTCTCACCAACTTTTTTCAACATGGGTATTTCTTATGCACATATGTTTGAAAATAAAGTAACGGTTGGAGTGACTGTTCGATTTGTATCTGAAGGAACGGATCAGGTTACTGGTAACTCTGTAGCTATTGATGCAGGAGTACAATACGTTACTGGAGATCAGGACAATTTCAAAATTGGTATTGCATTAAGAAATGTAGGAGCACCTATGCGTTACAGCGGCCAGGGACTAAACCAAGCGGCTGAAGCGCCAAATCCTAATGCGCAATACGAATTGACCAATGCGGTAATCGCACAAAGATCAGAGCTTCCTTCTATGCTTAACATAGGAATGTCTTATGATTTTATTCTTAATCCAAAAAATAAGGTTACCATTCTTGGAAACTTTACAGCAAACTCATTCTCTCAAGATCAACTCGGTGGAGGTGTAGAATATACCTTCAACAATATATTTATTTTGAGAGGTGCTTACAGATATGAATTTGGTTCAACTGCTAACGATGGAGTTGAAGCTCCGATTTATACGGGACTTGCTGGTGGGTTTTCCTTTCAGGTACCATTGAAAAAAGATTCAAATCGTACATTCTCTATCGACTATGCTTACAGGCATACTAAGTTGTGGAGCGGAACACATAATATTGGAATCCGTTTCGATATATAAGTACAGCATCCACTTAATGAGTGAATATTTTCACTTGTTTGGTTGAGTTAGCTTTCCAAAATGCCATTGATGCTAATAATAGTCTCAGTGGCATTTTACGTTGATCGACTTTTAAAGGGATCCAGGAAGGAACTAAATATGTGCTATTTTTTTTATACCTTTACAAAAGAAGGAAAGAAACGTTTCCAACTCGAATCCGAGTTGGAAACGTTTCTTTTAATTTGAACCCGAAGAAGAGAGGAAGTCACTACTTGGGTTTTTATAGAAAGACCTTTCGAATTATAAAGTTAAATTTTAAGATTATGTCAAAATACAATTACCTAACACAAGAGGGATACGATAACTTGGTTGCTGAACTGGATGAACTCAAATCAACAGGCCGTCAGAAGGTAGCCGCTGCCATTGCGGAAGCAAGAGAAAAAGGAGACTTATCAGAAAATGCAGAGTACGATGCAGCAAAGGATGCGCAAGGAATGTTGGAACTGAAAATAAATGAACTAGAAAAAGTAATGGCTAATGCTCGTATACTAGACGAGTCTTCGTTGGACCTTTCTAAGGTTACTGTATTGACTTCAGTGACTATCAAAAACGTAAAAACTAACAAGACAATTACATACAAGTTGGTATCGGAAACAGAAGCAGATTTGAAAGCTAAAAAAATATCTGTTACATCTCCGATTGGGCAAGGTTTACTAGGAAAAAAAATCGGAGAAATAGCTGCCATCGAAACACCTCGTGGAGCTATCGAATTTGAAATAGTGAATATCGCCATTTAGATATTTTACTGTATTGTTAGAGAACTAAAATTGATAAGCTATGCCTAGCATCTTCACTAGAATAATCAACGGAGAAATTCCCTGTCATAAAATAGCAGAGTCTGAAAACTATTTAGCTTTTCTGGATATAAATCCGTTGGTGAAGGGGCATACACTAGTTATTCCTAAGGCAGAGGTGGATTATATTTTTGATTTGGACCAAGAGACACTTTCAGGACTGATGTTGTTCTCACAAAAAGTTGCTAAAGGAATGAAAGCAGCTATTGCTTGTAACCGAATTGGTGTAACTGTTATCGGCTTGGAGGTACCTCATGCTCATGTTCATTTAGTTCCAATCAATACGATGGACGATATGAACTTCTCTAAGAAAAAACTGACAATGACTTCAGAGAGTCTCGCAGAAACAGCAGGACAAATTAACAGATTTGTCCAACTTTAAATTAAGTTATTCCTTCCTTTTAATAAGTCCGTAATAGTATTGTTATGGAAAATAAAATAATCTATTTCCTCTTTCTCCTTGGAGCAGTAGGTCTAGTCTACTGTAACACATCTACAGGGTTTAAAGCAGATCTTAATCAGTACGCCAGTTTAAAAGATTCTGTAAATTATGTAGGAATGGCTACTTGCCGAAGTTGTCACCTAGAAGCATATAATAGCTTTATGGAAACCGGGATGGGACAATCCTTTGGCCACGCGACGAAGGAAAAGACAGCTGCTTTCTATGGTAGCCATGCTGTTGTATATGATGAAAAATCTGACTTTTACTATCAACCCTCATTTCGCGACAGTACCTTGTATATAACAGAGTATCGTCTGGTTGGAAAAGATACGACTCATAAAAGAGAAGAAAAGATAAGTTATATCATCGGTTCTGGTCATCATACGAATTCACATCTCATTGATGAAAATGGTTATGTATTCCAAGCTCCAATTACATTCTACACTCAGGACGGTCGCTGGGATATGGCTCCAGGCTTCGAAAACGAAAATCTTCGATTCAGTAGAATACTCACTACAGAATGCCTCACTTGTCACAATCAATATCCTGAACACGAAGAAGGATCACTGAATAAATACAGTAGTATGCCGACAGGTATCTCTTGCGAAAGGTGCCATGGTCCAGGAGAAGCTCACGTTCGTGAAAAACTGGCTGGTAATATTGTTGATACCTCTAAATACATAGACTATAGTATTGTAAACCCCAGAGACTTACCGAAGAATTTACAAATGGATTTATGTCAGCGTTGTCATCTACAGGGTATAGCGGTACTGGAAGATGGAAAAACGTTCTATGATTTCAAGCCAGGAATGCCCTTGTCTTCTGTTGCTAATGTTTTTTTACCGAGGTATACCAATTCGCATGAAAAATTCATCATGGCCTCACAGGCAGATCGTTTGCGACTGAGTAAGTGCTATACGAGTTCTGAGGAGATGACTTGCCTTACTTGTCATCATCCTCATCACAGTGTCCGAAAAGTAGAGAAAGCAAGTTTTAATAAACCTTGTATCAGTTGTCACGTAGAAAAGAAAGTGGCAGATTGTTCAGTTCCTTTTGCTGCTCGTCAGCTTCAGGAGGACAACTGTGTAAGTTGCCATATGCCTCCATCCGGGAGTACCGATATACCGCATGTGAATATCACCGATCATTTCATTAGTAAGTCTACGGCTAAGGAAATGCCATTTGTAGAGGAAGTCAAAAAAGAGGAAATTGCTCGTTTCTTAGGTCTTGAAATTTTGACAAAAGAAAAAGGAAGTCCTATAGAAATGGCAAGAGGTTACATGGCGATGTTTGACAAATATATTGAAGCAGATGCGGTACTGGATTCTGCAGCTCATTATCTGAGTCTTGTTGATTCTGAAAACCCACTTCTTTTCAAAACTAAAGTTCATTTTTTCTTTTCTAAAAAAGCTTATCAGGAAATTATCCGCCTTACGACCAATCGAGAAGCATCAACTATAAAAGATGCATGGACAGCTTACCGAATTGGGGAAGCACAGGCGGCGGTGAATGATCATGCAAAAGCATTGTTATATTACAAGAGAGCGACAAAGCTTATGCCGCTAAATTTAGAATTTCAAGAAAAGCAAGGGAGTACTTATATCGCCTTGCAGTACTTACCTCAAGCAAAGAAAATCTTTGATTTTGTACTAAGTGAAAACCCGAAGAGAGAACAGGCACTTAATAATCTTGGTTACATTGCTGCGCTTCAAGGGCAGTTTGAAGAAGCAGAGAATTACTACGACAAAGCACTAGCTTTAAACCCAGACTATGAACAAGCTCTGATGAATAAAATAGCGCTTTATCGTTTCCTGAAAAAGGAGCAGAAAATGAAACCATTAATAGAAAGGGTGCTAAAAATAAATCCTGAAAACGAGGATGTAAAACTACTGTTATAAATCAATGAGAAAGTACGAACTAAAAGCAGGAAACCTTCGCAACATGCACTTAGTGGAAACTCAACTTCCTCCTGCCGGCCCCGAAGAGGTTTCCATAAAAGTAAAAACCATAGGACTTAATTTCGCAGACGTATTCGCCATCTGGGGATTGTATAGTGCTACGCCAAAAGGAATTTTTACACCTGGTTTAGAATACGCAGGAGTTGTAACAGCTGTTGGCGATAAGGTACAAAACGTAAAAATTGGCGACGAAGTCATGGGCGTTACTCGCTTCGGAGGTTATGCCACTTATTTGAATATTGACCATCGTTACGTTGTTCCGCTTCCTCGAGGTTGGACGATGGAACAGGGGGCTTCGTTCTTAGTTCAGGTACTAACTGCCTACTATGGATTGATGGAGTTAGGGAATCTCAAAAAAGGCGGTACGGTCCTCGTCCACAGTGCAGCAGGAGGTGTAGGTATTTTAGCGAATCGAATAGCAAAACGTTTTGGAGCATATACCATCGGCTCCGTTGGTAGCGACAGTAAAGTTGACTTTCTAAAGCAGGAAGGCTACGACAAAGTAATCGTTCGTTCCAAGCAGTTTGCTAGTGATTTAAAAAATGTACTGGAGGATCGAGAGCTAAATCTCATCATGGAATGTATTGGTGGGAAGATTCTAAAAGAAGGCTTTGAGCAGCTAGCTCCCCAAGGTAGAATGGTAATCTATGGCTCTGCCCGCTACGCAGCTCCAGGTGATAAACCCAACTATTTAAAAATATTATATCAGCATTTCACTCGTCCAAAATTTGATCCTCAGGAAATGATTCATACCAACAAAGCTATGCTGGGTTTTAACCTCATCTGGCTTTACGAACGAGTAGAAATCATGCATGATATTATTCAGAAAGTGCAGGACCTAAAGTTACCTCCACCACATGTTGGACATACGTTTACTTTTGACAAATTACCAGAGGCGATTCGATTATTCCAAAAGGGAAAGACGATAGGGAAGATAGTGGTCTTGGTTAATAAAAATAAAAAGGAAAATTAAAAATGCCTTCTAACGTGCTCGGAGAATGCTGAACTATTCATCCGATCCATCTACCGGCCTCCTGGCCGCTTGATAATTATAATGATAGTCAAAAAAAGTCTACTGAGTTCTTTTCTACTCCCGTGAATTTTGTAATAGAGGCGGAGTTCGTAAAGTGATTGTATGCACGCTCCTCAAAAAAACAATCTAAAAATACAAAAATGAAATATCCACAACTCCTAATCTTCGACTGCGACGGCGTCCTAGTAGACAGCGAATCCCTATCCAGTCAGGTCATCGCAGAAGAAATAACCAAACTCGGTATTCCAATGTTGACGGAAGAATCTCAAAATATGTTTAAAGGAGGTGCCTTGTCATCAGTCATTGAATATGTGGAAAAGAAGTTGGGTAAACCAATTCCATACGACTTTGAAACGGTATTTCGAAAGCGATCATTTGAGTTATTTGAAAGTTCCTTGGAGCCAATACCGGGAATTGTAAAAGCGCTGGAAGAGTTACCACATTCAAAATGCGTAGCTTCTAACGGACCTTTAAAAAAGATGAAATTCAATTTGAAACTGACTAAGCTGATGCCTTATTTTGATGATAATCTTTTTAGTGCTTATGATGTCAATCGTTGGAAACCAGACCCTCTTTTATTTTTGCATGCAGCAAAAAAGATGGAAGTCACTGCAGAAAGATGTCTGGTTATTGAGGACAGTATTCACGGGGTGGAAGCTGCAGTAAAAGCTGGAATGAAAGTGCTTGGCTTTGCGCTCCACAGTGAAGGAAGCGAGTTGTCTGCAGCTGGAGCTACTGTTTTTAAGGATATGAACGAGCTACCAAAGCTGATACATTCGATGGCTGATTAGCGAGAAGAGGAATTACTCTATTTTACTTTTTGCTGGATATTCCCTATTTTTGAATACTTACCTATAAGCATCCATTCACAAACAAGATTTTCAAAACGATTGTCGTTTACCTTTTTGTTCAAAATCTAACGATTCAAAGCGACAAGTTTACTTTCGTGAAATACGCCAGAGATATGTTTCAAAAACTGAAGTTTCTAATTCCGTTATTTATCCTTTCGGTAAATATGATGTTCGCTCAAGAACTACTGGACATCAATACGAACAATCGTTGCGTTTATAGCGGTACGCAGATGGATGAGGAATTATATGTTTTTTCGCCAGAGAGCAAGGAGATGGAAAGTCGCGTGAAAAATATTTTGAAAGTAGGAGGTAATCTGAAAATCAATTTCTATTTGGTAGAAACCAATGTGCAGAATGTAAGTGCAGTAGTAGATGGTAAAAAACGGTTTTTATTATGGAGTCAAGACTTTTTTCTGAACGCTAGCCCTATCGAAAAAATTGGAATGACGGCTCATGAAATGGCACATCACCTGAATCGACATAGGCTCACAGAAGATCGCAAAGAAAAAGAAGAAGCAGAGGCAGATTTCTTCATGGGATTTATTTTTTCAAAATCCGGTTTTCCCTTGGAAGCAGTCAAGGATTTTGTAAAATCAAGTCCGCTTTCAGGAGACCATGGGTTTAATGAAAAGAGATTTGAAAATATAACGGCGGGTTATAAAAAGGGTTCTGCTGCCAGAGAAGCAGATAATGGATTGTCTTGGGATGGTCAGAATGCCTCTATGAATAATTTTCTAAAAGCTCAGTTTCCATTCCCTCCACCAGAGTGCCATACCTCCTACGAAATCCCAAATATCTATTTTAACAATTGTAATAATTTAGGACAACTCAGTAAAAGAATAACCAGAAGTCTGGAAGGCAAACAATACCCATATCGCTTCATGTCAGTTCCAAATGGCTTTGCTATAGTCACGCAAATGGAGCAGTATAAAGAGGATGGAAATATAATGAACGGCTCTTCCTATCGTTGGGTGGATTATCCGCCGCAGGAATCTTTTGCACTGTCTTGGGACTATTTTAAATCTTTGATTTATCCAAAAAAGGCGAGGCTGCGTTTGTTCGTTTTTATTGTTACTAATCAAAATTACAGTACTGATAAAAAGCGAGTAAGTAAACAAGAAGCTGCTTCTTGGCTTAGCCAGGGTGTTAACCGTCTGCCGAAATCTATAGCGGAAGAACCTTTTCACTCGGATTACTCGGTTAGCTTTTTGACTTATGAATTTGAAGTTCCGGAGAGCAATCATCTGGTGCGACAAAGTTGTCCTTGTCATTTACAAGCGGTAGATCATTTAGACATAACTGGACTGCGAAAATTAATTGGCGGTTTCCCATAAGGAAAATAAAAACCAACACATGCTAACGCTCATAACCAAAATAAGAAAACAACTCCTCTGGATTTGGATCGGATTTTCGATGCCAGTGCTAGTACTCATTTTTATACAGACCATTGCTGGTAAATATGTGGAGATAGAAATGGTTCCCTGGATTTGGGTAGGGGTAAATTTAATCCCTGGGTTTTTGGTGCTGATGTTTGGGGCAATGCAAAATAAAAATGCGGGGAAGTTTATTCAGACTTTTATTTATCGAATAATTGTCATTGCTGTCATTGCTTATTTGGGAACAATTTTGACAACCCTTTTGACAATGACCGCAGGGACAACAGAACAAAGTATAGCAGATTATTTTCAACAGTCCTATCAATGGTTACTGCCTTTTCAACTTTTGCTGATGGTTGTATTTGCATTGTTATATTTCCGAAAGGAAGCGATGTTCAGACCTAATGAAAAAATGATAAAAGAGCATGTGACTAAGGAAATGAAAAAAGCAACTCAGAAAAATAACCTTGCGCAGCAACAAGCTTTTGAATTACTAGTCGCTAATAACTACAGTGATTTATTCCAAAGTTTAAACCAGCAATTTGAAAATGAAAACCCTCAACGAAATACACAATTGCTCCTGTTACAAACACAGCACAATGATTGGGAAAAGAAAACCAGTCTAGGTTTAGTCGATAACAAAGAAGCGCAGTTAACCATCAATAGAATTTCAATGGCTTTAATTCAGCTAATAAGAACCTTATAGTTTTTAACTCCAAATCTAAGAACCATTTAAATCAATTTCTTATGAAAACAATACTCTTACAAATCCTCGGTCTGCTATTATTTACGCTAAGTCTGCAAGCTCAGGATGTGATTACCATTAAGCATTCTTGTAGTTTTGATGAAGAAGAAACGGAGCAGGAGTTCTACTATTTCGGAGCTTCTTCAGAGGCCGACAAAATAGTAGAGCAAATTGTCGATGCCGTTTCCATCGCAAAAAATTTTGTTGTAAAATCCAGTGATTGTAAAAATGCTTTGGCTACAGAAGAAAATGGACAACGCTATATTTTATACAATACTTCTTTCTTAGAAAAATTTAAAAAAGATGCTCGAACCAAGTGGGCTGCCTATTGTGTACTCGCTCATGAAATTGGTCATCATCTTAACGGACATGATTTCAAATCAACAAATTCTAAGCTCCGAAAGAAAATGGAATTACAGGCTGATATTTTTGCAGGTGGTGTTTTGCACAAACTTGGTGCAACATTAGATGAAGCTAAAGCGGGAATCGAAATGCTACAAAATAAAGGGGGGAGCGATACACATCCGCCCACTCGCGCTCGCGCAGAAGCCATCGCCAATGGCTGGAAAAAAAGTGAAGAGAATATAAAGAAGCTAAGAGGAGGAGAAGAGCGAGTTGATCCAGCTCCTAGGCCCATTAAGAAAAAGAAAAAAGAGGAACCAGAATACATCCCAGATGAACCAGAAGAAATAGAGCCACTGACAACTGTTTCGGATCAACTTATCATCAATAAAATGCTCGGTACCTGGCAAATAGATTTGGGTTATAATGACTACAACCAACGCGTGATTATTCAAAGTATGCTGTATGCGGACGGCTCCATGTCCTCACAAACTTTTTTGAACGGAGTAGTTAGCGCCACTGAAATCATGACCTGGACGGTTTCCAATAACATTATGGTTGTCATGGATGCTAGCGGTTATATGTATTCTTATACGCCATATTTTAATTCAAATGATGTAGTTATCCTGACCTATACGGGATCTACTGGGCCATCTCTTATTGATATTGGAACACAGCTTTACTATACTAGGGTTTACTAATAAAGATCTATTTCTTAAAAACAAAGCCGCTGATTCTCAGGAATACAGCGGCTTTGTTTTTTATATGCTTCAAGTCAATGTTACTTCTGCATTAATAATGAATTGAAAACAAAACAAAACTCGTCTTATTTCAAAAGAGACAACAACTCTATTATCTTTGTGGTCATTGAAAATCACAAAACGAGAAACTCGCCTATGAAAATTCTTCACATCAGTGCAGAATGTTATCCAGCTGCAAAGGCCGGTGGTCTTGGAGACGTAGTTGGTGCTTTGCCAAAATACCTCAATGAAGCTGGAGCAGAGGCTTCTGTTGTTATTCCAAAATATGCAACCAAGTGGTTGAATAACCAAGAGTACAAAACAGTACATGAAGCCAGTGTCGATCACTTCAACAGAAGAGTGCCTTTTAAAATTCAAAAAGTAGAAAAAGTAAAGCTGGGTTTTGATTTGTATGTAGTGGACTTGCCAGGTTTGTATGATCGGGAAGGCATCTATGTCGGACCGAGCGGAGCTTACTCAGATGAATCTGAAAGAGCGATTTATTTTCAGGAAGCGGTTTTACAATGGATTATTCAGTCTGGCGAAAAACCAGATGTTCTGCACTGTCATGATCACCATTGCGCGCTTATTCCTTTTTTCATAACGCATTGCCCGGACTACCGAATGTTGAATCAGATACCAACTGTATTCACAATTCATAATGGAGAATATCAGGGCGCATTTACTTGGAACTGGAAATACTTGTTGCCTACTTTTTATAATGACGACAGAGGTTTGTTGGAATGGAATGGTGCTATAAATCCAATGGCTACTGCGGTTAGATGTTGTTGGAGATTGACAACTGTTTCTCAGGGGTACATGAATGAGTTGCGTCATAATTCTGGCGGATTAGAATGGCTGTTCAATCACGAGGTAAGCAAGGCACGGGGAATTGTGAACGGAATAGATACGCAGGTTAGGGATCCTGAGAAGGATAAATTGATTGCTCATAATCTGAAAAGTAGCCTACCTAATTTCAAAAAGAAAAATAAAGAAGCACTTCAGGAATGTTATAATTTTGAAATGGACCTGCCAGTTATTACTTTTATCGGCAGACTAGTAGGGGAGAAGGGGGCAGATTTATTACCAGAGTTAATTAGTCGGTTTATAGAATCTGGAGGACGAGCTTCATTCCTGCTTTTAGGAACGGGCGATCCAAGATTAGAAGCGGTCTTGCGCGATATGTCAAACCGATACGGAACGCTCTTCGATGCGCGTTTGGAATACAATGAGAAAATTGCCCATCAGCTATATGCCGGTTCGGATTTTCTTTTGATGCCTTCCAGGGTAGAACCTTGCGGATTGAATCAGTTGTATGCCTTGCGTTATGGAACCATTCCTATGGTTAGGAATATTGGAGGACTAAGAGATTCTATTCGTGACATTGGATTGGAAAATGGTTATGGAATTACCTTCGATCATTTTTCTATTAGTAGTGCATTTAGTTCTTTGGCAAGAGCTACAGAGTTATATGCTAATAAAAAACGATTTGAGATGGTCCGTAGAAGAACTGTTATGTTGGACTTCTCTTGGGAGAAATCAGCAAAAGAATATATGGAGATTTATAAGTCACTAGTATAAATAATAATAATCAGCATAGAAATAAAATATTCACAAAAAGCAAACAACACCCATTCATGAAGAAGCTCATTAAAATGGTTTCCGTAATTCTAGGAGGAGGAGCCGGCACAAGATTATTTCCTTTGACAGATAAACGATCTAAACCAGCTGTTCCAATCGGAGGGAAATATAGATTGATTGATATTCCAATTTCTAATTGTATCAATTCAGGTGTCAAACGAATGTTTGTGTTGACACAGTTCAACTCTGCTTCTTTGAATCAGCATATCAAAAATACTTTTCAGTTTGATATGTTCTCCAAAGGGTTTGTAGATATTTTAGCAGCGGAGCAAACCAGAGGTAACGAAAAATGGTTTCAAGGGACTGCTGATGCTGTTCGTCAGTGCATGCACCACCTTCGAGATCATGAGCACGATTATATATTGATCCTATCTGGAGATCAATTATATCAAATGAACTTTGAACAGTTGGCATTAAGTCATATTGCTCAGGGAGCAGATCTGACAATAGCAACTATTCCAGTAACTGCAAAGGACGCTTCCGGTTTTGGAATTATGAAAGTCAATAAAGAAGGTCGTATTGATAGCTTTATTGAAAAACCCAAAAAGAGTGCTCTTAAAGATTGGAAGTCAGAAGTATCTCCAGCGGATAAGAAAAAGAAAAAAGATTATCTGGCTTCTATGGGGATTTATATTTTCAATAAGAAGGCACTGAATAAACTCTTCGATGAGAAAAATGAAGCGGATGATTTTGGAAAAGAAATTATTCCACATGCGATCAACTCAGGTTATAAAGTAGCCAGTTATTCTTATGATGGTTACTGGGAAGACATTGGGACAATTCGTTCTTTCTATGAAGCCAACTTGGCACTAACAGATAATGTACCTGCGTTCAATCTCTTTGACAATGAGCAAATCGTTTTCACGCGACCTCGTTTGTTAGGACCAACCAAAATTTTTGGAACAAAGCTAGTTCAGTCTGTATTATCTGAGGGCTGTATCCTTCATGCAAAAAAAATAGAAGGTTCTATCATAGGTATTCGTTCCCGAATTGGAAAACGCACGGTCATTAAAGACGCCGTTGTTTTCGGTAACGACTACTACGAAAAGCTAGAAGACATCACCGATAAAAACCGAAAAGATATTCCAATGGGAATTGGCGAAGATTGTCTTATCGAAGAAGCCATTGTTGATAAAAACGTGCACATCGGAAAAGGGGTGAAAATCCGCGGTGGTGCAAAATTGAAAAATAGAGAAACAGCTACCTACTGTGTTGTTGATGGTATCGTTGTCATTAAGAAAGGAGCCGTTATCAAAGACGGAACCGTTATAGGGAGGCGGAAATAATAAGAGAAAAAGGTAGATGGGGTTGATGAGGCGGATAAGGTAGATAAGGGTTGTGTAAAACCTCATCTACCTTATCTGCCTCAATAGCCTTATCCACCCAATAAAATAAAAATACTATGTGTCCAGACTTATCATACATTCTACATTATATCATCGGTACCCAGCCCGACAATGCCTTCTCTGTTGTAAAGACATTTGGGCTTTTTTTAGTCATTGCTATTTTGGTAGCGGCTGCGATGTTGATGAAGGAACTCAAGCGAAAAGAAGAAGAGGGTTTACTTAAACCAGTACAGGTGAAAACCATTGAAGGCGCACCTGCTTCTATTTTTGACTTGTTGTCAAACGGATTACTAGGATTTGCATTAGCCTTCAAACTTGTTTACATCTTTTCAAACTTTGAAGAATTTCAATTTGACCCTGCCTCTGTTATTCTTTCCACTAAAGGAAATTGGATAGCGGGTATTCTGGGAGCTGCTGTTTTTGCTGGAATAAAATACTGGGAAAAGAAAAGAGTGCAATTGTCACAGCCTAAGGAAGTGCTTATGAATGTTCATCCTTATGAACGAATTGGAGACATCACCATCATGGCAGCAGTATTCGGAATTATCGGAGCTAAGATATTTGCACTAGCAGAAGATTTCGGAACGATGAGTTTTGAGCAAATGATGGATTCATTTTTCTCTGGATCAGGGATGGCGATTTACGGAGGACTGATTACCGCTTTTACAGTAATTTATTTCTATCTACGTGCTAAGAAAATTACACCGATCTATGTGATGGATGCAGTAGCTCCTGCGCTGATGATCGCTTATGGGATCGGACGACTCGGTTGTCACTTCTCAGGAGATGGGGACTGGGGTATTGCTAACGAATTGGCGCAACCAGGTTGGATGGCTTTTCTACCCGACTGGATGTGGGCTTACGATTATCCAAATAATGTGATTGACTCAGGAGGAAGTCCACATGTAAATATTGAAGGATGTACCTGGAGATATTGTACGAAGTTGGCACCGGCGGTATTTCCTACTTCTGTTTACGAATTTATCATGGCTTCTGGTATAGGAGGTTTTCTCTGGGCCATTCGAAAGAAGATTACTATTCCAGGGATGTTATTTGCTATGTATCTGTTTTTCAACGGTTTCGAACGATTTTGGATTGAAAAAATCAGAATCAATGATGAATATGAAGTTTTTGGAATGCAAACAACACAGGCGGAATTCATTGCTGTAATGATGATGCTATTAGGTATCGGAAGCTGTATTTATTTATGGATGAGACGTGATAAAGGAGTATCGACTACTTAGCGTAAAGGAAGTAAAATAGCTTTCGGAAAAGCGTAGAACAATCATTAGCAAATTAGCGATGATTTTTCTACGCTTTTTTTGTTGGTCCATGCAGCACATTTAGATCGAAACCGATTCTATAAGTAGTATCCAAGGAACAAGGAAAAAATAACTTCAGAACTTTTCGGGGAGGCTAAAGATTTTGAAATTATTTTTTTGTGTAATGCCAAGAATAAGAAATGAAACAAACATTTTTACTACTATGCTTTCTCACTCTTTTTGCTTGCCGAAAAGACAGTGAGACGACTACCGAAAACGAATCTAATCATATTCCAAAGGTATTTCTAATCGATGACTTCGAACAGACGGACGAACCTGTTACGGCTTCTGTATTTGGTAAAGTTTTGAATCAGAATGGTTACCCAGTAGCCAATGCTCAAGTGACATTAGGTTCAGAGACACTATTGACTAATGACCAAGGAGTCTTTCTTTTTAGAGAGACAACAATGAATGCCACAGGTACTTTCATTCAAGTAGAAAAGAAGCCTTTCTTTTTTGCAGGTGGGACCCGTTTTTTCCCAAAAGAAGGTTCTGAGAATTATGTAACCATTCGGCTGCTGCCAAAAGAGACAGGGAGTTCTTTTCGCTCGGATGAAGATGTTATCTCAGAATTTGAAGAAAATCTAACAATAGTCTTACAGGCGAATAGTTTGCTATTGCCAAATGGCACGACCTACGAAGGGAGCGTAACTCCATATATCCATCAGCTAAGAACAGAACGAGAGAACATGATAGATTTCCTACCTGGAAATTTACAGGGCATTGATCGTACAAGTAAGGAAGTTGCTTTGTCCACCTTTGGTGCCGTTGCTTTGGACTTCTATTCAGAGAATGGAGAAAGGTTGAGTTTAGACGAAGAGAAAAAAGTAGAACTGAGCTTCCTCGTTTCAGAGAATCATTTAGCAATAGCTCCTGAAAAGATATCTACATGGTTTTTCAATGAAGGATATGGACTGTGGCAAGAGCAAGGTGACTTTGTTTTGGAAGAAGGAAAGTATACTGGAGTAATCAAGCAGCTGGGTTTTTTCCAACTGGCAGTTCCTTCTCCAAAAGTGAGTTTAAGTGGCAGTCTCCAAAATCAGAATGAGCAACCGTTCCCTAATTTACAGATTAAAATCACTGATGAAGAATCTCTGATAAGTAGCTTTGCTTATACCGACAATGAGGGCTTTTTCAACCTCCCAATTCCTTCTGATAAATCCATAAAGCTAAATGTTCTGCTCAGTGAAAGTGATTGTCAAGTCTTCGAGCAAGCAGAGGAGATCGTCTCTACGGATAAGAATTTAGGCAACATTATCCTTTCGGAAACCAATACTCTAGCGCTTACCTCTGTTACCGGAACACTGGTAGATTGTGTGACTGAAAATATCAGTGACTATTTTGTAGAGGTTATTACGGAGCCGCAAGACTACTGTTATTATAACCTAAATGGTAATCAAATAAACTTATCGGTTCCTATTTGTAATGGTGGAGATGTACTATCAGTGAACATAAAAGATATGAACGATATTCATGAAAGTGGTATTTTGACTGCGGACTTGGGAGTGGACTTGGATCTTGGTGAAACGTTACTTTGTGGAGATGGTGAGGCCGATTAGATAGCGATAAAGTTTCCAGGAAATGATGCCTTGTTTTTTTACGATCCAACATTAGTGATAGATGGAATAAATGAAATGACTCGCATCACAGGATTCGAAGATACACTAGAGCAAATAGATATTTCTTTTGATGGATTGACCATTGGAACTTATATGGATACCGATGTGAATTTCTTTAAAGGGGCATTCCCAAATAGTGGAGATGCTATTAGTATAAATTGTGATACTGGTTGTGGATTCGACCAACTAATCATAGAAGAATATGGTGCTGAACCTGGTCAACGAATCAGAGGTAATTTTTCAGGAGGAAGTGTATTCTCTTTGATCTCAGGGCCAGGGAATGCAGACGTACAAGTGCCGTTCGAAGGAGAATTTAGTGTGACTATTCGAGAGTGATGTTTTTCATTTTTGGAATTATAACAATATATACACGGGACATTTGATTGGTGGAGGATAAATCATTAAAACAAAGAACTAAGAGATTATAAACAAAAGGAAACGTATAACTTGAGGAGTTTGACCAAACAGGAAATTATAGACGGCTGCAGAAAGCAGGACCCTAAATATCAGAAAGAACTGGTATTAAGGTACTCGGCGTTGCTCATGGCAACCAGTCGGCGATATGTTCCAGATAGAGCTTATGCGAAGGATATTTTACAAGAGGCTTTTATTAAGATACTGAAAGCTTTTCCAAAGTATGAAGACCTAGGTTCTCTTGAAGGTTGGATGAAAAAGGTAGTGGTTAATACGGCGCTGAGTTATTTTGACAAGGCCTGTTTCAAAAGAGAATTCCACGGTTATGAGAGGATGCCTGAGCAATCGGGCGCACCAAAGGTATATCCACAAATGGCAGCTGATGAGCTTACTGATTTGATTAATACACTGCCGGATGGTTTTAGAACAATATTTAATCTGTACGCTGTTGAAGGCTACAGTCATAAAGAAATAGGGGAAGTTTTGGGTATTGAAGCCAGTACCTCTCGTTCGCAATTAACTAGAGCGAGACGATTATTGGTAGCCCAGTTATCCGAGAAAAAAAAAGTTAGGATATGAATCCGAATTTTGAAAAACACATTCGTAAAACCCTGAGTAATCAGGAAGAGTACGTCGATGCCGAAGCCATATGGCAGGGGGTAGAGCCGCACGTTAGGCCAGAGAAGAAACGAAGAAAGTTCTTCTGGTGGTTTTTCTTTGGGCTTGCTGCTGGCCTGGTGACCGCTGGTTTGCTTTGGACGTCCATAGGACTTGATAATGAAAATCTCAATGCAGAAGTAAGCATTACAGAGAAACAGAATACTACACCACAGAATTCAAAAGCATCGATCTCAACCATATTTCATGAAAATGAAAAAAATAATAACAATACATCTACAGAAGTAGACTCTAAAAGAAATGCAAAAGAAAAGCAATCACTTACAAGAAAAAAGAATGTAAGTGAAAACGCTAATTCAACTAAGTCTATATCTAATTCCAGCGCTACAGTTTCAAAGAAAACCAAAGCGCCAAAAAATATAAAGCAAACAGTAAATAGCCCTTCTGGAAAAACGGAAGTAGGTGAAATGACAACTTCTGATCCGCTACAAAGTGGAAAAACTAATTTAATTCAAGGTGAATTTCCAATAGAAAAGGAGAAAGAAGTCGTAGGCGAAGTAGTTGACAAAAAAGCAATAAGATCTTCGACTTTAGTTGATGTAGCGGCTTTATCTTTTGAAATTCCAATGAAGCCAATTTCTGAGGATGGAGAATTAATTACGCCCATACAGAAGCAGCGAAAGTGGCACTATGCAATAGGGGCTTATGGTGGTGTAGGTAGAGTGTCCGATAAGCTAAATGCAAATATCGAATCAGAGAATCCTTTGTATTTAGCTGAAAGGGAAAAAACGGAAACGCAGCTAGAGTCTGTTTCTTTAGGGCTTAGTCTTACTGCTAAATACAAAAGCCACCTTTCGTTTAGAAGCGGATTGGAGTACCATAGAATAGCTCGTCGATTCAACTACGAAGTAAATCAAATAGATTCTGATAGGGTTCCGAATACTATTCTTTCAACTTACATTAATAATACAACGGGCGACACTTTCTACGAAACAGGTACTATTACAAACACTAGTAGTAACACTTTTGAAAAAGAAGTCTTTAATTATTTTCATAGATTAGATGTGCCTTTGATGTTAGGATATACGACAAATGGTAAGCGATTTAGATTTGGTCTTGAAGCTGGGGTTCATGTAAATGCATTGTTATATCGAAAAGGAAAAATACTTTTAGATAATGAACAATCACCTTTTTATGATCTAAATAATGACGAAAGTAAATGGTATAGAACCAATGTAGGAGTTACGCCAGTGCTACAAAGTAGCTTGAGCTATCGCGTAGGACCTCGAATGGAAATTCATACTTCTCCCTACTACCGATTTAATACGACCTATAGCTCTTCGAAAAGTAATGTTAGAGAACGATACTCTGATTTTGGTGTTCAACTGGGATTGAAGTATTGGCTGAGGTAATTCTGGAGACTTATTTTTTATTTCTGTAATCTGGGAAAGGAATGTAAGTATTATCACCTGGCACCTTTGGAAAATTTTTTTCCATCCAATCTGCTTTCGCTTGTTGTAATCGTTCCTTCGAATGCGAAACAAAGTTCCATAATAGAAAATGCTCTTCTTTCAGCGGCTCTCCACCAAATAGTAATACCTGAGTGTTCTTATCCATACAGATCTCACATTGCTCATCTGTTTTACTGATCAGCATTTGTCCCGCTTCGATTTTTTGCTCTTGCACGATAATCGAACCTTTCACAATTACAAAAGCGACCTCGCCTTTTAACTGATCTTTTAAATCTAGCGTAGTTTCCTCTTCTGTGAAAATATCCACCATGAACATTGGGGAATAGCCTTGCAGTGGTGCTGATTTACCAAAAGCATTTCCTGCTACTAGTTTAATAATCAATCCATCTGATTGCCAACTCGGAATCTCAGCACTCGGAATAAAATCAAATTGTGGAACCATCTCTTCTTTTTCCTTTGGCAAAGCCACCCATATCTGATACCCATGTACTGTGAAAATTTCTTCGCCTCGTCTATCCGATGGCGTTCTTTCTGTGTGTGTTACACCACTGCCTGAAGTCATAAAACCCACATCTCCCGGACGAATCACCTGAGCAGCGCCAGTACTATCCCTATGTTCGATTTCTCCTTCAAACAAATAAGTCAGTGTACACAAACCGATATGCGGATGTTGATCGACGTCCATGTATTTTCCATTGCCTAATTGCGCAGGGCCCATGTGGTCGATAAAGGTGAAGGGACCGACCTGCCGTTTTTTACGGAAGGGGAGTAGTCTTCCGACCATGAAGTTTCCAAGGTCTGTTTGGCGTTCGTTTACTAAGAGGGGATTGTTGGTCATTGTTGTAGTGTGTGTTTGCTAAATTGAATTTATAGCACGTATTATTTTCTCAAAAATAATATTCCCAGAGAATACAGCTCCATCCATATACCCAGGAAATCTTGCGGCTGATTCAGAACCTGAAATAAATAGCTTGTCGTCAAAAAATGTTTTACTGAAAATTGGATGTCCATTGTTTTGATGAGGAAGGATGAAGTCTTCAGAGGATTCAAAAGTATTTTTTTCATTACTCCATAGACATTCTTTGTAATCAGTGAACTCCTCTGTCCTTGGACCAAAAGCATTTTTAATTTGATTCATTACCGCTTTACGTCTTTCTATAGGACTTAAGTTTTTGAAAGAAGAATTGATGAAGCCACAAAGCGCATATTTAGATTTTTCCAAATTGCAATGGTCATAGAATTCAGTCACTGGACCTGCATTGCTAAATAAAGTTCCAGGGATATTTTCTTCTTCCCAAAAAGGTTGGTCATAGCTTAGAGCAACTTTAATAGAATCTTCCATCCAAGTATGAGTCGCTTCGGCAATATCCATTAGGTCAGTTGGCAAAGTAGGCTGAAACGAAATGTTCTTTGCCCACAACTTTGGAGGTAATGCTAAAACGACTTTAGTGCCTTCGTAGATTTTCTCTGCATGAACTTTAGTAGTGGTTTCACCTACTTCTATTTTAGTCACGGATTGATTCAGGAGAACATCTGATCTATCCAGCTTTTCGAATAATGTATTAATTAGCTTAGATGAACCTCCAGCAATTCTGTAGCTAGGAGATTGACCTGGAATTTGAACAATCTGAGTAGGTGAGCTGGCAGAAGCTTGGTAAAATACAGTGTTGTCCATGTGTTGTTTGAAGTAATCTATATCTAATTCCTCCAAGAGTTTTTTCAGATGAATGTGTTGGTCTGTAAACCAAGTTGCACCCATTTCCATTGCTGTATTGTCTTTTCCATACACAGTATGGATTCTACCTCCAATTCTATTTCTGGCTTCTAGTATTTTGAAAGGAATGTTTTTTTGCTTTAGGCGAAAACCTGTTAATAGACCTGATAGACCAGCTCCGATTATTATTATCATTTATTGAGAATATTTTTTAACAGCTGTTTGCTGAAGAAATGATTTAAAAATCACTGTAATAGTAAAATTAACTATTTAAAATAACACTTCTATATTTGATGTAAGTTTACTCGTGAGTTGAGTGAACTCATTAAAAATAAAAAATTATGACAGACTTTTATTGCGAACAAATAATTACAGGAAAAACGAACGTAGATGTGATTTTTGAAACAGAGATGGTAATGGCCTTTCATCACACCAAGCCTTACTGGGAAAAGCACGTTGTGATTATTCCGAAAACACACATCGATTCTCTTTCTAAATATCCTAATTCAGAAAAACTAAATAGGGCGTTTTTTGAAGCCATTAAATTTGTGACTCAGTTATTCGAGGAAAGTTATGGTGGCTGTCGAATCTCTTCAAATGTTGGAAATTATCAGACAACGAAACATTTGCATTGGTACGTTCATCACGGACCAAGATTAAGAACTGAAAACGGCGATCCAATTAGTTGATAAAACTAATACTTCAATTTAATTTCTGTCCTCCTTTTATGCATTCGATAATCTTTTGTCTTGTCGTTCAAATCTATTTGAATATGATTAGAATGATGACGTACATTATTGAGGCAAATGTTTTTAATTTTTATAGTCTCTATTTTTTCTAATGCTTTCCCAAAGTTCCCTTTCACTCGAATGTGACCTCTTACGATTTTGACATCAGAAACATGAAGCGCTGTTTCCTTTCCGTTGAAAAAGAAGTTGGTGTTTTCTGATAAATAATCCTTCATATATTGGAGGTCAATTTCTTCAACTTCTACATCAAGTGATTTAGAAAAATCTTCCAAGTCAAAAGTAACATCAAGCTGTAGGAGCGACTCTGATTCTGTAATCTGAAAAGTCGCTATGGGTACATCGTGTGCAAAAGAAAAAATACTGTTGCAGACCATTGCTATTAAAAGAAAAGCGTATCTCATTTTATTTGATTATTTGTTTTTTATAAATACTGGCTCCGCCGTTAGTGGTGATTTTCAAAATATATAATCCAGCAGACAAGCCCTGGATTTCTATTACTCCGTTTCCATTTGCATTAGTTATCATTTTTCCATCACTAGAAAATATCATTACAGAGATGTTTTCATCGTTCGGCATTTCTATGCTAAAATTGCCGCTGGATGGATTTGGACTGACGATCACTTCTGCTAATAAAAGCTCCTGAACAGAAGTTGAAATTATTCCATCGCAGTTTTCATCAACATCATTACCCACTATTTCTTCTGCCAATGGATTGATATCCGCATTCGTATCATCACAATCAAAATCACTCAAAAAACCATCATTGTCTTCATCGACTCCTTCCAGTGGATCATTACCATTGTCAAAATCTTCACTCACCATTCCTCTGAGGCATCTTGGGATTTGCGGAAAGCTAGAGGTAATCACATAGAAATATTCAAAGGTCTGTATTCCATTTTCTGTTTCAATTGTGATCGAACTTTGGATACCATTACATTCATCCAATTCTCCTTTTCCACAAATGAATTCATAATCCCGAGTATACTTTCCACTATAAGTGCCGCAAGGTTCAGTAATATCATCACCAGGTCTTAATCCTGTTCTTAACTGAAAACCAGGAACCAACTCTTTAATATTTCCATCTAGATCTGGCCCAAATCTGTACATGATAGGAAAGCCGTCCGCCGCCCAACCAATATGCAAAGGCGTCTCCGGTATTTCATCGGTAGTAGAGATTCCAGGAATTTCATTTTCTACGTAGGAAAACATATTTCCATGATAATGGTAACCCTGACCACCCGTATGAGCGGAGGCGCAATCAAGGCCGACGACATCAGCTCCCTGGCCTTGATTATTGGTCGGTTCAAGTACCCAATCCCAGTTGTATTCTCCGGTGTTTTGATCTTCAAAAATAAAAGGCGCTGCGGGCGCAGGAGCGAAGATGACTCCGTTTTTAGCGACTCCGAAGTACCTAGCTGGTCTTCCATTGTCTCTAACTACTTTTGTAATTTCATCAGCCAATGTAGGATTCAAATCTACTCCAAAATCATGATGCGTTTGCGAAGGCATTTGATTAGCGCTATTGTAACAGTAATCATGATCTGGGAAGTTGTTGGTATAAATTCGACGAAGGTTATCTTCAATATATTCGTAATAAACAGATGGCTGATCAGGTGTTTCACAGCAACCAATATTGGTCGTACTCAAAGTGTTGTCAGAAGTGCAGGTGTCGTCACAATCATCAAGGGTTGTTTCATCTCCGTTTTGAATACCATCGTTGCAAGACCAAGCTGTTCTGATGGCTTCGACTTCCTCTTGCATGGCTTCCAGTAGGGATTGTTCCGCAGGACTTAGATTTCCAATAAGGTCGTTTTCCTCTAGAATGTCTTCTGAAATTTTATAGAATTCCATGTTGCCGTTTTCATCTTCAATGAGTTTGTATTCCTCGTTTCGGATGGCCCATTCTAGAGTGTTTCCATTCTCATAATCGGTATAAATAAAAGATCGGTTCAACTCAGATTCGCAAGAGAACAAAGGTTTTAAACTCATACTATTGTAAATACCGCCACTGACTTGTTCGCCCGTAAGTTCAAGAATAGTAGCATAGAGATCTGCTGCATGATTGAGATTATCATCAACTTCATTAATTCTCGAAACACCTTTTCCAGATACAATAAATGGAACCCTTACCCCACCTTCATACAAGCTACCTTTTGAATGGTTGGAAGGGAAATTTTGGAGGACAGTCCCTGGCGTTCCATTGTCACCTATGAATAGGATGATGGTGTTCTCTCTGGTTTCCTCATCCATGCTATCGAGCAATCTACCGATCTCATGATCCATTGCTTCTATGGATGCTAAGTACTTTCCTAAGTTATTATTGGTATTCGGTTCGGTATACAAATCAGCAGGCGGAACATGAAACGGACCATGCGGCGCAGCATGCGCTAACCAAAGAAACCAAGGATCTGTTTGATCTGAAATCCAGTCAATTGCTGAGTCAGTCAAGTCAGTAGTAACATATTCTTCGCTTGTGGTTAATGTACCATTTACAACTTTATCCCAAGCGTAATAATCATCAACAGAGGAAGTAAACAAACCTTCGTAATGATCAATTCCGTGTTGCATTGGATGGTTGTAATCGACTGGATTGGAGATGTGCCATTTACCGATCACTGCCCCAGCATAGGCATCATCACTAGTTTCCGCTATTTTGCTAAACAAAGATTCATGGATCAAATCCAGATTGCCAGGAGGCCTCATCACCCCTGTTTTTATACCGTACTTTCCGCTCATGATGGAAGCTCTGGTAGGGGTGCATTGAGGAGCGGTCCAGGTGTTGGTGAAAGTCAGACCGCTTTCTCTTAATGCGTCCAAGTTGGGTGTCGTTGGCATTCTATCATTCTGCTGGTAGCCGTTGGTTACGTCAATTCCCATGTCATCAGCGATGATGAGCAGAATATTGGGTTTGTTTTGTTGGGCGTAAATGTTGAAGGATGTGAGTATTATTAATAGAACAATTAGGTACCTGTTGGATCGCATAAAGGTGATTTTTTGATGGAGGTTGATTTGCTAAATGATCTTCTGTGGCGTTTGTCTATAAATACAGCCTAGATTTTGAAAGACTTACTTTTGATAGAATGGAAATAGGTTTTTATTGGAAATGATTTTTGTAAGCTTCTATTTTACCTTTTAATCTATTCTCCAGATATTCATTTTTACCATGTAATTTATTAGCAATAATTATTGCCTGTTGGTGGTACGATTGGGTTTTAGAATTGGTCCAATGAGGAGGAGGTTTTTGTAAGTTGGTTATTCGATCTGCGATTTTCACAATCCCGACTTCTTTTCTGAGTAAGTTTATTCTAGTTAAGCTATCGGTCATTTGGTCATCCTTCGATGCTATTGATGTGTTTTTCGTAAGTGCTAAAACGCCGTTTGAAATGTTAGTTCCAAATAACTCAGACAATTCTTCAGCAGTTGTATCCGTGTCTTCTACGGTATCATGCAGAATGGCCAATTGAATAGCACACTCCAAATCAAAGTCTTCTTTCTTTTTATGAGCGAATAGTACTTCCATCGCTACATTTGATAAATGTAAAAGGTAATTTGATTTTGACCCAGGTACTTTCTGTTCAGCGTGTTTTTCGCCTGCAAACTTCATTGCCTTTTGATAGAGCTCTTGAATCATTGTTTTTATTTTTTGAAAGGGTTTTATAAAGTATTCAAATATACACTTTAACTTTAATGCCATCTTTTAGGGAACACTCATCGTTAGTAACCTATTGATTGTCTCTTCTAAAAGATCTGACTTCAACTAAACCTTAATCCAAGAAACACTAATTAATACATTCAAAACAAAACCAAACCATGCTCAAAAAAATCCTCCTCTTCCTTCTCATCAATTTTGCAGCTCTCGCTCTCGGCGGTCTCTTCACCAACAATGGCGTCACCTCCGACTGGTACGAAGGCCTCAACAAAGCCCCCTGGACACCTCCCGGCTGGGTATTCGGCGCAGCCTGGACGACCATCATGATTTGCTTCGCGTTCTACATGGCTTATGCCTGGGAGAGTGTTGTGGATACTAAAAAACTAGCTGGTCTCTTCATCGTACAATGGATACTGAACGTACTCTGGAATCCGGTTTTCTTTAAATTTCAAGCTGTAGCTGCTGGGCTAGTTGTGATTTCTTTATTGACTTTGCTGGTTGGTTATTTTCTGTTTGCTTACAGGAGAGAGCTTAAGGCGAAGGCACTTTTCGTATTGCCGTATTTCATATGGCTGCTGATTGCGACTTCTTTGAATGCTTATGTCTTGTTCAATAATGAGGTGTAAAAGTTATTCCCTACATTTATTAAATGAAACCAAAAGTTACAAACCCTAAAGCTGTATTTACCCCTGTATTAATTCTCTTCTTGCTCTTTTCTCAAATTCATTTTGCGAAAGCTCAAACGGATATCTCAAAAGATAAAATCGGTTTGGCACTCTCTGGAGGTGGAGCAAAAGGTATTGCCCAAGTGGGCGTAATTAGGGTGTTAGAAGAGGAAGGCTTTCGTCCTGATCTAATCACTGGGACGAGTATCGGAAGTATCCTCGGTGGATTGTATGCCATCGGTTATTCTATAGAGGACCTGGAACGATTGGCTATGGAAACGGAGTGGGAGTACTACTTCGACGATGAGCTTGAACGGACGTTCTACCCAATAGAAGAACGTTATGCAGCAGAGCGATATCAAATACGTTTTCCAATTGAGGATGGTAAAATTGGTTTCCCAAAAGGAATTGTAAAAGGTAAAAAAATCTCCTTGCTTCTTTCTCGACTCACCATTCCCGCACATGGGATTTATGATTTTGATAAATTCGATATTCCTTATCGGGCCATCGCTACAGATTTTGAAACGGGCAAAGCCATCGCTTTTGGAAAAGGTGATCTGGCGGATGCCATGCGTGCGAGTATGTCTATTCCCTCCGTATTTGTTCCTTGCGAAATAGACAGCAGTATTCTCATCGACGGCGGAGTAACTCGAAACTTACCGGTGCAGGATGTCATTAAGTTAGGAGCTGATAAAGTCATAGCGGTAGACATTGGTGCGCCACTTTATGATCGCGAATCGCTTCAAAGTATTATGGATGTTTTGGATCAAACGAGTAGTTACCGAATCGCAGAGTCGAATGCTCGTCAGGCGGAGTTGGCAGACGTCGTCATCAGTCCTGAGATAGCAGATATTGGCGCGCTGTCTTTCGACAAAAATGAGGAGCTGATGAAGCGGGGTGTTACTGCTGTTGGTGAAAAATTAGAAGATGTGAAAGCATTGTTAGGAAGTAGAGAGCCGCTAAAGGCCAGAGGGGTTTATATCCCTGAACGCTTTGAAGTCGTAGAATTACAAGTAACTGGTTGTGATGAAAAAGCAGCTAAGCGGATTCTAAATTCATTGCAAATCAAAGAAGGGAAAATCTACGATCTGGATGAAGTAGAAAGTAGAATAAAGAATCTTTACGGAGGAGAATTGGTGGCTCTAGCGAGTTATCGGTTGCTGCCCACAGATCGAAAAGATGCTTATATTTTGCGTGTGATTGCAGAGACTCAGAAAGGCGAGTTCTTTAGAGTATCCGCTAATTATGACTCTCGTCTAAAGGCTGCCGTGCTTTTGAATCTTACTTTGCGAAATCGTTTTATCAATGGCTCCAAATTCAACGTAGACTTAAAAGTTTCTGAAAATCCTTCACTTGATGTGGAGTATTTCATGCATACTTCTGGTCGTCCAAATATTGGTACACAACTCAGAGGTAGAGGTAATTTTTTCCCTGGGCAAGGCTTTGTCGACGGTAATCGTATAGAGCGTTTTGACATCCGCCATTATACGGCAGAGGCAAATATATTTTCTACCTTATATAATCGATATCTAATTTCGACAGGTATTGGACTGGAACGTTACGTGCGCAGCGAGGAATATTTTGACAATGATGATAACAATCTGAAAACCAATCAGGCTTTTTCTCAAATTCGAATTTTGAATGACAGTTATGACGAAATTCATTTTCCCAGTAGTGGTCATCATATCGAATTCATTGGTAAATATGGTTTTAGTAGAAATATAACTCGAAAAGCCATCGACAGTGTTTCTACCATTCGTCCAGAAAACATCATGATGAGTCTTAGCCTTAGTAAAGCTATTAAACTAGGAAATAAAATCAGTACTGTTATTGGAGCTAACGGAGGGTATACGCTTCTGACTGAAAATAATTACTTCCATCGCTTCTACCTTGGTCGAGATCTTCCCAATGAATTTACTCATGTGTTTTTCTCTGGCCTTCGCTACATGGAATTACCGGTCTCTCATTTTGCTCAAACACATGCTCGCCTACAGGTAGAAATGGTAAAAGATATTTTTGCTTCTCTTCGATTTGATGCTGGTTATTATGAATTACGTGAGAAAGCGGTTGAAGGAGGTGTCGTTTCGAACAATACAATTACAGCGTCAGGTTATCTTTATGGGCTTGGATTGGAGTTGGGGATGATGACGCGGTTTGGACCGATTCATTTTTCTACGGAGTATAATTTGGAGCAAAAGGATTTGAATTTCTTTTTACATGTGGGGCATGAGTTTTAATGTAGGAAAAGCTTGCGCTGTGACTTCCAAAAGTTGCGGTGAAAGTTCTTTTCAAAGGTCAGGGCATGGGCTTTAATATTGTGTTTTGTAACAATAAAATTTCGGAGATTTTGCTATTGCGAGTACTCTACAAAAAATCTTTTTCATCTTTGTTTGGCACCCTATCTTGATACTTTTTCATTGCCAAAAAGTATCCAAAAGGCTAGGCCAATCAAAGGCAGCAGCACTCAGGCCGGCACCCGCCCCCTCCTGATTGGCCGTTCCCAACCCGCCCCGTAGTCCGCAGCCTTCAGGCGTGATTACTTAGGAAAAGCTTGCGCTGCGACTTCTAAAAGTCGCGGTGAAAGTTCTTTTCCGGCAATAGCTAATCCAAACCAGTCGTCCATTGTGAATTAGCTTTCACTATTCTTTGATGCTCTGGATTTGCTTCATTGGTAGGTAGGCAGCCATACCGTTAAAGCGGTGGTTTTTCATTAAAACCCAATCCCCAACAATACTCTTACAAACCCTAAGAAGAACAAGACAACATCGAACACCCAACCTTATGTCGCGCCCACTCCGGCCGCTTTACAAACCATTTCTCCATCTCCACCTGCTCCGCATAAGGCTGCCTCAATAACTCATGCAATTCTGAAATCAAACTATAATCCCCCTCATCCGCCGAGTCAATCGCCAACTGCGCCATGTAATTACGCAGTACGTATTTAGGGTTCACCAAATTCATCTTAACCTTTCGATCTTCATCAGACAAAGGCTCCAGGTGTAATCGGGAACGATAAGTCTCTAGCCAATCTATCCAAGCCGAAGAAACATCACCAGTAACTTCCTCAGAAGCATAAAAAGCTGGATTTATTAACGCAAGTATTGCTTTCGCTGAATCTGATTTAGAAACATTACCAAGCAATCGGTAGAAAATCGTCATGTCTGTTTCTGTCAGAGAAAGGGTTTCTTCCAGAGAAGCAAAAAGAGCCACATCATTTTTCTCATCTTGTTGTAAGCCTAGTTTAGACTTCATCATTTCTGTATTCGCTTTTGCAAAATTTACTTTGTAGCGATCCAGCGCATCCTCAAAAGGTTTTGATTCTTCGACTAAGGAGTAAAGGGCGTTGGCCAATTGAAATAAATTCCAAAGCGCCACGCCAGGCTGCTGACCATATCGGTAGCGACGTTGTTGGCGGTCTGTTGTATTTGGCGTCCAATCTATGTCGTAACCTTCGAGCCATCCGTAGGGGCCATAGTCTATGGTCAATCCGAGGATGGATAAATTATCTGTATTCATCACGCCGTGAACAAATCCGACGCGCTGCCAGTGAATGACCATAGCTAGTGTTCTATCCAAAACAGTATTGAAAAATTCAATGTATTTTTCCTTCCCCTCTGTTTTGATTTCTTTATAAAAATGCTTGATGGTATAATCGGTCAGCTTTCTCAAATTCACGTAATCTTTCCGACTGGCAAATATTTCAAAACTGCCAAAGCGAATAAACGAAGGCGACACTCGACAGACGATGGCGCCTTTTTCATAAGCAGAATTTCCGTTGTACATAACATCTCGCATTACCTGATCACCAGAAAGGCTGAGTGATAATGAACGTGTCGTCGGAACACCCAAGTGATGCATCGCCTCGCTACACAAATGCTCTCGGATCGAAGATCGTAAAACCGCCAAACCATCTGCTCGGCGAGAGTAAGGTGTAGCTCCCGCTCCCTTGAGTTGCAATGCCCATCGCTGATTATTGTGGACGACCTCTGTAAGATTTATTGCACGACCATCTCCAAGTTGCCCAGCCCAGTGACCAAACTGATGCCCACCATAGCACATGGAATAGGGAGTCGTCCCGTCCATGACTTTCGCACCAGTGAAAACTTTTAGAAACTCTTCTGATGCTGTTTCCTTTTCAGAAATACCTAACAATGCTGTCACCTCTTTAGAAACATGAACCAGCTTAGAATCAGCGGGGACCGTTGGTGTGACGAAAGAGAAGCAGGCGTTTTCTACTTGCCTAGGTGAGTTCTTCAAACTGGGGTCGGCAGGGAGTTCTTTATTGAAAGTGTCGTTTATATTGAGTTGCATAATTAGCTGTTTTGAAATCATCTTCAGATATAACAAAGGGGGATAGGCAAAGTTTTAGGGTCTTAAAGTTGGTTCGCTCGTATGGATCAGATGAGGACAATCTCTTCTAAAAATTTTTTCAAAAAAATAATAGAACTACTGTCACATTCACAACCACCTCAAGATATAAAGGATAGAACTAAGTTATTAATAACGTTTTAAATCATTTTTTTAACAACTGAATTTTATCATTATGAAAAAGATATTAAACCTTTCTGCTTTACTTTTATTATTTTCTTGCTTTTTAGTTTCCTGCAACAGCGATGATGCAGATGATACAGACTTAACTCCGGTTTTTGACTGTCCTGCCTTAGAGCTAAACGTTGGAGACGAATGTACTTACACCTACACAGATGCAGCTGGTAATGTAGTCACAGGACTTTCTATTGTGAATCCGAATTGTGTATGTCCTGTTCCGAATGTAGTCTACGATTGTCCTGATCTCAACGCAAACATTGGAGACGATTGCTCTACTGCAACCAGTAATGGAACGATCAATGCCGATTGTGAATGTGAAGAAAACAACAACCCTTTTGATTGCCCTGATTTTCAAGCAAACGTAGGAGACCCTTGTACTGATGCTGCTGGAAATATGGGTGTGCTAAATGAAAACTGCAATTGTGAGGTCAATACAGTTTTCGAATGCCCTGACTTGATGTTAAATATTGGTGATGATTGTTCTACAGCTAATTCTATGGGAACTGTAAATGATAACTGTGAGTGCGAGCCTGATAATACGACTTCTGATTGCCCCGATTTGATGCTCAATTTTAATGACGTTTGTACATACACCTATACGGATGCAAATGGCGAGATGGTTACGGTTGCCTCTTTTGTCAACATGAACTGTGAATGTGACGGAGAGCCAGATTGCTTAGATACTGGGTTAAATGTCGGAGATGATTGTATCACTGCATCAGGAGCTAATGGAATGATAGATACAAACTGTAACTGTGTTGAATCAAATAACTCTTTTGATTGTGCTACTCTGATGGTGGATTTTGGAACTCCTTGTACTCAACCAACGGGTCAACCAGGAGTTGTTAACGGAAACTGTGACTGTGTTTCTGAGAATGTAGCTTATGAATGCCCTGAGCTATTTTTAAACTACTGGGATGAATGTGTTACGGCAGATGGAGGAACAGGTGAGCTTACGCCTAATTGTTTCTGCCAATAATTGTAACTTAGCAAAAGAGTAGTGTCTATTTGTGAGATGCTACTCTTTTGTTTTCGTTTGATGAAAAAGGTAGATGTGATTTTATACATGTGCTGGTAAATGCTGAAGTAATTATTTTTTTTGAAAAACTTTTCTTTGAACAAGCAGATAAATATCAAATTAATCGCAGCCTGTGTTTCTAATGATAGAAATGCGCAGAAACAACTGTACGACATTCTGTTGCCTTATCTGAATGTGATTTGTCAGCGATATTTGAATAATCAGTCAGAGCGGAGTGATGTTTTGCAAGAGACCTTTATTAGTTTATTTAAAAACCTTAATCAGTTTGATATTGCAAAGGCGAGTTTTAAAACCTGGGCGACTAGGATAGCAATTAATTATTGTTTGAAAAACAACGAAAAAAGAAGTCGACTGGCTACGCAGGAATTAGTGGTTAATTTACATGAGCCAAAAGTAAACCCTGAAGGATTAAGTAATTTGACGAATGAAGAGTTATTAACGTGGGTTAAAAAAATGCCGAATAATTATTTTACAGTATTTAATTTATTTGTCGTTGATGGTTTTAGTCATAAAGAAATAGCGGATATACTAAAGATTGAAGAGTCACTATCGCGACAACGTTTGTCCAGAAGTAAGACCTGGCTTAAAGATAAATTGCCAGATGATTTTCGATCTATGTTTAGCTTAGCTTAAGATTGATTCAATTAAATATTTTGATTATGAATCCTTTTGAAAAAGAATTTAAAGACCGTTTCCAAAATGCACATTCTACCGATGGAGTAGATTCTGATGCTATTTGGGGGAGTATTTCGGAAGCACTTCCGCAAGAGGAAGAGAAGCCAAAAGGTATCTTTTTCCGATATGGGAAATATTTTCTCTTGGCTTTAGCAGGGCTTCTTGTAGCAGGGCTTGGGTTGTATTTTACTTGGGGAAGCGAAATGGTTGATATTGCTGAAAATAAATCTGTTGAAACTTCAATTAATAAGGATTTAGTATTTCAAAATAAAAAAGAAAATACTGAGCGTGTTTCAGAAGGAAATAATAATAACAAAGGATCGGAAACACCTCCTGCCAAAGATGATGATAGAGAGATAGTTAAATTAAAAGATAATTTAGATTTAAAAAATACTTTGAAAAATAATTCAAATAAAGCCATAGCTAAGAAATCTACAGAAGAGCAATTGATTAAATTAGAAGATGGAAACAATTTAACTGAAGACCTTATAAATATTTCAAATATTACTGAGGAAATAATTAAAACAATAGCTGAGGATCAAACAAATGAAATTGCCAACAAAAAAAATAAAGTAAATAATTCAACTGAAAAAGAAGAAACGAAATCAGTAACAGAAAAAGCTACGGAACAAACGGATTTAAAAGAACCCATTTTATTTAATTCAAAAAATATCTCTTTATATACTATGTATGACGAACTTCCATTCGTGGTGTTAAATAATGATTTTAATATAAATGCAGATCCCGTTATTCCAAAAACTAAAAAAGGCAGAAATAGAAAAATACAAATCGGTTTATTTGCCGGAGTTGTAAATTGGTCTAGTAATTATAAAAACAATAATAATTCAGCTGTCATAAATGCGCTGGACAAATCAGCTAGCTCAGCATACGGTCAATCTCTTTCTGTTTTGTTGCAATGGAATTTCTCCAAAAAAATCCACCTGACTACAGGTCTGGAATACATGAACGCAAAAACCAGATTTGATTATGTATCAACAAAGGACAGCTTCGCTATCGTAGATGGTTATCAACAGCTAGGGCCAATCGACGCCATCGCTACCAGAACCGTAAGACATCATAATACACTACAAGTTTTTTCACTGCCGATACTATTTGGTACACATAAAAACGTTGGAGCTTTTGAACTAGGAGTCGATGCTGGAGTTGGATTGAATTACATCATCAGCCAAGAAGGGAGAACACTAGATTCAGAATTAACTATTGCAGATTTTAATTCTACTGATAACAATACACTTCCGTACCGCGATTTCTATTTGTCTTATCAGTTACAACCGTACTTAAGTTATTCCGCTACAGAAAGAATTAAGCTGCAATTACGTCCAAACTTCCGTTACCAACACCATGGGAATTCTAAATTACATGATATAGAAATGTCTTCTTTGCTTTGGGGAGTGAATGTAGGAGCAATGTTAGGGTTCTAAGTCATAGAAGAAAACTCAAAAACCGTCAGCTCCGGCCACATCCCCACACGCCCTGGAAAAGCGAGATAACCAAAACCTCGGTTCACATACAAATACTGATTCTGCTCTTCATAAAGTCCCATCCATCTCGAATAACGATATTGGATTGGACTCCATTTAAAACCAGGGATATTTACGCCAAACTGCGCGCCATGCGTATGCCCACTTAGCGTCAGATGAACGTGGCGCTCGTGAGGCAGTACTTTGTGATCCCAATGGCTGGGATCATGTGACATCAGTATGCAAAAGTCTTCTTGGGAAGTATTCTGTAGCGCTTGATCCAGATTTCCTTTCTTAGGGAAATAGCGGGCATGGCCCCAGTTTTCTACTCCTAGTAAACGAATGGATGACCCTGCCTTTTGGATTGCTACATTTTCGTTATTCAATAATTGAAAACCCATTTGCTGATACTTGTTTTTGAAATCTGACCAATACTCATTTGTAGCTTGTAGATCGTTTCCACGCGGAGCGCCATAGTAATCATGGTTTCCCAAAACAGAGAATTTTCCGAAAGGAGCTTCTATCTTTTTCATGATGTCAATAAATGGATCAACCTCGTCTTTGTCGGAGTTCACTAAATCACCAGTGAATAAAACGAGGTCAGGCGACTGCCCATTGATCATGTCTACCATTCGTTCAATCGCAGAGGGGCTATCCAAGCTCCCTGCGTGCATGTCTGAAATTTGTAAAACTTTGAAACCATTAAATGCTTTTGGAAGATCAGCAAAGCTCAGTGGTACTTTATTGATTTTGAAATTGTATTTCCCTTTCGTAATTCCATAGAGCATCGTAAAGAAAGGAGCGGCAGCTACACCTGCAGCGGCAGTTGTCAGGAATCGACGACGAGAAGGGAGCGCTGGTTTTTTCTTTTTGAAAAGGAAGTTAAACAAACCTCCTAACAATAGTCCTACATCTTGCAGTAGCATCGCTCCTGCGAAAACAAACTTGGTTACCATTGCTGTTAAAAACAACCCAAAATAGATTCCATAGTCTGCATCTCTGAAAATAGTCCCGGCCTCCATTGCGATATACGTCTGATAAAAACAGTAAGCGATGAAAGTACTCACTGACCAATAGAGAATGGTAAATGGTGTTTTAAAACGCTTGCCCACTAAAGTCTTTAGTCCAAAGTAAGTATACAGATCAGCAAGCAGGTAAGCTGCGAAAATCATTAGAATCATATTGAGGCGAGCTTGTCTGGACATTTAGATTGTTTTTTGAGCAGGCAAAAGTAAGTAGGATTTTGGATAAAAGACAAATTATGGTATTATTGAAAAATTGTATTTGAATAAAGGTTAATTTGATGATGATTTGAGATTATGCTAAGCTCGAATTTTCTATCTTTACTAAAGCAAAACAACCAACCAAAATATCCAATGATCAGAAAACTCAAAGAGTTACTCCATTTGAATAACCTCGAACCAGGAATGGACAATCGTCTGATTCTCTCCTTGTTCTGCTTTCTGATATTTATCCTACTACTTTACTTCTGGGGAATATCAAGGGCAAAGATCAAAGAGAATAATAAAGACGGATCTGGACTGGTGTATATTTCATTTGCGTTTTTATTGCACTTTGTCATAGGCGTGACTTCGGTTTATTTTCCTAATCCAAATGCCTACTTGATTATCTCTGGTTTGATAAGCATGTGTTATTTGTCGTCCCTGTCTTTCTTTAGTGTGGGGACGCATCAGGTGGACACTTTGGTGAGTCATCTGTCCTGGAAGAATGGAGTGAAATACTTTGCCTTTGCCTGGATCATTATTATTTCTTTGGTCGGTAAGGAAAAATTCATAACCTATTTGGATATTATTATCGCAGTAGTAGCTTTTGCATTTTTGAGCTTTTTTATAACTAGATATTTTCTGAAACGCAACCTGAGGTTCATCGCTATGGTCTCTGGGTTTTATTTTCTTGCGAGTATATTGTTACAACTGTATTGGACGAGCAGTTTTGTCAGAGGGAAGTTTGTAAATATGAATACCGTCCTCCTCGCTCCAGTGATGCCGCTGGCGGTGATTACATTAGCTTATACTTTCAATTGGATCAACGAACTCAATTTCTACGAACTCTCTAACATCTGGGTAAGCAACGATAAAAATAAAAATCCACAAGAGGCTTACGCCAAACTAACCACTGACGCTAATCGCGATACCTGGACCCAAAAGATCGCGAACGACCAACTCGAAAAAGTCATTGAAGAGATCATCATCCTCAAAAGACACAAAAACGAAAGCCTGGAAGAAATCCTCAACATCGCTTCCCGAAACACCCGCAACAACAATAATCACATGAAGGATTTGATAAAGTATGAGGATTATCAATTGAATCGGAATAAGGTTTCGGCTGCTTTGCTGCAGATAGTTTAGAGGGTTGGGTGGATGAGGTTGATAGGGTAGATGAGGCGGATGAGGCCCCTTAATTCGCATACTACTCACGTAAAAAGGAACCCCATCCACCTGATCTACCCTATCAACCTCATCTCCTTTTCCTAAAGAACTAAATTAACTCCGGTCTCACTCAAATATCCCCTCAAAAAACAAGACCTTTGCGATTTCAAAAAATGTCGCTACGCCTCACTACAATAATCCAGTGAGCAACAGCCACACAAAAAGTGCAATATGATCCTCTTC
>JBGCDT010000008.1:0-3967 GCA_045105695.1 Saprospiraceae bacterium | reverse complement strand
CTCACCTTATCATGCACTCTACTCACTTTATGAAATAGCTCTTCATTACTAACGAAGCAGTAAGTAAGTTCGGCATGATTCATTATGTATTCATAATCATCTTCAGTCATAGTTGGATAGATAGGCACATCTATAGCTCCTACTTGTAGTATAGCGGCATCCATTACATTCCATTCACAACGGTTATTATGACTAATGATTCCAATTCTATCACCCGGTTTAACACCCAAAGCTAAAAGCCCTCTACTACAAGAGTTTACCGCTTCTAAATACTCTTTAGTAGAATAAGTTTTATAACTATCTTCTACCTTAGATGTCATCATTTTTTCTAATGGGAAATTTGCCATTTGATAATAGGCAAAATCAAATAATCTCTTAGGATTGTTCATTAAATATGGTGTTAAACTCTTGCATTAATGCAGAAGGGCTAAATTTATAAAAAAGACTTCATACATATTTTATCTACCCTAATTTTAGAATTCCGACTTTTACTCCAATCATGCCAAGTCCAAGATATCTTCTCATATTGACGGTTGCTGCTGTCGCTTTTTCGCGTTGCAATGAGCCACTAATCCCACGATTCCTGAACTATTATCTAGAGGCAGAATCCATCGTTAAAGTAGAAATGAATAATGTAAACGGTAAATTCATTCTTAACGAAAAACAACTTACAAAGTTTCGAACTGAATTTATGAATACTAGAACCGTACCTGACTTGAGCATAAAAACAGGGAGCTTGGCCATGATTATTACTCTATCATCAGGTAAAACATATGTAGCTCGAGGAAGCTCTAGAAGTGATTTTGTAGAGATTAGTTCTTCAATTGCAACGCTGAATACTGATGAACTAAAGAACAAGAAGTGGCTCGTTTTAGACACTCGAGAAGCTAACTTTAATAATTACAAACCGAGATAATGTCTAAAAATAAAGGCCTTCACTTGAGAGAAATAGCATGTGTGTTTTTCAAGCTAGGAATGTTTGCATTTGGAGGGCCAGCCGCTCATATAGCCCTTATGGAAGATGAAATTATTCAAAAACGGAAATGGCTCACTCAACAAGAATTCTTAGACTTGATAGGGGCTACCAACTTGATTCCAGGGCCAAACTCCACTGAAATGACTATGCACTGTGGCTATAAAAGAGGCGGTGTATTAGGATTATTCACTGCAGGGTTTGCATTCATTTTTCCTGCGGTAGTAATTACACTGTTACTCGCGTACCTTTATGTAGAGTTCGGAGAATTGCCTGATGTTAAACCTTTTATTCTCGGTATTACTCCTGCTGTACTTGCCATTATCTGTTCAGCTATCTATAAACTTGGAAAAAAAGCCCTCAAAAGCTGGGAACTAGGCTTGATAGGCTCATTCGTATTGATAGCCTCGTTATGTGGCATGAATGAAATTATGGCATTACTTATAGGTGGGGTGGCAGGAGCTTTTTATTTCGTCTTAAAGAATCGGGCTGGAAAAACACTTAACAGTATTAATCTGCTTTTCCTGTTGGGAAGCATGAGTTTAAAAAATGTCGCTTCCATTGGAACATTGAAAATATTTATCACCTTTCTTAAAGTGGGTAGCATCCTATATGGAAGTGGCTACGTTCTTTTTGCTTATTTAAAACCAGAATTAGTAGATGCTGGTTTGCTATCTATAACAGAATTAACTGATGCCATAGGTGTAGGCCAGTTTACTCCAGGACCAGTGCTTAGCACTGCCACTTTTATAGGATATCAACTGGGCGGTTTTACAGGAGCCTTAGCAGCTACTTTGGGCATATTCCTTCCCTCATTTATTCTCGTATGGATCTTTCATGATTATATGCTAAAAATGAGGCAAATTAAAATTCTGGGGTATTTTCTGGATGCCGTAAACATTTCGGCAGTAGCAGTGATGGTAGCTGTTTTAATTTCTATGACGCGAGAATCTCTCATTAGCTGGCAAGCCATTATTATAGCTTTATGTGCATTCTGCTACACCTTCTTTACTAAAAAGCCAAATCCTATTCTAACCATATTAGGTGGGTCAATTTTAGGTTGGTTTTTATTTACCAATTTCTAACGATGGAAAATCGTCACTTTATATTTAATTAGATAGGTATCTTTCCCTCATGAATGAATCTAGCAGAGATGAGTTACTTTTAGGTTTACGCCCTACCCTACCAAGCGCTATAACCAGCGGATCTCTTTCCAAGAATGAATATTTTCAGAATTTGACTTTGCGTCCTATTTTAAAGTTTCAGCATGAACTAATTATGGCATTAGTGAAGAGTTACATAGCTAATTTCAACCCAAATTTTTACGAAGAAAATTCTGAAAAAAGAGGAGCCTTTTTAAAAGCTACACTAGCCAAGAACACAGCTTTGAGAAAGCAATTAGTTGGACTTACTTTGGGTCTTATGACTTCAGATGAAATTCTACTATTTCTAAAAAATCAGAATGAATTCACTAAACGCATTCTTCAAATGTGCACCCAAAGAGTATTAGACTCTATGCCACAGTTAGAACTCTAACCTTTTTTATTCGGTCCCAACTCTGTATCTATCTCTTCTTTTCTCTCCTTAAGAAGTTTATGCACAGGAATCACCTGCCCTTTTAAGGACTCATCTACAACTATGAGCACCTGTCTTTTACCTTTATACTTAAATAAAATCTCTTGACCTACTTTTAGAGAAACACCGCTGTTACCCATAGGATTTAAATTAGGGTTCATAACACCTGGAATGATCAAGGGTATGTCTTTAACACCTCCATTTCTGAGAGTGAATGACACATAAATTTCTTCATCACCACTAGCCTGAGCAGCACATTGGGTAACAAAGTAGGAAGAGCAGCTTATCAAAAGCACAAATAAATATTTCATATTAAACTTAGTTTATCATCAAAATAAAAGAGTATTACCTGAAAAACACTCACATTAAAATCTCCGGCAAACGCACTTATAGTCAATCAGTGCTCTCTAACAATAATTAGTAAGAATGATTAGTTCTTTTATTCTAAACTATACTCGTGTCAAAATTCAGTTTAAAAAGTAGAGCTTCCAGTTTTAAACATGCTTTTAACGGACTAATTTATTTGATAAAAAATGAACCGAATTTCAGAATTCACTTAGCAGCAGCTATTCTTTCAGTTTGCTTGGGTTTTTATCTAAAAATCAGTGCTTTAGAATGGATAGCTTTAACAATATGCATTGGTTTAGTCATGGCTACCGAAACACTGAACACTGCGTTAGAAGAGCTATGTGATCTCATTCATCCTGAACAACATCCAAAAATTAAAAACACTAAAGACTTAGGAGCGGCAGCAGCTTTGGTTACTGCTGTGACTGCACTATTAATAGGGTTAATAATTTTCATTCCTAAACTATTTTATTCATGCTGAGTATCTCAACCAATAAACAGTTAATTAAAGAAGCACTATTTCTATCAGTCTTAACTACATTATGCTTTTTACTTATAGCTGGGAGAATTCATTTATCAGATTCTAAGATGTTTTTGTTCTTGGTATGGAATTTATTTTTAGCTGGCATTCCATGGGTGATTACTTCATTCATAATGCTCAATGAAAAACTTCAAAAAAACAAACTGGCATTGACCTTTATGCTAACTACTTGGGTACTTTTCTTTCCTAATGCACCTTACATTTTAACTGACTTATTTCATTTAAAAACAGCTTCTTCAATGCCCATTTGGTTTGACTTAATCCTAATTCTATCATTTGCTTGGACAGGACTAATATTTGGATTTTTGAGTCTGCGAGACATCGAGTTCATTTTAAAGAAAGATGTATCTAAAGCTTGGGGGAATTTAATCATCACCTCACTCCTTTTTTTATCTGCCTTTGGAATTTATCTAGGAAGGTATTTACGATGGAACAGCTGGGATATATTGGATCATCCTCTCGGAATTATTACTGATATAGGGCAGAGATTCATAAATCCGTTTGAACATCCTAGAACTTGGGGCATGACC
>JBGCDT010000007.1:0-3576 GCA_045105695.1 Saprospiraceae bacterium | reverse complement strand
CAGCTAAAAGGGAAAATGCAGACAGTGGCTTTGTATGGGATTCAGCATTAAACGAACGATGAACTATAATCCTGATAGCTATCGGAAGAACGATGAATTTGTAACATATTATGCTAAAATCTAAATCCGTTGGGAAGCCTAATCCGTTGGGTTTCAAAAAATATACCCCAACGGATAATATGATGTAGTCTTACATTTTTCTTTAATGGATAAGGACCACTTTAAAAGTAGCCTGCAATCCTTCCGATTCTACCACTAAAAAATAATACCCATCTCCAATATCTATATACCCCTGATCATAACAATAGTGGTAAGTCTTTCCAGCCTTGGTTGAATACACGTTCGTGAAGTAGCTGAATTTAAAACCTTGCTCCAGTAGTTTATCGCGATGCAACTTCGTTTTCCCCGTAGGATTTAGTTCCGCTAGAATGCGTCGATTCTTACGAAGGATGTTATTGATGTTGCGGACAAAGTTATTACTGTCGCTGTTCAATTTATTGTTGTAAGTGTTGCGGCATTGGTCGGAGCAAAACTTCTTATCTGCTCTACCAACAAAGGGTTCTCCACATTCTAGACATTCTTTTTTCATGTTTCTTTAATTAATATCAAATCTGTTTAAAAGTCATAAACTGCACTATTTCAATAGTTTATAGTTTTAATTTCCGCTTGTAAGCGTTTACAAATGATTACAAACGAAAGTACCTGTTTAACAACCGAATACCAAGGAAGTTCCCCCTTTTCTTTGCAGTGTTCTTTTAAATAAGACAACAACAACTTTTGATTTATTAGATAGAAAGCGCGCTTGGTTTTGTTCACTAACTTTTTTTAATACCGCTAATACATAGGCGTGTTAGTTTATTTTGAACACAGACTTTAACGACAACTAAGAGGTGTGATTAAGAAATAGCAGTAGCGACCAAGTGGCTTTCTTATCTAATTTCAATAATTGAATAACTGAAGATTGAATAGTTGAATAGCACTCAATTGTAGGCCATCAGCTTTCACGGTCGAAGGGAATTAACAGTTAATAGCCAACAGTTAAAAGTTGAAAAATAAATTCTTAAACTTAAATCATACATAAAATGACTTCATTAAAAAACAGCGTAAAATTAATTGGGCACTTAGGAGCAGACCCAGAAGTAAAAAGATTAGAAGGCGGAAAGATCGTTGCTAATTTATCATTAGCTACTAGCGATAGCTATAAAAATGCACGAGGTGAAAAAGTAACCAACACCCAGTGGCATCGAATCGTAGCTTGGGGAAAGACTGCCGAGATTGTAGAAAAGTACACGAAGAAAGGAACGGAGATCGCCATTCACGGAAAACTCGAATACCGTAACTACGAGGACAAAGACGGCAACACCCGATACATCACTGAAATTAGAATCAATGAAATTCTGCTCCTGTCAAAGGCTGCAGCATAGAAAATAAAGAAACCTTTCTATACCCACTTTCCTTGCATGATTGTATTATTCCAGCCAGCATCGACGAGCCCTCGTCTTTGCTGGTTGTTTGGTAGGAGAGGGAGATTTGTATTTTTGTTTATCTCCTTTTAAAATTAAAAAGTGCGAGCAATCCTCAGACACTCATTCACTAACGCATCAAAAATTAAAACAAAAAAAGCTCATCTAGGAAATTCCCAAATGAGCTTTTTTATTGCATCGGTTAAATCAAAAAGCCGATCGCTCTTCAATTATTTATTCAAGACCTTACCTCACCAAAGCCACATCCCCTCGATACAATAGTACCCTTCCATCAGCAAATACGACTTCGGCGATATATACATAAATACCACTGTTCATATCTTTTCCATTCATTCGCCCATCCCATCCTTCTAGTGGGTTGTCAGAAGAAACAAAGTCATTCATAGCATAAACCTGTTCTCCCCAACGGTCATAAATTCGGAAGTAGTTAATACGCTCTACACCTACACCAGTGAATATTTTCAGAATATCGTTTACCCCGTTTCCATCTGGAGAAAAGGCATTCGGGATATATACATTTCTGTTTCGATCTATATCAACTGTAACCTCAGCTCTTGCTTCGCAACCATTAGTATCAATAGCAATCAACTCATAAGTTGTTGTCTCTAATGGAGAAGCCCATACGTATTGACAAATACTATCATTATTGAAAATGGCACAACTCAAATCTGTGAATGGAGACCAAATCAACGTATCTATTGGAACATTTGGTGATGGAATCACAACAGGAGTCAATCTTATGCTATCTCCTAATTCCAATTCTTCTATGTCATTTTCAAATGCAACCACCACTTGATTCGGCTCGTCAATAGTAATTGTATATTCTGTAAAGCAACCCAGGCTATCAAAAACCTGAATGAGATGCTCTCCTGCTAATACCGGAATGGAAGAAGTCAAAAACTGTGGAGGTCCAAAATCAACAGAGAAAGTATGCGATAAGCTCGCTCCACCTGTTGCAGACTCTACAGTGATTACAGTTTGTCCACCGTTACAGATTGGCTCTACTGGCATTGGAATAACAGCGTCTATTGGTGTAGGTTCTGAAAGTGCTTGCGACACTTCTGAAGTACAGCCGTTAGCATCCGTAACAGTTATAGAATAGTTGCCAGAAGTTAGGTTAGCTGCTAAAGAGTTATTGTCATCTGAATTCGGAGACCAGTTGTAATTAAAAGCTCCAACGACACCTCCCGTTTGGCCGACAGTGATTTGTCCGTCATCGCCACCTGCACAACTTGGATCTATGAAGTCCAGTATTTGAGCAACGAGCAAAGGGTTTTCACTAACTCCAATACTGATGTCATTGCTACATCCATTAGCGTCCGTAACAGTAACATTATAGTTGCCCGAAGTTAATCCACCGATTGTTTCTCCTACTGTTCCGTCGTCCCATAGAAAGCTATAACCTGGTGTTCCACCAGTGGCCCCAACCATTGCTGTACCATTGCTATCTCCAAAACAGCTTGGAGGAGTGGAGCCTAGTTGACCTAGATCAAAAGTCAAAGGAGGAGGAGAATTGACGGTAAAGAAAGTTGTATCACTACAATTAGCATCACCGATTATAACGTATTGTAATCCCTGACACAAACCGGTAGCTGTAGCGCTGGTAACATCAGTGAAGGATTCACCAGAAGACCAAGTCATACTGTATACACCAGTACCCGCAGTTCCACCACTAGGAATGGCTGTTAATTGAGCATCACAAAGTACACTATTGCTAAGGTGGCAGGATGTCAGTGGGGTAGGAATCGTATCAAGATTTGCATCTATTTGTTCTGGACATTCCATAAAGGTGTCAATGACAATCGTTTCGCACAAATTAATATCGCTTATGGTAACAGAATAGCTATTACCGCAAGTTAAGCCCGCTGCCTGCTGAGTCATTGTGTTACCATTAAACCACTCGAAGGTTAGGTCTGTACTAGAAATGTTGGTAAATGTAATAAGCCCATCATTATCACTAGGACAATCAGGAGGAGTAACCGTGACTGTAATATCCAAAGGCGCTGGTGCAAAAAGTGAAGCCGATTCAATAACGGAGCATCCGTCATCATCAGTCACTGTCACTGTATATGTTCCAGCGTTGAGCATGCTC
>JBGCDT010000006.1:0-2824 GCA_045105695.1 Saprospiraceae bacterium | reverse complement strand
CCATTCTTCGAATTGCTTTGGTCTTGTAACTTTCGAGATAACCGTTTTCTAAGTACCACCCTTTGTGTTGCTCAATAGTAGATAAAGCAAAGAGGCTACACACTCTTGAGAGCGTTCCAAGGGTCTGATCTGTAGCTTTTTCTTTTACGACTTTGACGGTTTGTTTCAAAATCAAGTTTTCTACATAAGCGTTAGCGAGCTCCATCATATGGGTTTGGCAACGGAGGAAAGCATCGTAAGGGTCCATTCTTTTGTTGAGGAGGCTTCGCATTCTTTGAACTAGCGAAATCAGAATCGTCTGTTCTCTGTATTCAAATGCCGCTAGATGAAATTCGTGATCCAGCAAATGAGTAGAATCCGTTTTGCGTATCGCAATTGGATTTCGCTCCGTAATACTGGTTCCAATTTTTTTAGCAATCACTTTCATAATGGTTCTGAATCCATCGTCGTGCAGCGATTGCTTGAAGGTCCCTAACAATCCTTTTGCAACCAATTGCATCAGTACTGTATTGTCTCCCTCGAAGGTGGTGAAGATGTCTGTATCTGCTTTTAGTTCTGAAAACCTGTTCTCCGCCAGGTAACCTTTTCCACCACAAGCTTCGCGACATTCCTGAATGGTATCTGTGGTAAACCAAGTAGCGTAAGATTTCAAACCGGCTGCCATCGTTTCGATTTCGCGAATGTCTTCTTCTGTTCTGTTGCTGTATCTTTTTGTCAAATAAGTTAATGCAAAATCAAGGGCATAAGCTTTTGCTAAACGAGGCATTAATCGTCGCTGATGTGTTGGATAATCCATCAGTAATGTTTCCTGCTCTCCTTCTTTTGGTGCAAATTGTCTTCTCTTCAAAGCATATTTAATGGCAATGGTAAGAGCAGATTTCGCAGCACTTAAACCCGCTTGTGGTACGCAGACTCGTCCACCAACCAGTGTCCCCAACATCGTAAAGAATCTTCTGGATGAATTGCTTATCGGGCTGGTATAGTTCCCACTATCATCAATACTCCCAAAGCGATTTAATAAATTATCGGCAGGCACACTTACCTGATCAAACCAAAGTCTACCATTATCTACACCATTCAAACCCAGCTTATAACCACAGTCTTCTATACGTACACCAGCGGCAGGGCTCCCATCTTTATCTCTGATTGGAACAAGAACGGCATGGACGCCATGGTTTTCTCCCTTTACAATTAGCTGCGCAAAAACGGAAGCCATCCTACCGTGCATGGCTGCATTTCCAATGTAGTCTTTTCCAGCGCTTGGTGTCGGAGAGTTTATAACAATAGTCTTACGTTCGTGGTCGTAAGTTGCAGTAGTTTCTAAAGATCGTACATTGGAGCCATGTCCCAGTTCTGTCATTGCAAAACAACCTGGGAGTTCTAATGTACCAATGTCTTTCAAATATTTATCATGATGCTTCTTTGTTCCGAGCCAAAGAACAGAGCCTCCAAACAGACCGAACTGGACGCCGAATTTTATTACTAAACTCAGATCATGATAGCCCATCATTTCAAAAACTGCTGCGTATAATCCCATGTCGTCTTTGCCGCCGTATTCCTTTGGGTAAGAGATTGCGCCAAGTCCTTGATCAGCCAATAGTTTACTCCAATAGAGTGTTTGTTCCCTGTATTCTTCTTTGTTTTCAAAATAGCGAATCTGAAATTCAGGGTCTGTCAATAACGTGCGCATCCTGTTACGGATATCTGCGTAGTCGTCATCAAGAATGGCTGTGAGCTCCTTGGCTTGTGGACTTCTACCTTTTGCAATTGGAGGAGTTGATTCGCCAGGGAAGATATTTCTATAAGCATCAATTCCAACTCCGCCGATAGCTCGTTCTAAATCTTCTAATGCTTCTCTTGTTTTGTCGGAAGACCATTTTAGAATCTCTTCTTTTTTAGCGGAACGTTTTGCCATTTCTACTCCAAGGCTGGACATTGATTTAGTACTATCTTTGGGCATTTTAGCTGCATTGCTTCTGAGTAGATTTACCCAATGTCTAAAAAGGGAACGCTCTGGAGGTTGAGCTGGGTTGCTCCATTCTTTCAGTAGTGTTTTGTCTTCTCTACTCAAAAACGAAAGCTCGTTGATTTTCTTTTGAATCAACTTCACTTCGGAAGGAGAAAGCAAGCTATCAGCCCAACCTACATAGTAAAGCGGAATCAAACTCATTACCCCAGGAGAGTAACTTGTAAAAGTGTTGTTAGGAGCAGACATGGCAATTAGTTTAAGTTTAAAAGAAAGAGCTTCGTAATAATAACAAAAAAGTCTCGGAATGGTTATTCCGAGACCCGAGTGAGTGTTTAAAAAGTTTTCTCTTGTATGTTTAGTATGACACAAAAAATAATTTCCCCATTTCTACACTCAATTGTTTACTTAATTTCTTCTCCCGGCTGTCGTTACAATTAAGTAAACAACTGCCAATGAGGAAGTTAATTTTTCGTTGTTACTCAACTTTCCAAAAATGAGACTAGTCAATGACCAGTTTCTTCTTATTGGGTATAGTGAATTTCTTAAGTGTGCGAAATAGCGACCTTTAGAAAGGTGGCGTGGGATGGATAGTGTGCGGAAGTGTTTAAAACGGAAACGACTATTAATTATAGTGTTTCTTACGTGCTGTGTGAAGGATTATAATTGTGTGTTGATTATTAATAACCGCTTCCTTTTAAACATATTATATTTTAGCAAAATAAGTGCCACCTTTAGTTAAGTTTTGGGGATAAGTGTCTTAGAATGAAACATATTCTGATGTATAATTAGAAAGAAAAAAAAAATAAAGGCCATCCGGGGGGATGACCTTTTTGCTGAGTGGGGGGAGGATTACCT
>JBGCDT010000005.1:0-6871 GCA_045105695.1 Saprospiraceae bacterium | reverse complement strand
TTGCATAGCAAAGCGACATAATCGCTTTCATTTTTGAAGAATAGGCCCTACTGCGACAATGCCTTTTTGTAATCAATTGATTGCCAGAACTTATGGTTGGAAATTTATATATCTGGTGTGGTTATTGGAATGATAGAAAAGGGTAATACGATGATGACTTTTTTATCAATTTTCTAATTGAAAAATCATTATAAAGTAATCATTGTAACTCTTTGATTTTTAGCACTTTGAAAGTTATTTCATCTTTTTAAAAGAGGACTAATAACCGCTTTTGAAGGACGAAAAATTGAGTATACGAAAAACCAAAGGCTGTTGAACAAAAAGACAATCACCAGAAGGGCCAAATTCTTAGCTCTTTTTTACTAGAAATTTCGTCTTTTTGTCGTAATCTTGTGGAATACTATGAGAAGCGAAAGAACCCATTACGGCTCGCTTACCTCTTTTACATCTTCCAAGTTTTACCTATACACAACAGCCTTTACTGTTTTCAAGTAATTGAAATCGTGGATTTCTATAATGTAGATACATTGTAAAACGCCTCTCTTTCGATCTTTGAAAACGGCAAAACGGATGTAACCAAAACCCAAATTAGTTTTAAAAAATCTAGTGCTTCTGCACCTGATTGTAATGGCTTTGTACAACGAAGTGATTGCAATCTTGCTATTGGTAGTAAGTACTTATTATTGAAGACCCTAAGATTTATCAGATACCTAACGATATGGAATTACAATATTTTTTGAACATCCTCTGGCGAAGAAAATGGCTAATCCTAGCTGCTATGCTCATTGCTGCTCTGACCGCTTTTTTCATTGTCGGACAACAAGCCTACACCTACAAAGCGCAGGCTACTATTTCTACTGGTATCATTGGAGAACAGGGTTTGGATCTCAATGCAGAGAATCCTTACATCCAGGAGTATCAAATCAAGATGCACTTTGGAAATTTGATTACGTCTTTGCTTTCGCGAAAAAACATGGACTTTCTGACTTACCACTTGATTCGTCACGATACTGATCCGGCAGCGGTGAACGCAGAGAAACCCTTTAGAAACATGGAAAAAAGAGATGTATCTGAAGATATAGAAACAGAATACAGTGCTTCTACGATCCAACAAATGAATGATTTGCTGGAGGAAAAGATTGACAGCTTCGATTATACCTTTGAGAAAAGTCCAGAGATGCAAAATGTCTTTACCAATCTATCAAAGGCATTTGGTTATGATAGAGAATCCATGTTGCGATTTAATTTAGAAACCAATCGTTCGGGAGAGTCTGATAATATTTTGGTTTCTTTTGTTTCTGAAAATCCGGAGTTATCAGCATGGGCAGTGAATCAGTTCTGTGAATCTTCAATTGCTTTTAATAAGCATAAAAAAGAGCTAGTAGAAGAACGTCGACTAGAATTTGCGGATGATGAAAGAGCCAAAAAGAAAAAAGAATTAGACACAAAAACGCAAACACTTAAAAGATACAAACAGGAAAAAAATGTAGTAGATGTAAAAACTTCTTCTGAAGCCTTGGTCGGTCGTCGCAAACAATTAATGATAGACAAAGAACAATTGTCAAATCAAACAATTGCCATCAGTTCTAACATTAGACGACTTGAAGGGGATATCGCCACATTGCGTAAAGACAAAATTTTTCTAGAAGGAGAAAGAGAATCAACAAATACAGCTCTTGATAACACGAGCAAAAAAATTAAGCAATTAGAAGTACAACTCGCAGAAAAAGATTACAAAGACGAGGGAATTAAAAAGCAGTTAGAGTTTCTGAAAATCAATCAGAAGAAATTGATGGAAAAATATGCAGAGGATCAAATTAAATCTGGGAAAATTCTCGAAACTCAGAATACGCTTGAAAATCTTTTCAGAAAAAAGACAGATCTACAAAACGAGCTAGCTGTTGTCGAACAAAGACAAGCAAGTATAAAATCTGAGTTAGGAAGAATAAGTAATGACAACTTAAAGTATGTAGATGTTGATGCAAATATTCAGGCATTAGAAAAAGACATTGAAATTCTAACTAAGGACTACGAATCTCTTCTTCGACAGTACGAAAATAAAAAACGTTCGTACGCCAGTACCTTCTTCCCCCTACGAATTTTAGAATATGCACAGAATCCTGACAAAGCTCAGCCTCGTTATCGCGCTGTCATTACGGCCTTTTCAGGAATTGTAGGAGCAGTGTTAGCAACGATAGCAATTTTATTCGCTAGCTTTTTTGATACTAGTTTGAACTCTCCAGCTAAGTTTGAAAAGTATGCGGAAGTTCCTCTCGTCAGCACTGTGAATAAAATTAAGACAAAGAATTTAAATCTTCAGGAACTCTTTAGCAGCAATGGAAATGTAAAAAGCAGGGACGTCTTCAAAGAGTCCATTAGAAATCTGCGTTTTGCGATGGAAGACAGTGGCGCTCGTAAGTTCCTGTTTACCAGTACTAAACGAGAGGAAGGAAAAACATTTTTGATGCTCAATCTTGCGCACACCTTAAAATTGAAAGGTAAAAAAGTGCTACTGGTTGATACCAATTTCAAAAACAACAGCCTTACACAAATGTCTCACGACACCAGACAGGCAAATGCTATGGCCAGCCGCCTAGTAGGAGAATCTAATCTAGATGAAGATTTTCTGACCACAAGTACAAATACCGCGTTCCACTTGGAAGACGTAGATATATTAGGAAACAAAGGTTCCAACCTCTCCCCTTCTGAAGTTTTTGCAGGGAAAGATTTCGATCATATGATCGACCGCTTAGCAGATGAATACGATTATATTTTTCTGGAAGGCGCGGCGATGAATGATTATTCTGATTCTAAAGAACTGATTGATTTTGTAGACAAAGTCGTCGTCGTTTTCTCTGCGGATTCAGAAATCAGACAGGCAGACAAAACGGATTTGACCTTCCTCCGTGGACTTGGTAACAAGTTTATGGGAGCGATTTTAAATAAAGTGGATTTGAAAGATTTGAAATGATTTAGGAGCCTTTAGGAATTGGTCTTTGGTCTTTTGTGCCCTCTATTAGTAGCAAGGCGCGAAAGAAGGCACTAAAGACTAACACCTAAAGACCAAATACTATAAAAAATAATGTCCAAACCCAAGGAAAATTACTGGCTAAAATCAGGTCTCTTCAGTTTATTCGAGAAGGGGTCTGTCTTTGTATTTGGCTTTGGAACGACAGTCATTTTACTACGTCATTTGACAAAAGAGGAATTTGGAATCTGGGTATTATTCCTTGCTACTTCTTCTTTTATTGAAGTTGGATTAATTGGATTAGTGCAAAATGGATTAGTCCGTTATTTATCTACAGCAAAAGATAAAGCAGAGTACAATCGAATTTTAAATGCCTCTTTAATATTAAATATTGGACTTTCGATTCTCTCCGCAATTGTATTGTTATTATTTGCAAAGGGTTTGAGTATTTGGTTAAAAACACCTGAGTTGGAATTAATGCTACAAGTTTACGCAGGGGTGATTTTATTGCTGATACCATTTTACCACAGTAATTTTACACAGCAGGCAAACCTTAGTTTTGGAGGTATCTTTTACAGCAATATCGCTCGAAAAGGATTGTTCTTTTTCGTAGTCAGTATTTTCTTTTTTGCAAATTGGGAACAGAATGTAATCAATTTAATATACATCCAAATGGCCGCTGCACTGATCGGTTCGGTTGTCGCACTTTGGGTAGGAAGACCTTTTCTCAACTGGTCAAAAGAGATCAGCATGACCTGGATAAAGAAATTATTCAATTACGGTCGTTTCGTTTTCGGTACCAATCTGAGTACGATGTTATATAAGACGATTGACAAATTCATGCTGGGTGTCTTACTAACACCAGTTGCGGTAGCCGCTTATGACTTGGCCATCCGAATAACAAATTTAATTGATGTACCCTCCTTCTCCGTCGCAGCTATTGTATTTCCGCAAGGAGCCAGACAATCTAAAGATGGAGCAACAAAAGGATTAAAAACGTTATACGAAAAATCAGTAGGTGCGATACTCGCTATCATTTTACCGTTTATCGTGTGCGTATTGTTATTTCCTAAGTTTATCATCTTATTAATTGCAGGAGAAAAATACCTGAGTAGTATTCCGATTTTGCGATTGACCATATTATACGGATTGTTTTTGCCCTATGCCATTCAGTTCGGAACAGTACTGGATTCAATGGGAAAACCAAAAATAAACTTTTACCTCACCCTTTTTGGGACGGTTTTAAATATTGGATTTAATTATGCTTTTATCCGCATGTTCGGCGTAGCCGGTGCAGCTTATGGAACGCTTTGCACATACACGATTACTTTCGTTATTTATCAGACGGTACTTCGCAGAATGTTAGGAGTGGATATGTTGGCACCGTTTAAATATGTGCCTGGGTTTTATAAGCAAGGTTATGATATTTTACGAGCGAAGGTTCGGGGAGAAGCAGTAGTTGGGTAAAACAGCTTTATATTTTTTCACCACAAAGAACACAAAGTCACACAGAGTTTTTCACACATTTCGTGAAAACTTCGTATAGCTTTATGGCCTTAGTGGCAAAAAAAATTAAAAAACTAATAAAATGACAGAAGCACAATTTAAAGAAGGTGTAGCTTATTCGGAAGACAATTTTCAGAATGACGACGCGCCACATCTTCACATTGACAAAAAACTAATCAAAGAACGCTTTGACCTTACAGGAAAGCGTATTCTAGATTTTGGTTGCGGAATGGGTGGTATGAGCGTATGGTATGCAACGAATTGGGATTGCTCTGTCTATGGCTTGGACATAGATAAGCATCATATAACCGTAGCTAATCATCTCAAAGAAAAGCACGGTGTCGATAATGTCACTTTTGAAAAAAGAAATATTCTAGATGACAAACTGGAGCCAGACGAGCGATTTGACTTTATCTTTTTAAATGATGTAGCAGAGCATATTGCTTATCCAATCCTGGAAGATATATTTAAAGTCTTAGAAGAAGGGCTTGCAGAAGGTGGAAAAATATTCGTGACCTATCCGCCTTGGAAAAGCCCCTATGCTTCGCACGTTACGCATGCGGTGAAGATCCCTTGGTGTCAGTATTTGCCAGAAGGTTATCTGATGAATTTAATTGAGAAAAACAATATGCAAATCGTTGGTGAGGAAGAATCTGATCTAGTAGAAGCATACAAGGGTTTAAATCATTTAACGCACAATAAATTAATTCAGACAATTAATAAAAAGACGAATTTAAAACCTGTCTTCAGAAAGAGTCATTGCATTTTAAATAAACTACCAGGTTTAGGGAATACAAATATCAATTTCTTCCCTTTTGATTTCTTAGTTACCAAAGAGTTTCTGCTTTTGGAGCGCGCTGGTTAACCAAAGGTCTGTAATCAGGAACAAGATAGAAGTTAAATATTATTTGTTCTGTCAAAAAGAATTAACAACACATACTTGAGCGACTACAAAAAATACGATATTATAATAATGGCTGTTTTCCGATGGAACGGCCCCTACTCTTCTACGAGTATTGCTTTGGCGAAAACCTTCTCCAAAAACAATCGTGTTTTTTATATCAATCATCCTTATTCCTACAAAGATTACTTTCAGTCGAAAGATGAAATAAATAAAGAATTAAAATCGGAGTTAAAAAACGGAAAAATAATTTATCAAAAAGATAAAAACCTATCTGATAATTTCACCTCTGTCATTCCTCCACTTACAATACCTGTCAACTTCCTACCAAAAGGTTTTCTTTATAATTCTTTTTCTAAAATTAATACTAGAAAAATAGAAACCACCATTCGGCAAACCATTAAGGATCATAATATCAAAGAGTATATTTACATTAACTGCTTTGATCCTTTCTTCGTACCGACATTACCAGCGGATTTAAAACCTGCGCTCAACATCTATCAATGCGTAGATGACATCAGCCAAAGCGAGTACCTGGCCAACCATGGCGTATACCTTGAAAATGAGGCGGTTAGACAAGCAGATCTGACATTAACAACTTCTACGGAGTTATACAAACTCAAATCAGGTTTCACTAAGAACATACATCTGCTACATAACGCAGCAGATACTTGCACTTTCAACCAAGCCCTAACAAATGATTATGCTCGACCTGAAGAACTAGCAAAAGTAGAAGGTCCTATCATTGGTTACATTGGCAATTTAGATGAAGTTCGAATTAATTATGAGTTACTAAAAAAGACAGCCATTGCACATGCTGATAAAAACTTAGTTTTCATTGGCCCAATAAATAATACAACTTATAAAACTATCGGATTAGATAAATTACCAAACGTATTATTTATTGAAAATAAAACTATTGATGATTTACCTCCTTATATAAAATATTTTGATTGCGCCATTATTCCTTTTAATTGTAACCAATTAACTAAAAGTATTTATCCTTTAAAAATAAACGAATACCTGGCAGCAGGTAAAGCAGTTGTTTCTACCTCTTTCTCAGAAGACATCAAAAGCTTTTCTGAGGTTATTTTCCTAACGGATTCAGAAGAGGAATTTATTACAGCTATAGATAAAGCGGTAATGGCCAATTCACAAAAAGAAATCCAGCAGCGCGTAAACGTTGCTAAAACAAATACATGGGAAGCCAGAACTGAACAATTCTGGAAAATCATAGAAAAATATATTCCGTCAAAAGAAAAGGTAAAAACACCATGAAAGAAACGGATCCGTACAAGAAAATGAAACTTAGCGAAAAAGAACGACTCATTCAATTCTTAGCAATAGGGGTAGCTGCAGGTATGATGTTATTCTTTTTTGTAAAAATATTATTTTTATAATGAACGCCTTAGCGCAATTATATGATCAAGGGACGAGTTGGCTTAGCCGTCAGCTCTTTTCTCAGAAGCTGAACAATCCGCTCGGCTTTCTTATTG
>JBGCDT010000004.1:0-6556 GCA_045105695.1 Saprospiraceae bacterium | reverse complement strand
CTTATCCAAAGAGATACCTTTACGCAAAGCACGCGTAGCCCAGGTGTGCCGAGCAATATGCGTAGAAACGTTCTTCTTGATCTTCGCGCCCTTAGCAACCGTCTTCAGGTTCTTGTTGACCTTAGTCGTAGCAGAAGAAAGTAGCTTTTCGACGTACTTGATTTGCTCACTACTATTACCTTTCAAATCAATATCATCCGGTAGGATAGGAAAAACAAAGCGATTTGATTTATTAGGAGCGGATCTCCATTTATCAATGATAGAAATGGCCACTTGAGGGATTTGGATAGAGAGCTGGCTACCTGTCTTTCTGATTTTGATGTGCAGATGAATATTTTCAATAGAGGTATATTCAAGAAGTAAGACATCAGAAATTCGGAAGCCACCGACATTAGCGGCAAAGACAAACATATCTCGGTGCAGGTCAAGTTTAGAATAAGGAATCGTTTTAAATTCGACGATGCGTTGAAGCTCTTCCTCAGTCAGATATTCGCGATGTGTCTTTTCAGATTTCATCTTATATTTCAAAAAAGGAGTAAGACCAGGTTCGATAAGATCCTCTCGAATGGCATTGTTAAAAAGTGTTCGGAAATACTTCAAATCTTTGGTGACGGTATTTACACCATTACCTAATTTATGACGAAGATGATTTTCATACTCCTTTAAAAACTTCACATCAAGATTTTGAAAATAAAGTTTTCTGCCGTCTAAATACCGAATTAATTTATTGAGAATATATTTCCGTTTATTATGCTCACCAATCTTTCCAGCCTTCCATTGTATTTCCAAATCTTTTTTTGCGTATTCCATAAAATCCTCTGGAGCTTTGCCCATGATGTGTTCTTTGAGCATGGCCGTGTTGAGTGATTTGGAAATGGTTTCGTGCTGAAATATTTTATCCTGAAGTTCTGTAAATTTATGAGAGAGGTAAGAATTTAATCGCTTGTGGTTTTTATGATTGCTGCGTACTAATTCTTTATTTTTATTCCAATGCTTTTCTTCCAGTCTAATACCGGAAGCAATATAACGCACCTTCCTGTTTTTAATAATTCGGAAATAAATAGGAGCTTCGCCTTTTTTATTCTTTTTATCCAGGCGTTGGATTTTAGCTAATGAGGCCATAGTTTTATAGTTTCTGTTTGTTCGTTTCCAAGATACGGAAATATCACAAAAGGGGGGTAAACAATGGGGTAAACATTTGCTGCTTTTTACTGCGCTGTTTTACGTTATATTTAATATTCAGATTTGTTAATTATTGACTAGTAGTTTATTAAGTATGTTTAAATGAATTATTTGTGCTAAAAGTCAGTCCCGTCCGGACCGCCATAATAGTGCGTAGCTTATTCATATTGAAATAGGTTACGCATTTTTTTTGTATTAAATGCCACCAATGGATATCATATCTTTTGTAGATCCCTGTCCTAGTCCCTCCTTTCCTACTCATTGATTTATCTAACAAATAAAAAGGACTGGAAATACCTTTGAAAGTCCAGGGGAAATAAAAATTACAACTATTATTACCTCATCATGATACTGATGTACAGACCCAGTCTCAAAAATAAATCTCACCTCAAATCTCAGTAATAATCAAACTTCCTGTAATCAAAAAAACTAATTCCTGTAAACCTATAAAGAGAATCAATAAGTAATAGGATCTCTGATTTTGTAGAGAAAAGAAATGGAAAAAAGAGAGATAAACGTAATTGTTTTCATTTGTACCAGTGCTCATCTTTACCATGTAATTGAGCAACACCGCAATCAGCTTCGAAGCGTCTTTTTGTGAAAGCTCTTCATTTTTCACCTAAGAGAATATTTAATATTTTTGAATAGACTCTAAATAATAGTACAAATCATGAAACGATTTTTTGATCTATCCATTTTATTTTTACTTCCAATTTTAATTTTTTCGACTTTCAATAAAGAGGCAGAACCAATTAAACCAGACTTTTCAGAGCAAGCCTATGAAATTTATAATTTGATTGGTTCCGAAGCTGGTATAGATATCAATCTGGAGAGTATTCAGATGGCATTGGATAATAAAGCATTGATGGCAAACGCACCTACTTTACCCTGTGATCCACCAAACGGTTGTTACGCGCAGGGTCACCTTGATCGCTTGCTGCTATCTTTTGGTTGCTGTGGAAAAAGCTGCCAATGGCCTTGCCTTGACATGAATGGCGATGGATGTATTACTGCTGCAGACCTTACCTTCTTATTAGGGCATTACTGTACCGACTAGATGAATACGAATAGGAGTCATTTTATCAGCCGAGTGTGTACATGCTACTGATAGAATGACTTCTATTTCAACTTCAATAAAAAAATGTTGAATTGATTTTTCTCTTCACAAAATCATAATCATCAGAGGTGAAGTATCTTGATTGGTAGTTGCTTTCCATCTGTTTTTAATACACAAGTATATATTCCTTTAGGAAGAAAAGATAAATCTACGACCTGTTGATAGCTTCCTGCTTTTATCCATTTGGAGGAAACTAAAGTATTTACTTGTTGACCAAAATTATTGTAAAGTATCAGAGATGCCTTGGTGCCAGACGAAAGATCATACTGTACCGTAGTCGTTTTCTTTACTGGGTTTGGAAAGCATCTTATTTGATCTTGTAGGATGAAAGTATTTCCTAGGTCCTCGTCAGTATTTTGATTAGCAAAGATGTCCTTATCATGACACCTATCGATTCTGATAATTCCACCGTTGACATAAGTATCTGATAACTCTATTCTGAAAGCTGGAAGAAGTTCGTCATTTCCACCGAACGTAATAACTCCTAAATTAGCATCTACTAAATTCGGATGCGGAATACTAATAATAGATTCCATATTATTGATAGTAGCATTGACCATGCATTTGTCTCCATTGACAACAACATAATCAGGAAGATCGGTACCTGGTACAAAATGAACATCGGCAGGAAAAGAAGTAGCCTCAAAAGCATCAAGCTGAATTGTAAAAACATACCTTTCTACATCTGCCAAAGGATTCCATTCGTAAGTAGTATCAACATTTTCTGGATCAGTCGAAAAAGAAGTCGATAATAAAACTTCGCCTTTACGACAACCACAACCTCCTTGACCATAAATCATCACAGGTTTGTCAACGATTATTCCATATACAGCTGATTTTTCAAGATTAGTACAATTTGATTGAAAAGCAAAAAGATACAGATCATTGGGCAAGTCCATCTGGATGCTATTGGTTGTAGATACCTGAGTCTGGGAAGCTCCATTGGAAAGTCGGAGTACACTTATCGTATACTTACCAGCAACATCTGGCCAGTCAAAATAAGCAGTATTGATATCCATATCGGAAATATTTACCTCTGGATAGGAGCAACTATTTGATATCGAATCAGGGAGTATATTCAAATAAAAGTTTTCAATATCTGTCGCCGTTACATTGATTAGATTTCCATAAAGGTTGACTATCTCTTGGGCGGAAAAAGAAACATTGTCTGGCGTGACAACTTGGGCATCTTGCGCCTTAAGTTGAATAGAAAACAAACTGAGCGAAAAAGCAAATACAAGCAAGTAGAATTCTGTAATCTTCATTTTATGATTTTTAAAGTGGAACAACATCATGAATAAAGCAGGTAAATTACAAGATATCGAATAAGAAACCGATTACAAATTTCCTTGATTTTCCTAGAATTAGTTTACTTTGTTGCCACTTATGCAGGCGAGTAAATTGATACGTATTTTAAGCACCTTTACCTCAGAGGAGTTTAAGCTTCTTCAAAAATTTCTGGACACCTCTTTCTTACATCTTACAAAAAGGAGGACGCAAGTATTTCTCCTCTTTCAATTCTTAAAACCTTTCTATCCGCAGTTCGACAATTCCCAATTAAAGAAAGAATATATTTTTAAGCAGCTCTTTCCTGACACAACCTATAAAAAAGGAACCATAGAAAAACTTCAAAGCGCACTGTTCAGCTTAGTGCAGGAGTTTATCGTTTTTCAATATTCGCAACATAGAAGTGAACTGCACCAACATACAGCGATGTATTCTTTTTATTCGAAGAAGCGATTGAAGAAGTTAGAATCCGCTACGATCAATCGAGTCAAAAAAGTAGTTAACCAAAGCAAGCGTCCGACAACTGAATTCTACTATGATTATTTCCTTTTCGAAGAGCAGGTAAGTAAAAATGAAATTCTTTCTCGTAGTACAAAACAACCCGAACACCTTCCCGCAGCCTTAAATCGGCTGGATCATTATTTCCTTTTAGTGAAGTTGGATTTAGCTTGTCAGCTTCTTTCTTTTCATCAAATGATCGCACCCGTCGAGTACACAAAAAGTCTGAAGACAATAGAGCTGCTGGCCCCGCTATTGGAAGAGGAGTATTTCGATGTACCCGCCGTCAAGGTCTATTATAAAGCGTATTGTTTATTGCGAAGTACTGGAGATGCCTCATCGAATTTTACTGCTTTTGAAAACGAATTGAATAAATACGAAAATGACATTTCTTTGGATCAACTAAAGCTGTTGAACGCCATCATTCGAAATTATTCTGTAACGCAGTATCACCGAGGGATCGACGGCTATTTGTCAAAAGCATTTAGCCTATATCAAAAGCACCTCAAAGAAGGCTACTTATATTATGAAGATAAAATCCTTCCGTCTACGATGGCTAATATTGTTGTTTTCGGTCTGCGGATGAAAGCGTTCGACTGGGTCTTTGATTTTCTGGGAGAGCATAAAAATAAAATCACAGGAACCACTTATCCCAAAATAGTTTTCCAATTAAATTTGGCCAACTATTATTTTTATACGGCTGCTTATGAGCAAGCTTTGGATTCCCTACTATTCAATAGTGAGGATACCTACTATCGACTCAGCGCAAAACGTCTGGAGATTAAAATTTTCTACGAGACGAAACACATTCTCTTACTGCCAAGAATAGATGCTTTTAAAATATACATTTATCGTTTGACGCCTCAAAACATTTCTAAAAAGCAAAAAGAGGGAAACCGAAATTTTATTGATCTCCTAAAACAAATCCACTTGCCAAAGACTTACCAAAATGAAAAAAGAATTGATAAGCTGATCACGAAAATTAATAGCTTGAATTCTATTGCTGATAAGACTTGGTTGTTGGATAAGTTGGATGGGTTGAGGTAGGGGATTTATGTAAGGTCTGATGAAATGTAAATTGCAGTTTTGGAAATCGCTAAAATTACTGGTTGAATTAATTCGGATGCTCCCCCCTCAATACCAATAATTCACTTTCAAAACAACCGCCCGGTTATTTGTCTGAATCCCACCCACATTCGACAGCCCATTAAAGACATCATAGTTATCAACATACACTAAGAACACATCCGACATCGGAGAAAACCGCCATTGCAACCGCGAGTTAATTCCCATGAATTCATTTTGATCAACGTATTGAAATAAAGTCGTCCAAAGTAAATTCCTATTGAATCCGATTTCTAGTTTGGCCAATAAAGCAGTGATGATTTCATTGCCATAATTATCAGGGAAATCCAATTTATTCCATTGATACCCAAATCCTAAATTACCCCAGGGTTGTACTCGAAAATTAATATCCGCTTCGGCCTGACTCAATTGTCCATTATAAAAACCTCCGGTTTGTCCGCCTAGTCCATAGCGGATCATTTTCCGCTCATCCGAAGAAAAGGAAGCAGCTACATTTGCGAAAGTATATTTCTCTGCAGGAAGCGGTTCGCCATCTGAAACAAAACTAAATGGAAATAATAAATCAACTTCATTACGGGAGGTACTTACCTGAAAGGCAGCGGTATTTCGAAAATCCACCGAGTAATTAAATTCATTAAACAGCTCATTAAAACTCCAATCTGAATTGGTGTAATAAATATTGGTTAGGTTAATATTATGTCTGGTCACTCTACCTTCTTTAGGCCTGATTCTATAAGTAGCACTAACAACACTATCCGTAAATCCTACACGAATGGTGGTGTCTCTCTTTGCATCATAATTTTCTGTTCTTTGGACAAAGCCCATATCTGCAAAATAGTTTTCTTGCACAACAGCACTTGCTGCGACTATCTCCCAGGATGGATCTGTGTACTGCACGCCATAGGTATAAAACCCTGTTTTTTCTTTTACTTCAGCTTTAAAAGAATGGTGCATACTTGCCCAAGCACTTACTTTTCCATCATTACTTACATAGCCTGCATCCAGACTGGTATTTCTGCCAAAATCTTTTTTCACCATTTCACTTTTATCAAAAGCTTGTCTATTCAAAAAAAGTCCTCTGATAAAGGAACGACCAAAGTTTTTCTGAACACTAATGGCACTTTGGTTTTGTACAAAAGAATTTTCGCTTTCCAAAGAATGGATATTCACCAATCCTACTCGAGTTGTCTTATTTAGATTTCCAGTCAGCCTAGCAACCTATAAAATCGGCACAGCGTTTAGTTCGCTATCTAATCCAATTCTCCATGAAAAAAAAGGTCGTACAGCTGAGTATCCAAAATCCGCAAATAGATCTCCATTCTCCAAAAAGAAGGTGCGCTTCTCTGGAAGAAAAATATTAAATCGGGTAAGGTTAGTCACTAGCTC
>JBGCDT010000003.1:0-4350 GCA_045105695.1 Saprospiraceae bacterium | reverse complement strand
AAGAGCAGCATGACTTCGTAGGGGTGAAGGTTGGTGATGTAAACGGTTCTGTTGTAGCAAATGCATTTGCAGGAGCAGAAGACAGAAACACTGTTGGTGACTTGGTATTCACTGCTGAAGATCAGCAATTGAAAGCTGGTGAAACTTACAACATCGCAATCAACGCGGACAACTTCAACAGCATCCACGGTTACCAGTTCACGATGAGCTTCGATGCTAATGCATTGAGTTTTGAAGGCTTGCAGGGAAGTGAAGCATTGAAGATCAATGACAGCAATTTCGGATTGACTAAGTTGAATGAAGGCGTAATCACAACAAGCTGGACTGCTAATGAAGCACAGACTTTGGTGAGAGATGCAGCAGTGTTCACTGTTTCATTTACAGCTAATGCTGATGTTAAGGTGAGTGAAGTATTGAGTTTCAACTCTCGTTACACAACTGCTGAGGCTTATAATGCTGACTTAGAATTGATGGATGTTGAATTGCGTTTTGAGAACGATGAGATTCTAACAAAAGAATTACAACTTTATCAGAATAGGCCGAATCCGTTCCGTCAGGAGACTGTGATTGGGTTTGATTTGCCGGAGGCAAGTTCAGCAGCAATATTGATTTACGATGCTTCTGGAAAATTATTGAAGCAGGTGGAAGGTGACTTTGAGAAGGGGTATAATAATATCTCGGTTTCTAAGGAGGACTTAACGCCAGGCTTATTGCACTACCAATTGGTGACGCCAAATGGAACGGCAACTCGGAAAATGATTGCTCAGTAAGAGCATTGTTTTTGAATAAAAGTAAAGAGCGATTTTCGACAGCTGTCGAAAATCGCTCTTTTTATTTTTTATTTCAGCCCTATTTATTCATCACCTTTTTGCCCTTTGACGTAGGATGAATAAATAAAGATTGGAATGTTTAATTCCTTTAAATGCTGAGTGATTAAAGGTGAAACTTCATCCCATTCTAACTTTCCATATCCAGTAGCCAGTCTTGGTAAAGCAAGGCTTTGAATGTTTTCTTTCTTTATTGCTTTAACAAGATTCTTTAAGCAATGATTTACATTTTGAACGGTGGCTCCTCCTGGATGTCCATTGATGGTTTTTGCTGGCTCTTGAGTTAGTAAGTTAAAGATTCGTGAGTTATTTACAGTTCCCCACATCCAAACTTCTCCTGGAGATGGATTTTTTAATCGACAATAATGTCTGAAATCTTTAGCCATCGCTGGATAATTTTCTCTTAGGCTTAGAGCCAATCCTCTGTCAAAATGATCGTTAGGTGCTACTCCATGTGCAATTGCCTGAGCACTTGATAGTAAGATATCTCCTTGTACTTCCTTTATCATAATCGTAAAATTTATTGAATTAAATTACTTGAAGTACGAAAGTAATTTTTCTTCTTTTTAATTGATATGACGATAAGCATTTAGAGTTATGATTATTATCAACGACTTTCTTTGAGATTGTAAAGGATCTTATAATGTACTCTGATAGATTGGATATGATAATCGGAGCTATGTTCCTGATTGGCCTTAAATTTATTTATTCTATTGGTTTTTTAATTTTGTAAACCAATAAAGTCAGACGAATCAATCTTGTAATTATCGAGTGTGATTTTATCTCCGTACCATTTATAACTTTTGTTATTCGTAAATATACAATTCGAGAATATTATTTTTTCTTCAAAGTTTTCCCAGTTGCGATCAAAGTTGAAGGCTGGATTTCCAATTGTCTCCGATATGTTGTTTGAAAATTCACAATGGATAAAAGTGACCTCTTTTGTCAGATTTGTGAACCCTCCTAGGACAGACACTTTTAAGTCGTTGTTGTGAAATCTTGATTTAATGAACTGAATATTTTGGCTTTGCTCTAAGAGGAATAGCATGCCCGTACACGCTGTAACTTCTGAGTTTTCAAATTTCAGATGACATACATTGTTGGTAGTTAATCCAAATCCACTAAGTCCAAATATTTTACAATTTGAAATATTGATGTTTGAAGAGTGCTCTATGTTTATTATTCCCTGGGGGGTAATATTCTCTGAATTTACAGAACTTCCAATTTTTAAATTCTCGAAGTAGATGTTTTGAGTCTTTAGTAGATTGATTACAGATGTAATCTTATTGGAAATTATTAACTCTGAAGAATCAGTTCCTATGATCTTTAGATTCTTAATGTCTTCTATTTTTAATGTTGATTTAAAAGTATACTTTTTACCACTAAGTATTATTACTCTATTGCTTTGTATGTGGCCTTCTAGTTCCTCTGCGGTTTGAACAGCTATGGTATCCGTGAAAAAAGTACTGTAATCTTTTGTTTCTTTGCAGAGCTCATAGTTAGTTTTATGAATTATACTCTTTCTGTTTATTTGTTCTGTTTTATGATTACTTATACCTTCTTCACAGGAAGTGATAAATGATATCGAACAACAAATTAATATTCGAAGAGTCCAGGTCGAGAGAAGTATTGTTTGCATCTTTATTTTCTTAACTGTGGCTAGATTTACAAAGATAAGTTATCGATAGTAAATCAATTATGAGTATTCAGGATGCACTCTGATCTGAAAGTTGTATTTATGAGCTGGTTTTAATTTTTTAAATAGAAAGAGCTATTCTAACATGAATAAATTCGATCGAATCATTTCAATTCTTATTTTATTGCAATCCAAAAAAATCGTAACGGCTACCATTATCGCAGAACGGTTTGAAACCAGTTTGCGAACAGTGTATCGAGATATCAATACGCTGAAAAATGCGGGTGTTCCGATTATTGGTGACCCTGGAATTGGTTACTCTATTTTGGAAGGCTATCGTTTGCCGCCTGTTATGTTTGACGAAGGAGAGGCATTGTCTCTGTTGACAGCGGAGAAGTTCATGGCGAATATCACAGATAGCAAAACACAAGCACATTACTCCAGTGCAATGACAAAAATAAAGGCTGTTCTTCGAAGTTCAGAAAAACAAGCACTTGATATCTTAGACGATTCTATTTCTATTGCTACTTACAAAACAGAAGAACACAAACCCTATCTCCAAGAACTATTCAAAAGTATTGCTTCTCGTCAGCTTCTTCGAATTTCTTATGACAAGGCAGATGGTACCTCATCTGAACGTGTGGTTGAACCCATCGGCTGTTATCACGAATCCAACAACTGGTATGTCGTAGCTTATTGCCAATTGAAAAACGATTATCGAACCTTCAAGATGAATCGTATTAGAAAATTGATTCCTTTGGAAGAAACCTTCGATAGACCTCATGTCAATCTTCAAAAATATTTGGAAGAACAGTCTAAAGGTCGAAAACAAAAACAAGAAGGGCTGATTATGGAAGTGCTATTTGGCCCTGGTGTTTTAGAGCATGCAAATAGGCGAAAATATTACTTTGGCCTAATTGAGGAGAAGCAAGTGGGGGATAGTGTCCAAATGAAGTTCTGGGGGGCTTCTGTTGAGTTGATGTCTCGCTGGTTGGTTCCGTTTACCAATAGGGCAGTGGTGATAGAACCTGAAGCATTGCGAACTAGAATGAAAGAGCTGAGCGAAGAGTTGTACGCACATTATCATTCATCTGAATGAAAAAAAAATCACTTTCCAAAAACATACTGACATACTGTTGTCATAAGCCTCCTCTATATTTGTATTGTACAAAGGCTGATAAGCATTCAGTTGAATAATTAATAAACAATAAAATTCTCTAAAAATGACAACTCAAGAAATCGCAAACAGATTGGTAGAATTATGTAGAACAGGCAAATACGAAGAAGCAGTAAGAGAACTATACTCTCCTGACATCGTGAGTGTTGAACCAGAAGGTGTTCCGAATAGAATCGTTTCAGGGCTTGAAGGAATCGCAGAAAAGGGTAAAGCTTTTGAAGCTAAAATCGAGAAATTCAATTCTAGTGTAATAACTGATCCTATCGTTGCAGATAATATTTTCTCTTGTGCGATGTTGATGAATGTTAATATGAAAGGAGTCCCTGTACCAGTAGATATGAATGAAATCTGTGTTTATACGGTAGCTGATGGAAAAATTGTGAAAGAAGAATTTTTCTATACGCCGCCAGCGCAGTAAGTCTAGACCTAAAAAATATTTCTTATTCAGCTCAGAAAGCAATTGTTTTCTGAGCTGAATTTTTTGGAGAAAAAAGGCTGAAGAAAATTTAATTAATCTCCCTTCTCTAAAGTAGCACGTAGCGTGATCACTCTTTTGAAACTTGAAAAGCGATATTTAGTTACTTGTTTTCTTAAACAAAATATTATTCACTGTTCCTTCTGATGCAACTTTGAACGTTGTAACTTCCCCTTTTTTATTTCTATAAAAAGAGTACTTTGTTCTTCGGTTTGAACCAAAAATATCAGATTGG
>JBGCDT010000002.1:0-4254 GCA_045105695.1 Saprospiraceae bacterium | reverse complement strand
ACCCGGTGGCGGGCAATTCCAGCTTGCGTTTGATGCCACCATCGTTGGTAAGCAGCAACAGGCCTTCAGAATTCAGGTCCAACCGCCCAACGCTCATCACGCGGGGCAGGTCCTCAGGCAGCGCGTCATAGATTGTCTCGCGCCCTTTTTCATCGGCGTCCGTGCTCACCACCCCTGTGGGTTTGTGATACAGCCACAAGCGCGCGGGCTCAGGCGAGGACACCTGCTTGCCGTCCACTTCAATGCGATCTTTTGCCGTTACATTAAGGGCGGGCGATGTGATCTGGGCGCCGTTGACCGGAACCCGGCCTGCTTCGATCATTCGCTCGGCTTCGCGTCTGCTGGCGATGCCTGCGCGACTAAGGACTTTGGCGATCCGGTCGCCGGGTACGGGTGTGTCATTGCTCATGGGGCGGCACATAGCCTGTTTGCCGCTCTTGCGAAAGGGAGCGGTTTGCGGCCAAGTGTGCTGATGAAGTTCAACACCTACATGGAGGCGGCCCTGTCTGAGGCGCGCGCGGCGGCCAAACGCGGTGAAGTACCCGTTGGTGCCGTGGTAGTATGCCAAGGACAAATAATTGCGCGAGCGCACAACCTTTCTGAACGTCTTCACGACTTTACCGCACATGCTGAAATGCAAGCATTTACTGCGGCTTCCGAATATCTTGGGGGAAAATACCTCAACCAATGTATTTTATACGTGACTCTTGAACCCTGTCTGATGTGTGGTGGTGCCGCAGCATGGACTAGAATCGGTAAAATCATCTTCGGTGCCTTCGATGAGAAAAAAGGGTTTACCCAATATCAACACCTCAAAGAGGGCAGTTCTTCTGTCCTACATCCTAAAACTACCTTTCAGGGTGGTGTTAAAGAAGACGAATGCAAAGAAATATTACAAAGATTTTTTAAAGAAAAGAGATAAAAAACTAACTTTGAAAAGATTTTATCTAGTAGCATGATAAGTACTTCAGAGTTAACATTTTCTTATGCCAATGGGCCGCAATTTCATTTTAAAAATATGGAATGTGCTTCAAAAGACGTGCTCTTAATTTTGGGAAGATCAGGAAAAGGAAAAACAACTCTTTTGCATCTGTTGGCAGGTATACTCCCTGCTGAAAAAGGTCAAGTCATTATAGACCAAGAAGACCTCACTCAGTTATCTCCGCGCGCCTTAGATCAATATAGAGGAGAGAACATTGGACTTATCTTCCAAACCGCACATTTCATCAAGTCTTTATCGGTGATAGACAACTTGATTATGCCAGCGTTTTTAGTAGGAAAAAAAATGGATAAAAAGGCAGCACAGCAATTACTTGATCGCTTAAACATAGGTGATAAATCAAATGTTTTTCCTCATGAAATGAGTATAGGAGAACAACAAAGACTGAGCATCGCGAGAGCAATCATCAACGAGCCAAAAGTAATCTTAGCTGATGAGCCTACTTCAGCGCTAGACGATGGAAATGCATTTGAAGTGATGAACTTATTGGAAGAAGAAGCAAAAAGAACTGGATCAGCTCTCATCGTTGTAACCCATGATACGCGTCTAAAAGACCGATATCCTAATAGAATTGAGTTATGAACTTGTTGAAAATCAGTTTAGCCAACATAAAATTCAAACCTCTAAATGCACTTTTAAGTCTGCTTTTATTGAGCTTTGGAGTAGGATTAATTTCTCTACTGATACAGATTGAAAGCCAATTTAACGAACAATACCATAAAAACATAGACAAAATTGATCTGGTGCTTGGTGCAAAAGGAAGCGCACTACAACTGATTTTATCTAGCGTTTATCAAGTGGATGCACCGACAGGGAATATCCCTTTAAAAACTGCAAAAAAAATCATGAAAAACATGCTCGTGGAAACCTCCATTCCACTGGCTTATGGTGACAACTATAAAGATTACAGAATTGTAGGAACTACGAAAGACTACTCCGAACTGTTTGAAACCGAATTAAAAGAGGGTGTCCTTTTTGAAAAATCATTTGACGCTTGTTTAGGTGCTAATGTTGCTAAAAAAACTGGACTTAAAATTGGTGATAATTTTTACAGTTCACATGGACTCGATTACACAGAAAGTAGTGAAAATGATGCCAATGAACACGTACATGACGATCACGCCTTCACCGTCACTGGAATTTTTGAAGAAAGTGGAACGGTAATAGATAAAGTCATCATCACCAGTGTAAAGTCATTATGGGATGTGCATGAAGGTCATGATCACGAAGGTCATGACGATGAAGAACACGATCACTCTGGGCATGATCACGCTGAAGAGGAAGAGCATCACGAACACGAAGGCCACGATCACGAAGGACATGAAAATCATGCCGCACATGATGAGCAAAAAGAAGAAAAAGAAAATTTGATCTCAGCCGCATCCTTGCAATCGGGCACTTATTTAATGAAAAAAGAATTTGAGAACAATGAGATTACTGCGTCTCTTTTGATGTTTAAGAAAAGATCAGGTCAAACCTCACCAGCCATAGGAATACTGCCAAATATGGCCGAAAAAGTTGATCTACTCACCGCCCTACCAGCGGTAGAAATGAAAAGACTAGAAAGTCAATTGGGCATCGGAATGAAATCTATGTTCTGGCTCGGAATTTTAATAACTGTCATTTCTTTTCTTTCGGTTTTCGTTTCCCTTTACAATTCACTTAAGGAAAGAAAATATGAAATAGCCTTGATGCGAACTATGGGAAGCTCCGTAGGTAAAATCTATTCCATGATTTTACTTGAAGGGCTTATACTTTCTGTATTAGGTTTTATTTTAGCCATGATCTTCAGTCGTATTGGTTTGTGGCTAGTCTCTTCAAGGATCGAAGAGCAATTTAAATTTAGTTTTTCCGACATGAGTATACTGCCCTACGAGTGGATTTTATTAGGCATCACCCTTATCGTTGGTGCTTTGGCTTCATTTTTGCCTGCTATATCAGCAGTAGAAAAAGACATCTCAAAAACATTATCAAATGGTTAAGAAAAAAATCACTCAATTCTCGCTAGGTTTACTAATGATAGGATTATTATCTTCTTTCACATACATTCAGTTGAAAGATGACCCGATCATGATTACTTGGAAGATGCTTTCTGACGTTAGTTTTGAAGACATGTATATTGAAGAACTCGATGCCTATTACTGGAAGCCTGAATTCGGACAACAAGTTAAAAATCTAGAGGGTAAAGAAGTATACATTACGGGATACATGATTCCTGTTGAAGTTGAAGAAAATTTTTATGTATTATCAAGATATCCTTTTGCCAACTGCTTCTTTTGTGGTGGTGCTGGACCAGAATCCATTGTCGATCTCCGATTCAAACCAGGTTCTGGACGTGCCTATAAAACGGACGAACGACTGACATTCAAGGGCAAATTAAAATTAAATTCGGACGATGTCTATCAAATGAATTACATCCTTGAAAATGCGGTTGAAATGTAGTCCAATGCCATTCCCCATTTTTATTCTTCATATATATCAAAAGGTTTAAGACAGAACCCGTCTTAAACCTCTACATTTGGCGCGATGAAGCCGGTAGAAGATCCAATAGATAAAGACAAGCTCTTTAACTTCCCCTTTTTAATGTTGTGCATAAGCTCCGTATTATTTATGATGAGCTTCAGCATGATTATGCCCGAACTTCCGGGTATCGTTGAAAACATGGGAGGGAGCGAGTATTTTGGCTATATCTTCGGCTTATTTACTATTTCCGCCGGGTTGTCTCGTTTTTGGAGCGGCAGATTCGCAGATATCATAGGAAGAAGAAAAATCATTATTTTCGGAACTTTAGTCACAGCCATTTGCGGCGCACTGTATATATTCACCACTACTCTAGCCTCTTTCTTTATTTTGCGTTTTATACATGGCCTGAGCACCGGGTGGCGTCCTACGGGCAGCACAGCGTATGTTATAGATGTCATTCCTGCTCATAGAATGGGAGAAGGAATGGGCTTTTTGGGTATGGCTGGAGCCACAGGAATGGCCATGGGACCAGTGATTGGAAGTATTCTTCAAGAGGACGTGAGTTATGAAGCTATGTTTATTATCTCATCTGTAGTAGGTCTTATCTCGTTGTTATTATCATTGACTTTGCCGGAATCACTTAAGGAAACGCGTAAGTTGACGAAAGCTGATTTCAATATTTTTAAAGGAAAAACACTTGACTTCTCCACTTTAGCACCTTCAATCGTTACTTTATTGGACACCTTTTCATTTGGTGTTATTATTACTTTATCGCCAAAACTGATGAGTCT
>JBGCDT010000001.1:0-6920 GCA_045105695.1 Saprospiraceae bacterium | reverse complement strand
GTTATTCTAAAGAGGATGTATTTAACTTGATCGATAGGAGTGGTCCCGAAACAGCAGTAAATATGCTGACGTCAAACAGTGTCTTTGACATGGCTAACATTGATATTACAAGTATGGGGCTGATCAGCTTTTATACTAACTTGTTTTTAGAATCTGTAGATCTATTGGAAGCCAGAAACTGGAATACCACATTCGACCCTTTCGAAGGATTGCTTACAGCTCAGACCGATGTTTTTATTTATCAGAATATTAATTTTGATGCAGATCAAATGATGATTAATAATGCTTGGGTTCCTGGATCTATTGCTGAAATTCATTTTGAAAACACTGCCGTTACTTTTGATGCAGCTAATAATCCGAACGACAATGTACTGATCGCAAACCTAATTGCGGAAGGAGTCACAGGAGCACATGGCTACGGTTTTCTTACTTATGAGTCTATGACTTTGGATATGGAAGCCGTTATCAGAAACTATACGAACACCGACATGTCATTCAACCTTGCAGAGAGTTTTTATATGGGGATGAAGGTGCTGTCATTACATTCTGTTTTGGTGGGTGATCCAAAAACCAGTATCCTTGTAGACAATACGATCACGAATACTTCTGAACTAGATGCGGCAACATTTTCTATTTCACCAAATCCAGGAAGAGCCGTTTTTAATATCAAAATGAATAATGCAGTCCTCTCAACCGTTCGTGTTTTCAATGAACTTGGGCAATTAGTTATGTTAGAAAAAGACTTGAACGGAATTCATTCGCATAGTTTGAATTTAGCTGAATTATCAAACGGTATTTATTTTCTTAAATTAGATACGAACGTAGGAACTTCTGTTGAACGAATTGTGAAGACGGATTAGCTGTGGTGAAAGACTCTTTTACAGAAACCATAAGCATTCGAAAATAACTATAAATAAAAAAGGTACGACTTTTATCGTACCTTTTTTGCATTTGTGAAATATTGCTCATAGCTTTGGGGTACGATTTACGTCGTACCCTGTTTGTGTTTTATAACAAATCAAAAGAATGAGCAAAGTAAAAGTAACCAAAGCAGAGTTAGAAGTTCTGCAAGTAATCTGGAAAGAAGGGCCATCCACGGTTCGGCAAGTACATAACATCATCAGTGAGAAGCGAGAGGTAGGGTATACCACTACCCTTAAAGTCATGCAAGTACTTTTCGAGAAAAAACTATTGGATAGGGATACGGAACCCAATTCGCATATTTACTCAGCAAAGGTAGCCGCTGATAAAATCCAGTCGTCCTTACTTGGGGATTTTGTGAAAGAAGCTTTCGATGGCTCTACCAAAAACATGGTTTTGCAGGCGCTGGGAAATAAAAAAGTTTCTGCCGAAGAGTTAGCGGAAATCAAACGTTTTATCAGCCAGTTACAAAAGAAAAAATAATGGGAAGTTTGTTTCTACATACAAACGTCTCCGAGTTGATGGCCTGGACTATTGTTCATTCTTTATGGATTGGATTGTTCTTTGGCGGCTTGCTATATGGACTTTTGCAATGGGGCGAAAAGAAATCTGCGCAATGGAGATATTCACTGTCTGTAGGTATTTTCTTTAGTTTCTTTCTAGCAACGGTAGCTGTGTTTTTCTATTTGAATCATGAAGTTGCAATGGCAGATTTTGAGTTGATTGCAAATACGACACCGCCTCAGATAAGTTCAAACGTAAAACCCTATACCGCTCCTTTGACTTTGGAGGAAGTGTATAATATGCCAATAGAAGAAGAGGATACGAACAATGTTTTTCAACTTTCTTTTCTGTCATACCTATGGCTTTTGGGATTTGTAATAGCATTGTTACGAATGTTTGCGGGGCAGTATTTTTTGAGGAAAATCAGGAACAGTTCTATTGCCTTGCCAGAGTCTATAAATAATACGGTTCAGTCCATCGCCTCAGCTTTTCAATACAACAAAAGTATAAAGTTACTCCAGTCCGAAAAAGTAGAATCCCCATTTACGATAGGCTGGTGGAAGCCCGTGATCTATTTACCATTGGCTATTCATACACAGCTTTCGCCAAAAGAATTAGAAGCCATTCTAGCACACGAAATTTCACATATCGTTCGGCAGGATTACCTCGTGAAGTTTTTACAGAGCCTCGTGCAAACTTTGTTATACTACCATCCAGTAATGTGGTGGATATCCAATCGAATAGATGAAGAGCGAGAACATTGTTGCGACGACCAAGCCGTAAGCTATACCACTGATCCATTGTCTTATGCGCAGGCTTTAGTCCAAGTGGCAACTTTCGGAAACACAGAATTACCCCAGTTAGGTCTTTCATTTTCTAATCCAAAACATAAAACTATGAATCGAATAAAAAGACTTTTTGGACAAACTTCTGACGTGAAGCAAAGTACTTCGCCTAGATTGTTTATCGCTTTAGGCTTGAGTTTAGTTCTCGCTTTTAGTGTGATGTCGCCTTTGAAAAAGATATTTGGAACTGACGATGAGTCAAATTACATCACTTACGATATCGAAAATTTCTGGAACGCTTATGACAAGATATTAACTACTTCTGATTCCATCCAACAATACACTTACATAAAGGAATTATATCTGGATAAAGCTTCCCCAGGTCTCAAAGCTTTCCGCAAACGAAAAGGGTATACCGCCGATGATTATATTCATGCTATAAATACTTATCCAAAGTTCTGGGCTTCTATTCGCTCTAATACTTTGCAGGCAGAAAGGTATGCGAAAGAAATTGAGGTTGGTGTCAATAAATTAAAAAAGCTGTACCCTGATTTGAAACCCAGTAATATTTACTTTACCATAGGTGCGCTGCGCTCTGGAGGAACAACGCTTGACGGAATGGTTTTGATCGGAGCAGAAATAGCCATGGCTGATGAAAGAGCAGTGACAGAGGAGCTTCCCGACTGGTTGCGGAAAAACCTGAGAACTTATTTTGACAGCAACCCAATCAAAGACATTACTTTTTTAAATGTACATGAGTATGTCCACACCCAGCAAAAAACACAAGGTGGCCACGAGTTGCTTTCGCAATGTGTTTACGAGGGAATCGCAGAGTTCGTAACTGTTATTGCAACTGGTGAAGAGTCGCCAGTACCTGCTATTCATTATGGAAAAGCAAACGATGAAAAGGTACAAGCCCGATTTGTAAAAGAATTGTTATCACCTTACTACATGAACTGGTTGTACAACAATTTTAACAACGAATTTAATACGCGCGATCTAGGTTATTACATCGGCTATGCCATCAGTGAAAAGTACTACGAAAAGGCGGAGGATAAAGGCAAAGCAATTAAAGAACTCATGAAGCTTTCTTTTTATGACCCAAAAGATATGCAGGACTTTGTAGATCAAACAGGTTACTTTTCAAAACCAATGTCTGAGTTGATAAAAATCTATGAAGCGAATCAACCACAGGTTATGGGTATCAGCCCTTTTGATAACGGTGAGAAAAAGGTAGATCCAAATACCAAAGAAATTACCATTCATTTCAATATGCCGATGGATAAATTTACCAACTTTGAATTTGGACCAGAAGGGGAGAAGTGCAGATTGCCGATTGAAAAGGTAATTGGCTTTTCAGAAGATAAGAAGTCTGTAACCATTGCAGTGGATTTGGTCGGAGGAAAGAGGTATCAGGTTTATGTGAATTTTGGTTTTCGGAATTTAGACGGGATTCGACTGGAGCCTTATTTGATCGATTTTAAAACGAGTAACTAGGGAGATGTTTTTCTAAACCGAATAATTCAAAATAAGAAAAGCCAGTACGCAATCAAACTGCGTACTGGCTTTTCAATTAGACAGGTAATTAAATTACAAATTACTCAATCACCACTTTCTTCATTCCAGTTCCTTTGTTCGTATTCATTTCAATAAAGTAAATACCATTAGCCAAATCTTCTAAGTGAAGAATCATAACAGTAGTATTACGTTCTTGGTTAAAGGTTCTTACAATCTGCCCCAAGCTGTTCATTACACGAATATTATCAACAGTCATATCCGCTTCGAATTCTACGGTAAACATCCCTGAAGATGGATTTGGATAAACATCAAAAGCTACTTCTGGTAACTCTTCAACATCACTTACTGAAGATTCATTGATCGGATTATCACCCAAACTGATTAAATAAGAAGCGGTAATCAAATGTGGATTGAAACCATCATCGCAGTTGTCACAGGTAACACCTGATACACAGTTTGGATTATTTGCATGACAAAGGTCAACGTAATCTTCATCTAAGATATAGTCAATCGTAACATCGCTGTTTCCAACAAAAGCAGTCATATCAAAATCAAACCAAGGAGCAATTGCCCCAGGACACCAACCGGCACGGTCAAAATACCAAGTACCAAACTGATCATTACAACCATCAGGATTTGGATCGCAATCTAACCAGTTGTGGTGATCGAAAGTTTCCTCTGTTCCGTTGATGCGAATCTGATGGGTGTTCTCATTGAACTCCGCTGCATTGTCTGTATTGTTGTCTCCCCAGCCGTGGCCAGTAGCAACCAACTTGATTTTAGATGCTAAGACATTACTAGAGTAATTAGCCGTCTGGGTCTGAGCAGGTTGTAGGTCTGTAGGATTTCCAAAGTCCAGTGTTTCGTACCAAAGCTTGTCTACACTGCTATAGTTATACTCAGGTGCGCCTCCGTTATAATCAAAATCTAAAGTGTAAAGGAATCCATTTCCTTGTGTACCCAAATAGAATCTGAAATCAACTTTTCCTTGTAACAAAGACATGAAATCAGTCAGGTCAACATTGTGATTACAAGCTAGTCCATAAGGAGTGATGTATCGAATGATTTCATACCATTCGCCATTATGTCCTTTCACTTCTACACCTGATACACGATCCCAAGGATCACAACCACCTGTAGGGCAACCAATGTCCAAGTTCGCAATGATGTTGTCAAATGACCCCATGTAACAAGGGAGTTCCGCGGTTACGATTTCTTCGCCATTGTTAATGTCTAAGTGAACTTCAGTAGCTGCGTTTGCCGAAATGTCTGACATGTTGTCTACGACTTCAAAAGGAACATCGAGAGTACTGGAAGAACCGTAGTTGTTAGTCGCAATAATTTTCATGGTGTAATTGCCATAAGCCGGAGGAGTCCACCAACCTGTATAGTGATTGTTACCCCAGTCTTTTGCTTCTACTTCTGTTCCATCAATTTCAAAAACAACATTATCTACATTGAATAAACCGGGAGATCCAATGTTCGTAATAGAGGCCAACTGAATTGGTCCTAATTCAGGAACCCAAACTTCCTTACCTGCCAGTGGGCTTCTAGCCTCTGAATCAGGAACAAAAGTCGTAGGATCTAAAACCATAAAAGCGACATCAATTTCTTCAGCAGCATTAAACGTTCCATCTCCAGGTTGGCTAGCTCTTACCACTACTTCTCCGACAACTCCGTCCAATGTTATTTCGGTTCCACTAATACTCGCTGGGCCTGATAGAATACTATATTCAATCGCTAAACCAGAACTCGCACTTGCGTTCAAAGTGAAAGGATCATCCGTTGTTAGTTTATCACCAATGAGTGGGAAAGTGATCGCTTGGAAGCTATTATCAAGCTCTCCACCGAAGTTGGAATCCTCTCCAGTCAAAGCAAAATTCATCAGGTCTCCGTCACGTTCTCCGTTTCCAACTTCAGAAACTAACTTTGTAATTGAAGTGTTGTCTTCTCCAGGTACGCCTTGGTTGAATTTGTAATAGAGTTCTAAATTTGCTTCGTCTCCATTTAATTCATTAGCAATCATATCTTCAATTTCTCCTTCCGTCAAGGCTTTACTCCATACAGAAACTTCATCAATTCGTCCACCATAGTAAAAATCCCAAGGACTAATTAATTGACCAATTGCAAATGGAGTATCCATACTTGTGATAGGACCACTAGAAGAAGGACTTGAACCAACGAGATCACCATCCAAAAAGAGCTGTACTTCTGATCCTGTGAAAACCCAGGCATAGTGTTGCCAGGTTTCTGGAAGTACGGTAAAACTAGGACTAACGTATTCTGAAAAAGCAGTGGATGTTATATAACGATTTTCCAAAAGACCATCTCCTAGTTGAATCATATACATCTCGCCATCACCTGTTCCTCCATTTCTGAAACCGAACATTCCTTGGCCATAGTTTAATTCATCGCACCAGAACCAACCAGTGAGGGATACACCATTAGCTCCGGCAATGTATTGCGATGCTTCTGGTATTTCTACAAAATCGTCATCTCTGTCAAAGTGTAGATACTGCTGGGATTGAGCATTCGCCTGGAAACTCTGTAATCCTAACAATACAAATACAAACCAGACAGCGGCTTGTTTTAGAGTGTAATGTTTTTTCATTTTTACTAATTTAATGTTTGAAAAAATTATTGTTTATGTCTTTTTGATGAGGGACATACAGGACACGGAAAACAGGTAACCTGTCTACCCCTAGCCTGTCCACCTCTCTCCCTATCTATTTCATCCACCAGACTTTCACACTTTCCGAATCTTGCCCCATCGTAGCGATTTGATCATTCTAGTTTTCTGGATTGTTCTCTGCTTCGGAAGGAGGGTAGGAGAATCGGTAGTGCATTGGTCGGTCTCCTTCTACGGGTGTATTTTGTGTTCTTCTACTGAGGGCGTAAGCTTCCCAGGGCTGGCGGAAAGCATCGATCCAGCGTTGGGTATATATCAATTTCAGAGGGTCTTCTCCTCCTGTCAGGCGCTTGGAGTCTGCCACCGTGATTTTGCCATCCATCAACTGGTTCGAGTGCACCGAGACATAGTTGAACCCGTAGTGCTTGAGGAAAGCCTCGGCGCCTTCGCGGATTAGGGCATCGCCCCAGTTGCCATGGTTGACTACGAACAAGAGCGTGCGATCACCGTTCATTTCTCTTAATTTCCGGGCCAGCGTATCAAATGGAGCTTTCATCGCGGGG